>NZ_JAEMTF010000048.1 GCF_016462415.1 Williamsia sp. | reverse complement strand
CGCCGCGCTGCTTCTTGCCCGAGTTGAGGAACGTCGGGGTGGCCGGCTGGAACCGACCGGAGATGATCTCGTCGACGAGGGCACGAGCCAGTTCGGTGTCGCCGTCGGCGAGGGTCATCGCGACCATGCAGACGCGGTCCTCGAAGCGCTCGAGGTAGCGCTTCCCGTCGAACGTCTTCAGCGTGTACGAGGTGTAGTACTTGAACGCCCCCAGGAAGGTGGGGAACCGGAACTTCTTCTTGTAGGCGTAGCCGAAGAGGTCCTTGACGAACTCGCGGTCGTAGCGCTCGAGGACCTCGGGCTCGTAGTAGTTCTCCTCCACCAGGTAGTCGAGCTTCTCGTCGAGGTCGTGGAAGAAGACGGTGTTCTGGTTGACGTGCTGGAGGAAGTACTGGTTCGCCGCCTCGCGATCCTTCTCGAACTGGATCTTCCCGTCCGCGTCGTACAGGTTGAGCATCGCGTTGAGCGAGTGGTAGTCCATCTCCGCGGGCTCGTGTCCGGCCGGACCGACGTGGGTCCCCGACGTGCTCGCCGAGGCGTCGGTCGCGTCTTTGACGGGGGTAACGGTTGGCGACACTGGAGCTCCTGTGGGTGGTGGGTCGAATACTGGGATGACTGGGACAACTGCGATGACTGCGGGGCGAGGTGCGGTGAGGCGGGACCCACCGACTGCGCCGAGGTGCGAGAACGCGATTCAGGCGGGGACGGTCCGCGCGATCGCGGCGTCGGTGTCGAACTCGCGGAGGCCGTCTCGGACGCGGTCGACGTCCTCAGCGGTGCCCATCAGTTCGAATCGGTAGAGGTACGGAACACGGCACTTGGCCGAGATGATGTCTCCGACGTGGCAGAACTCCTCGCCGAAGTTCGTGTTCCCCGCTGCGATGACGGCGCGGATCAGCGAACGGTTGTGCTCGTTGTTCAGGAACTTGACCACCTGCTTGGGGACGAATCCCCCGGTGGCCCGTACCGGTCCGGTGCCGGCCTCCGACGGCTTGCCGCCGCCGTAGGTCGGACAGATCAGTACGTAGGGCTCGTCGACGGTGAACGAGCTGACCCGCTCCGCCCGGTCGACGACCGGGATCCGGACGGACCGGAGACCGAGCTTCTCGACAAAACGATGGGTGTTCTCCGAGACGCTGGAGAAGTAGACGATCAGCGGCGCCCCGGCTGGATGCTCGGAGGCCGGGCGATCGGAGATGGAGCCGTCCGGGGTCGACATGGTGGACCTCCAGACATGGAACGGACTAGTGCGATCAGGCAGCGGCGACGGCGAGCGCCTTGATGCGATCCGGGCGGAAACCGGACCAGTGGTCCTCGCCGACGACCACGACGGGCGCCTGCAGGTAACCGAGCGCCATCACGTAGTCACGAGCCTCGTCGTCCTGGCTGATGTCGACGATCTCGTAGTCCAGACCCTGCTTGTCGAGGGCCTTGTAGGTGGCGTTGCACTGCACGCAGGCCGGCTTGGTGTAGACGGTGATGCTCATGGGGAACTCCTCGATACTCACGATGTGCGGGGCGCTGACGGACTCGCACATCGCGCGGCCTGTCGGTCTGCCAAACACTACACCTAGTGTCTGACATACGTAAGCAACACAAGGGGTTGCGAATAACATTCATGGAAGTCGCAGGTCGGAGGGGTGCGCCCGGGCGTGGCGGAAATCCCTTCGGCGTGTCGCAGGTCACACAGATGCCGATGGCGGCACCACATGTCGTGATGCCGCCATCGGGTCGTTCCATGAGTACACCCGGGGTCAGACAGTGACCCCCACGGCTGCGACCAGATCGGCCACCGCGGACCGCACCTGCTCGACCAGTTCGGGTACGTCCGAGACCGCGCGGCCGTCGAGTTCCGACGTGGCGATACCCACCTCGATGCTGTCGACGACCTTGCCGCCGGCGATGCCGACCGACTTGCGCGCGTCCTCCTGCGACCACTTGCCGGCATACCGACCCAACGAGGCACCGATCACGGCGACCGGCTTGTCCTTCAGGGACCCGTTGCCGTACGGACGCGAACCCCAGTCGATCGCGTTCTTCACGACGGCGGGGATGGTGCCGTTGTACTCCGGCGTCACGATCAACACGGCGTCGGCGTCGGACAGCGCGGTGCGCAGGGAGTCGACGGCGGGATCGAGCGGCTCGACATCGAGGTCCTCGTCGTAGAACGGGACCGTCGCGAGACCCTCGTAGATCTCGACCGACACCGACTCCGGCGCACCGGCCGCGGCCAGCTCCGCCACCTTGCGGTTGATCGACTCCGCACGCAGGCTGCCCACCAGGGCCACGATCTTCACGGACTCGGACATCTCACATCACTCCTCGATATCGCCGCGGGCGCACTCGGCTGCCGCCCCTGAACGGTTCGTAGTGCATTAACCGGACCATGGTCCGTATCTATTCCCCGGCGGTCAACCATTACGCTCAGCGATGTGGCAACCAGTGGCGGGTCGAGATCATCGGGCACTCCGACGCCGTCCGCACTGAGCCTGACGATGGCCGGTCCGGGCGATTCCGAGCGCTCCGACGCGATCCGCAACCGCGCCCTGCTGCTGTCGGCCGCCAAGCGGCTCATCGACAACCACGGCGCCGCAGCGGTGACGATGGACGCGGTCGCGCGTGAGGCAGGCGTCGGCAAGGGCACCGTGTTCCGTCGGTTCGGTGGCCGCGCGGGACTGATGATGTCACTGCTCGACCACTCCGAGACCGAGATGCAGCGGTCGTTCCTGTCCGGTCCGCCGCCGCTCGGCCCGGGAGCGCCCGCCGCCGAACGTCTCGTGGCCTACGGACGGGCCCGGCTCGCCATGGTCTGCGCGCACCTCGACATCCTCATCGAGGCCGACGACGCCTCCGGGCCGGCGCGTCTGGCGCACCCGGCCCACCGCGTCGCGGTCATCCACGTCCAGACACTGTTGACCGACATGGGTTTCGGCGACGCCGTACCCACCGTCTCACTCGCGCTGCTGGCCCCGCTCGAGGCCGCCTCGGTGCATCACCTGATGGTGCACGAGGGCCTGACCGTCGAGGCCATCGGCGATCAGTGGGAGCGACTCGTCGATTCGCTGACGCCGGCCTGACCGCGCTCCTCGGTCCGCGGACCGACGCCCGGTACCAGCGCGCGGAAGAACACCGACCGGCTCGACGCGGCACGGACCACCACATCGGGATCGGCGTCACCGAGCCACGCCGACGACCCCGCAGGCACCGACAGCACCCTGCCGTCGGGGGTCCGGATCTCGATCGTCCCGGCGATGACCGTCAGGATCTGCGGACCCGCGGCGTCGAACGAGATCGACGACGTCCGCTGCAGCCCGGTGCCGTCGAGTTCGACCCGGGAGAGCCGGAACTCGGATGCGGGTGTGGAGTAGATCCGTTCGGCCCCGAGTGTGTGGATCCCGGGCAGCAGTTCCGACGGTGCGGTGGGCGCGAAGTCCAGCACCGCGAGCAGCTCGGGCACGTCCATGTGCTTGGGCGTCAGTCCGCCCCGGAGCACGTTGTCGGAGTTGGCCATGACCTCCACGGCGGTGCCCTGGAGGTAGGCGTGCAGGTTGCCCGCACCGAGATACAGGCCCTCCCCCGGTTCGAGTCGGATCCGGTTGAGCAGCAACACCGTCAGCACGCCCGGGTCCATCGGGTAGGCCTCACCGAGCTCGAGCACCGTCTGCAGCTCACGGGTGAATCGACGCCCACCCCGGCCGAGGTAGGCGATCGCCCCCTCGAGGACCGGTGGGATCAGGGCCTGCAGGATCGCGTCGGGCAGGGTCAGCCACGTGGTGAACAGTGCGCGCAGCCCGTCCGAGTCCGGTTGTCCCGCGAGCAGACCCAGGTACGGGTCGAGCTCGGCGACCTGCAGATCCCGCAGCAGCTCGATGGTCGTGGCCGGATCACGGAACCCGGCGAGGGCGTCGAACTCGGTGAGCGCCACCACGAGTTCCGGTTTGTGGTTGTCGTCGCGGTAGTTGCGGTTGGTCGCCCCGACGGGGATACCGGCCGCGTTCTCCCGGGCGAAGCCCGCACGGGCCTGCTCCAGGGTCGGATGGGCCTGCAGCGACAGCGGCTCGTCGGCGGCGAGGATCTTGACCAGGAACGGCAGGCGGTTGGCGAAGGTCTGCGCACACTCGCCACCGAGTTCGGCATCCGGATCGCGCTCGATCACCGACAGCAGGTCGGCCGACGGATCGGTCGCGTCGTCGCCGACCACCAGCGACGGCGCCCCGGGGTGCGCGCCGAACCACAGTTCGGCCTCCGGGTGCGGTGACGGTGTCGGGTGGCCGCGCAACTGCGCCAACGATGTTCGCGATCCCCACGCGTACGGCCGGACGATGCCCTCGAGCAACCGCATCAGCGCGCTCCGGTCAACCGGAGGTAGATCGCCGCCATCTCGATCCGCAACGAGAGGACCAGGAGATGCACCAGATCGTCGGGGGTGTCACCGACCTCGTCGGGGCGTCCCGGCTCGGGCATCCTCGGGGCCGGCCCGGCGATGGCCACCACATCGGCGTCCGGGAGTATCGAGATCCGTTGCTGCACCGACCACTCCGACGACGGCGTGGTGATGACCTGGACCCGGACGGGACGTTCGACGGGTCCGTCGAACTCGGGATCGTGGAATATCGAGTCGACCGGCGCGCCGGACGTGTCGACCGGGCGACCGGCCGCTCCGGCCACCGCCTGAGCCAGGTCGCACCCGACGCCGCTCACCCCCGCGATCGTGTACATCGAGCGGGCGGCGTGCCCGGCGATCACGGTCGACGCGGGGGTGTCACCCGCCCAGGCCACCGAACGATCGGCCACGCGCGCGGCCAGGCCCTTGGCCGCGTTGTGGAACACCTCGTTGCCGGGGTGCGCCGCGGCGGCTTCGTCGTCGAGCGCCTGCGCCAGCGCCCCCAGGTCCACCCGTGGGCCGGTCGAGCGCACGGTGGTCAACGATCCCAGCACGGCGAGCAGCGCCACCACATGCCCGACGAACCGAAACTCGGGCGGGGTGGGGACGCGTGGCGACAGATCCAGGGCCGACCCGCCCGCGGCCTCACGCAGCGGGCCTTCCAGTGGGACGTCGACGACGAGTTCGGCGCGGCGGCGGGTGGCCCGGGCCGCGGCGTCGGCGAAGGTCATGTCGCCGGCGTCGTCACCCATCAGCACCACGAGGTCGAGCGGACCGATCCACCCGGGCAGGCTGCCCGCCACGACGAGCGGCACATCGATGCGTGCGGCCATCGTCGTGACCACCAGGTCGGCGGCGGCCGACGCGCTCGCGCCACCCACCACCAGGACGACCGCCCGGGGCCGGAGGTCGACGAGCGGCGCGAGCACCCCCTCACGCACAGCCTCGTCGACGGCTCTGACCTGCGCGCCGGTCATCGCGGCCAGCCGTAGGCGGCCGTCGACGTCGGCCGCCTGCAGGCGGGCCACGTCGTCGAGGTCGGGGGCACCGGTGAGCATGGGATCTACGGTATCGGCGTCAGGCCCGGACGATGGCCAGGATGCGCTCGACCAGGGCGTCGATCCGTGCCGGATCCGGCGCCTCGGCGTTGAGACGCAGCAGTGGTTCGGTGTTCGACGCCCGCAGGTTGAACCACGAGCCGTCGGTGAGACTGACCGTCACCCCGTCGAGTTCGTCGATGTCGGTGGCGTCGTCGGCGAACGCCGCGACCACCTCGGCGGTGCGGGCCGGGGCGTCGGCGACCGTCGAGTTGATCTCGCCCGACGCGCTGTAGCGCTCGTAGTCGGCGAACAGCTCGGAGGCGGGTTTGTCGGTCGCACCCAGCGCCGCCAGGACGTGCATGGCCGCCAGCATCCCGGAGTCGGCGTTGAAGAAGTCGCGGAAGTAGTAGTGCGCGGAGTGTTCGCCGCCGAAGACGGCCCCGGTCTGCGCCATCTGCGCCTTGATGAAGGAGTGTCCGACGCGGGTGCGGACCGGGGTCCCACCCAGCTCGGTGACCAGCTCCGGCACCGCGCGCGAGGTGATCAGGTTGTGGATGATCGTCGCGCCGGGGTTCTTGGCGAGCTCGCGGTCGGCGACGAGGCCGGTGACCGCGGACGGCGACACCGGCTCGCCGCGCTCGTCGACGACGAAGCAGCGGTCGGCGTCACCGTCGAACGCGAGCCCGATGTCGGCGCCGGTCTCACGCACGAACGCCTGGAGATCGACCAGGTTCTTCGGATCGAGCGGGTTGGCCTCGTGGTTGGGGAAGGTTCCGTCGAGCTCGAAGTAGAGTGAACGCACAGTGAACACCGGGGAATCCCCCAGTACCGCCGGAACAGTGTGCCCACCCATGCCGTTCCCGGCGTCCACGGCGACCGTGAGCGGTCTGACACCAGAGAGATCGACGAGTTCGTGCAGATACGCCGCGTAGTCAGCCAGCACGTCGCGCTCGCTGATCGTCCCCGCCGGTCCGTCGTGCTCGGGCACCCCGTCGACCAACTGCGCCGCGATGGTGGCCAACCCGGAGTCCTGCCCGACCGGCTTGGCGCCGGAGCGGCACAGCTTGATCCCGTTGTAGGCGGCCGGGTTGTGGCTCGCGGTGAACATCGCGCCGGGCTGCTCGAGCACGCCCGACGCGAAGTAGAGCTGGTCGGTCGAGGCGAGCCCGATCAGGACGACGTCGAGGCCCTGCGCACACACGCCGTCGGCGAAGGCCCTGGCCAGCGTCGGGGACGACTCACGCATGTCGTAGCCGACGACCACCGAGGTCGCACCCTCCGAGCCCATCAGTCCACCGAAGGACCGTCCGACATCGCCGACGAACTGCTCGTCGATCTGTTCTCCGACCAATCCGCGCACGTCGTAGGCCTTCACCACGGCGGCCACGGACTCGGTCGTCCGGCTCGTGGTGGCGTCGGCCACCCTGGTCGGGTCTGGCACGTCGGTGCTCCTCGGTTCGATTCGATCTCGTCTGGTCGATGTGCGCACAGCTTAGTGGTTGGACGACGTCGATGACCGATGTGCAATCACCTCCGACGCAGCCGCAGTCGTCGGGGACGACCGCGACGTCGTCGACCCGCCTGGTCCGTCTCCGGTACGCCGCGATCACAGTGTGGGCCTTGACCCTTGCCGTGCTGACGGTGACCCGGGTGATGTCGTTCGATTTCCTGTGGATCCTGATCGCAGTCGGTGCCGGCCTGGTGGCCACCAGCATCGGCCGACGCAACCCGTTGCTGGTGGTCCGGGACTGGCTCCCGTTCGGGCTGGTCCTGTTCGCCTATGAGTCGACGCGCGGGGTCGCGGCGTTCCTCGGCATGCCCACCCGCTGGAACCTGGCCGTCGACGCCGACCGGTGGATGTTCGGCGTCGTCCCGACGGTGTGGTTGCAGGAGCACCTCAAGCACGCCGATCCGCAGTGGTGGGAGGTCATCACCAGCGCGGTCTACATGTCCTACTTCATCGTCCCGTACGCGCTGGCCGCCTGGCTGTGGCTGCGCGACCGCACTTCGTGGCGTCGTTTCGTCACCCGGTTCGTGGTGCTGTTCCTGCTCGGCCTGGTCGGCTACATCCTGGTTCCCGCCGCTCCCCCGTGGGCGGCCGCGCAGTGCACCCAGTCGCAGATCGCCGACGGACCCGCCTTCCCCGCCTGCCTCAAGACGAGCCCGGACGGCGTGCCGAACGGCGGCCTGCTGGGCACCGTCACACCACGCGAGGGCGGCGCCGCGTTCACCGAGCGCATCTCCAGCCGGGGCTGGGATGTCCTGCACATCGGACCGGTGCGCGATGTCGTCGAGGTCGGTCAGGAACGGTCCAATCAGGTGGCGGCGATCCCGTCGTTGCACGCCGGGCTCACCGGTCTGCTGGCGATGTTCATGTGGCGACGCACGCGGAAGCTGGGGCGGACGTTGTGGGTCGGCTACGCCGCGGCGATGGCGTTCACGCTCGTGTACTCCGCCGAGCACTACGTGTTCGATCTCATCCTGGGATGGGGACTCGCTGCGCTGGTGATGCTGGGTTGCGGTGCGGCCGAACGATGGTGGAGCGGTCGGCGCGCGGAGAAAAAGGGCGCGGGGAAACCGGGTTCAGTCGACCGGGTCGGGCAGCACGCGTAGGTGACCGCGACGCCCCGGCCGGGGCCGGTTGGCTGCGGAGACCGGTGCGGGCGGGGTGTGCCACGCGGCGTGCTGGGCGGACCGCGCTGCCATGTCGGTTCCCGACGCACTGCGTAATCCGCCGGCCTCGCGCACGGCCTCGGCCAGAGCGGTCAGGTCGTCCTCGTCACCGAACGGTGCGGCGAACCCACCCTCGCTGCGCATCATCTCCCAGCCGCGCGGGACGGTGATCCGGCTGGCGTGCAGGTCGCACAGATCCCAGGAGTGCGGTTCGTCGGAGGTGGCGAGCGGACCGACGACCGCGGTCGACTCGGCGTAGACGAACGTCAACGTGGCGACCGCCGGTTGGGCACAACCGGGCCTGCAGCACTGACGGGGGAGCCTCACCATGCGAGATTAGCCCGACGGGCCGCACGGACACCGCAGACACACCCGGCGTGGCGCCACCGACACGCCATCGTGACACTCGCGTGGCCGAGGGTGGTCGTGTCTACACTCTCGCCATGGCCAGGACTCTGCATCCACTCGACGCACGCGACCGCGGGTCGCTGCGCCGTGACCGTCGTGGTCACCGCCGCGATCGTCGGGGTCGGGGTCTGCGATCGACGCTGCTGCCCCCGGGTGTGCCTGCGGCGAACACCCGCTCGGAGTCGTTCGATCTCGTCGTCCTGGAGGCGTTCGCCGAGATCGACGCCCAGTGGCACGACCAACTGGGCAACCTCGATCTCGCGGTGGACGAGATCCCGCGGATGCTGCCCCGAGATCCGGAGACGGTGCAGTGGCCCGACGAGGTCACCGCAGACGGGCCGATCCCCCTGGCACGCCTGCTGCCCGCCGGGATCGACACGGCCGGACGGCCCTCGAAGGCCCGCATCGTGTTGTTCCGTCGCCCGCTCGAATCGCGGGCCGACAAGGGTGCCGATCTGCTCGACCTGGTGCACGAGGTACTGGTGCAGCAGGTGGCGACGCACCTCGGTGTCGACGAGGACACCATCGACCCGAGTCCGTGACGGTTCGCACTCGAGCCGAGAAGAGTTGTCGCGCAGTCGATCAGATGATGCCGCGCTTGAGGCGCCGACGTTCGCGTTCGGACAGACCGCCCCAGATCCCGAAGCGCTCGTCCTTGTGCAGGGCGTACTCCAGGCATTCGGGCTTGACCTCGCACCCCTGGCAGATGCGCTTGGCCTCACGGGTCGATCCGCCCTTCTCGGGGAAGAACGCCTCGGGATCGGTCTGGGCGCACAGGGCGCGGTCCTGCCACTGATCCTCGATGTTGTCGAACAGCGAATCGAAGTCGTCGGGGACAATGCTCAGGTGGGATGTCTGTGGTGCGGGCGCCTGCGAATGAAGGCCGTTGCTCATCAGGTTCTCAGAAGTCATCGCCGGGCCTCCTCATCTCGGATAGAAAGTGGTGTGGGTCTCGCCGGTGTCGTAATCTGCCCGGATTCGAACATGTGATCGAATTCGAAGCGGCTCAACGATTCTCGATCACGAAACGATAATGACACTGATGTGATTAGACACGGCGGGCAGCGCTGCGGTCAAGCGGAACAGCCAAATTCCCAATACCACCCTCCACCGACGATTCGGCGTCTCGACACGACAGGTGTGTTGCGGACCACACCGGCCGGTCGCTGAGGCGCCCTCGTCGCACGCGGACCGCCACCTCGGTCGGTGCCGCACTAGAGTGGGTCGTCGTGAAGACAACGGTTCTCGTCGGCGGCGTCGGGGGCGCACGATTCCTCGACGGCGTGCGCCATCTCCTCGGACCGACCCCCTTCCCGGCCGGTGACAACGGTGGTGCGGGCGAGCGCGGTTCGGCGAACTCGGTGACCGCGGTGGTCAACGTCGGTGACGATGCCTGGATGCACGGCGTGCGGATCTGTCCCGACCTCGACACCTGCATGTACACCCTCGGCGGCGGTATCGACACCGAACGCGGGTGGGGTCGACGCGACGAGACGTGGAACGCGAAGGAGGAACTGGCCGCCTACGGTGCCGACCCGGACTGGTTCGGACTCGGCGACCGCGACCTCGCAACGCATCTCATCCGCACGCAGATGCTCGACGCGGGCTACCGCCTCTCCGACATCACCGAGGCACTGTGCAAGCGGTGGCAGCCCGGGGTGCGCCTCATCCCGGCCACCGACGACCGCCACGAGACCCACGTGGTGGTCAACCGCAGCGGCGATGTGCGCGGCGCGGGCGCCGACTCCTCGTCACCAGACGACAAGGTCGCGATCCACTTCCAGGAGTGGTGGGTGCGCTACCGCGCGAAGATCCCGACACACGGTTTCGCGCAGGTCGGTTCCGACGACGCGAAGCCGGCACCCGGCGTGCTCGAGGCCATCGCCGACGCCGACATCGTCCTGCTCGCCCCGAGCAACCCCGTCGTCAGCGTGGGCGCGATCATCAGCGTCCCCGGCGTCCGCGCCGCGCTGCGCACGACGTCGGCACCCGTGGTCGGCATCTCCCCCGTCATCGGCGGAGCCCCCCTGCGCGGCATGGCCGACGAGTGCCTGTCGGTGATCGGCGTCGAGACCACCGCCGAGGCCATCGGTGCGCATTACGGCGCACGATCGGGCAACGGCATCCTCGACGGTTGGCTCGTCGCGCCCGGCGACACCGCCGACATCCCCGGCGTCGCCACCCGAGCCGTCCCGCTGTTGATGACCGAGCCGAGCGTGACGGCCCAGATGGTCCGCGACGCCTGTGATCTCGTGGGCATCCCCGTGACCCCGGCATGAGCGAGACAGGCATCAACGACCCCGGCCCGGCCGAGCACGTCCCTTCCGACATTCCCACTGCCGACCACGCGGCCACCGGCGCGATAACGCTCATCGCGGTACCGGGACTCCCCCGCTTCTCCGCCGGCGACGACATCGCAGCCGAGATCGCGCGCGCGGCCCCCGATCTGCGCACCGACGACATCCTCGTCGTGACCAGCAAGATCTTCTCGAAGGTCGAGGGACGCATGGTGACGGCGCCGAGCGATCCCGACGAGCGGGATGCGTTGCGTCGCACTCTCGTCGAGAACGAGTCGGTCCGCGTCCTCGCCCGCAAGAACCGCACGCTGATCACCGAGAACGCCCTCGGGATCGTCCAGGCGGCCGCCGGTGTCGACGGGTCCAACGTCGACACCGACCAACTCGCGCTGCTGCCGGTCGATCCCGACGCCAGCGCGCGCCGCCTGCGCACCGCCATCGCCGAGCTGCTCGGCGTGCAGGTCGCCGTGGTCGTCACCGACACCATGGGTCGCGCCTGGCGCAACGGGCAGATCGACGCGGCCATCGGTGCCGCGGGCATCGCCGTCACCCACCCCTACGACGGGACGCTCGACCGGCACGGCAACGAGTTGCTCGTCACCGACATCGCCGTCGTCGACGAGATCGCCGCCGCCGCCGACCTGGTGAAGGGCAAGCTCGGCGAGACCCCGGTCGCCATCGTGCGCGGACTACGGCCGCGCGACAACGGTTCGAGCGCGCGCGATCTCGTGCGTCCCGGCGAGGACGATCTGTTCTGGCTGGGGACCGGTGAGGCCATCGAGCTCGGTCGTGCGCAGGCCCTGCTCACCCGCCGATCGGTCCGCTCCTTCACCGACACCCCGGTCGCCGAGGACGTGATGCACGCCGCGTTCGCCGAGGCGCTCACCGCCCCGGCCCCCCACCACACCCATCCGGTCCGCTTCGTCTGGGTCCGCGACCCGGCCCGCCGCCGCCGCCTGCTCGACGCGATGGCCGACCGTTGGCGCGCCGACCTCGAATCCGACGGGAAGACAACCGAATCCGTCGACCGTCGCGTCGCCCGCGGTCAGTTGCTCTACGACGCACCCGAACTCGTCGTCCCGATGCTCACGATGGACGGCGCGCACGACTATCCCGACGAGGCACGCTCGACGGCCGAGCACACCATGTTCACCGTCGCGGTCGGCGCCGCTGTCCAGGGACTGCTGGTGGCGTTGTCGGTGCGCGGGGTCGGCAGTTGCTGGGTGGGCTCGACGATCTTCGCCCGCGACGTCGTCACCACCGAGCTCGACGTGCCGACCGACTGGGAGCCGTTGGGCGCGATCGCCATCGGTCATCCCCTCGACGCGCCCACCCTGCGTGGGCCGGCCGCCACCGACGGTCTGGTCGAGATCAGGTGAGCACCGAGAGTCTGCACGCGTCGGCGACGCGGATGCTGACCGGTTGGGACGTCACCGACCGATCCCAGGATTCGATGCGGCACACCGTGCTCGCGTTCCTCGCCGCGCGAGACGACGCGTGCCTGCGCAGCTGCGCGCCCGGCCATCTCACGGCATCGACGCTGATCCTGGACCACACCGGTACCCACACCCTGCTGACGCTGCACCCACGGGTCGGTGCGTGGATACAGGTGGGCGGACACTGCGAGGAGTCCGACGACACCCTGCGCGACGCCGCGGCCCGCGAGGCGCGCGAGGAGTCGGGCATCGGAGATCTGTCCTTGTCGGCGAACCCGATCGCGCTCCACACGCACCCGATCACCTGCTCGCTCGGGATCCCGACCCGTCACCTCGACGTCCGGTTCCTCGGCATCGCGCCCGAGGTCGACGGCGGTGGACTGCCTGACATCGTGCGCAGCGACGAGTCGGTCGACCTGCGGTGGTGGCCGGTCGCGGACCTGCCCGACGACACCCATCGCGCCGAGATGGCCGATCTGGTCGCCGCGGCACGCACCGCGTTCGGGGGCGTCAGCCCAGTCTGACGCCCTTGCCGACGGCGACCACGCCGCCCGCACTGACCGCGTATTTCTCGCGGTCGCGTTCCAGTTCGACACCGAGAATCTCACCGGGACCGACGACGACGTTCTTGTCCAGGATCGCCTTGCGCACCACCGCACCTCGCCCGATGCGGACGCCGGGCATCAGGACACTGCCCTCGACCGTGGCGCCGTCCTCGATGATCACGTTCGAGCTGAGCACGGAATTGCGCACCGTCGCCGCGGAGATGATGGAACCCGCGCCGACCACCGACTCCTGCGCCAGCCCACCGTGGACGAACTTGGCGGGCGCGAGGTTCTCGGCGGCACCGCGGATCGGCCACCGACGGTTGTAGAGGTTGAACACCGGGTGCACCGACACCAGGTCCATGTGTGCGTCGTAGAACGCGTCGAGCGTCCCCACGTCACGCCAGTAGCCCTTGTCGCGCTCGGTGGCCCCGGGCACCTCGTTGTCCTTGAAGTCGTAGACGTGGGCCTCGCCGCGGTTGACGAACCCCGGGATGATGTCGCCGCCCATGTCGTGGTCGGAGTCGCTGTCGTCGGCGTCCGCCCGGATCGCCTCGACCAGCGCCGAGGTGGTGAACACGTAGTTGCCCATCGAGGCGAACGTCGCCTCGGGATCGTCCGGCGTGCCGGGCGGGTCCTTGGGCTTCTCGAGGAACTGCGTGATCCGACCGGATTCGTCGGCGTCGATGCACCCGAAGGCGAACGCCTCGCTGCGCGGGACACGGATGCCCGCCACGGTCGCCGCCGCTCCGGACTCGATGTGCGCCTGCACCATCTGCTCCGGGTCCATCCGGTAAACGTGGTCGGCGCCGAAGACCACGATGTAGTCCGGCTCCTCGTCGTAGACCAGGTTGAGGGACTGGAAGATCGCGTCCGCGCTGCCGGTGTACCAACGGGGTCCGAGGCGCTGCTGCGCCGGGACGGGCGTGATGTATTCACCGTTGAACCCCGACAGCCGCCACGTCTGGGAGATGTGCCGGTCGAGCGAATGCGATTTGTACTGCGTCAGCACGCACAGACGTTGATACCCGGCGTTGACCAGGTTGCTGAGGACGAAGTCGATGAGGCGATAGGCGCCACCGAACGGGACGGCGGGTTTCGCGCGGTCCATGGTCAAGGGATACAAACGCTTTCCCTCGCCGCCGGCGAGCACGATCCCGAGCACGTGCGGCTGTGATCTCACACCGCCCAACTTATCCGCCATCGGGGTTCGCGGCTACGTTCTGCGACGATCCGGAGTGTTCGCCGACGCCATCGGGGGTCCTGTGATGGCGGGAACCCGCGCACCGGGATAGCGTCGGGGCATGCGAGTGGCGATGATGACGCGCGAGTATCCGCCCGAGGTCTACGGAGGCGCGGGTGTCCACGTCACCGAGCTCGTCCGTCACCTGCGGTCGCTGGCCGAGGTGGACGTGCACTGCATGGGTGCCCCGCGCGACACCGCGCACGTCTACACCGCCGACCCCGGACTGACCGGCGCCAACGCCGCACTGACGACACTGTCGGCCGATCTGCGCATGGTCGCGGGCGTGGCCGACGCCGAGGTGGTGCACTCACACACCTGGTACACCGGGCTCGCCGGCCATCTCGCCGCACAGCTCTACGACGTGCCGCACATCCTCACCGCGCACTCACTCGAACCACGACGCCCGTGGAAGGCCGAGCAGCTCGGTGGCGGCTACCGGGTGTCGAGTTGGGCCGAACGCAACGCGATCGAGTACGCCGACGCGGTGATCGCCGTCAGCGCCGGGATGCGCGTGGACGTCTGCGACGCCTATCCCCGACTCGACCCGGAACGGGTCCACGTGGTGCGCAACGGCATCGACACCGACATCTGGTTCCCCGAACCGGATCCGTTCGCCGGGGAGTCGACGCTGAGTGCCCTGGGCATCGACCCCGACCGCCCCATCGCGGTGTTCGTCGGTCGGATCACCCGACAGAAGGGCGTGCGGCACCTCGTCGCGGCCGCCCACGCCTTCGACCCCGATCTGCAGCTCGTCCTGTGCGCCGGCGCTCCCGACACCCCCGAGATCGGGGCGGAGATCGCCGCCGCGGTCGACGAGCTGTCGGCCACCCGCGACGGCGTGCACTGGATCCAGGAGATGCTGCCCACCGATCGGATCCGCGAGATCCTGTCGGCCGCGGTCGTTTTCATCTGTCCATCGATCTACGAGCCGCTGGGGATCGTCAACCTCGAGGCCATGGCGTGCGGCACCGCGGTGGTCGCCTCCGACGTCGGCGGGATCCCGGAGGTGGTGCGCGATCAGGTCACCGGACTGCTCGTGCACTACGACGTCGACGACGAGACCGCATTCGAGAACGCTCTCGCCTCTGCGGTCAACACCCTCGTCGCCGACCCCGCCCGCGCGTCGGAGATGGGCGTGGCCGGGCGGGAACGGGCGATCGCGGAGTTCTCGTGGGGGTCGATCGCCGAACAGACCATCACCGTCTACAACGCGGCGCTCTCGGGCCGCTAGCGCTACCGGGCGGCCTGCGCCTCATAGCGCGACACCGTCACCGAGCAGACGACGTCGACGGTGTCGGCCAGCGCGGCGGCGCGATCGCTGATCTCGTTGCCGGACAGGTGATACGCCGACGGGCCCATCGTCACCACGTCGGCGACGAGCGCACGGTCGAGAGTCATGGTGTGTTCCACCGAGATCCGCTCGGTACGGGTGAACGCGGCGCCGAGGGTGTTGCCGATCCGTTCGGGCTTGGCCGGATCGACACCGATCATGCCCATGGGCTCGACGATCTCGGCGAGATGCCGCGGTGTGGGGGTCACCACGACCAGCGCACCGCCGGGGATGAGCACGCGGGCGAACTCGGCGACGTTGCGCGGCGCGAACACCGACAGCACCGTGTCGACGCTCCCGTCACGCACCGGAAGTCGTTGCCAGGCATCGGCGATGATGGAGCCGATGCGGGGATGGACACGGGCGGTCGCCCGCGCTCCCGCCTTGGACAGGTCCAGTCCGACACCGCGCGCGTCGGGCCCGACCGCGGCGAGGCTCCGGGCCAGGTAGTGGCCGGTGCCCGCGCCCACGTCGAGAATCGCCGGGCCGTCGGTCAGCTCGGCGACGGCGTCGCTGATGGGGTCGTATCGACCGGAGCCGAGCACGCGCTCACGCGCCGAGACCATCTCGACGGAATCGGAGTGCAGCTTCCCGGCGGAACCGGACAGCAAGGACACGTACCCCTGGCGGGCGATGTCGAAGGTGTGCCCACGATCGCAGATGACCGTGGACTCATCGATGTCCAGGTCGCCCTGGCACACCGGACAATCGAGGAGATCGATGATCGCCGACAGCATGTCGGCGTCTCACCGACGAGCCGCGGCGGGCCGGTCAGCCCGCGACGACGCCACGCAGTTCTTCGCCGAGCGCAGCGGCCTCGTCCGGAGTGAGTTCGACAACGAGCCTGCCACCACCCTCGATGGGTATCCGTACGACGATTCCTCGCCCTTCCTTGGCTGCTTCAAGGGGACCGTCGCCGGTCCTTGGCTTCATCGCCGCCATGTCACATGCTCCCTTGTCGATCCTCGCCGATATCGGCACGGAATCTGATTCTATGCGGTTGAACTGGTCTGTCGGACCCGACGCATCGCACTCACCGCGGGTCAACCCTGTCAATGATACGGCTCACGTCTCGTCGACCTGCGCCGCATCCGGTTCGCGCCGCGAAAAGTCGTTGGCGTCGCGGCCCTGCAGGTCGACGATGACGGTGCGCAGCTCATCGACCTCCCTGGCCAACTTCTCCAGGGCCCAGTCGACCTCGGACTGCTTGTAACCCCGGAGCACCAGTGCGAAACGCAGTCTGCGGACGTCGTCGCCCGAGATCCCCGCTCGCGGCAGGCGTGTCAGCGTCGCGTCACGCTCGAGCGGGGGGAGGTCCTCGCCGCGGCCGAAGGCGAACCAGACCACGGCGAAGACGACGGCGACCACCAGCGCCATGACGAGAAGATAGAGCAACAGGGTCTGCACGCCCCCGATCATCCCAGATCGGCCGGTCCCGACGATCTCAGACGGTCTCGGCGTCGCCGAACGTCATGGTGAACCCACCCACCGACGAGCTCATCAGAGTGCGCCCGAGGTCGAGTCCGCGCAGCTCGTCGGCGAAGGGGTGCTCCCCCAGGGTGAGCGACGCCCCGCCCGGACGGGTCCGCGTCTGCGCGGCGCGCATGGACCACGGCGTGACGCGGGTGACCCCGTCGAGATGGGAGTAGGCGGTCAGGGTGGTCGCCGACGGTGAGTCGGGCACCGACACCCCCGGTGACACCTCCAACGACGCGATCAACGCGCCGTCGGCACGCAGCGAACCACGTTTGACCGCCGCCTCGTGGTCGACGTCGAACTCGGCCAACGTCTTCGGGAATCCCCAGATCTCACGGCCGGCCGCCAGGGTGAAATCACCGTCGACGGGCAGGCGATGGATGTAGGCGCATCCCCGGCCACCGACCAGCGACCTCAGATCGGCGAGCACACCGCCGCCGCGGCGGCCGTGTTCGCGTACCAGGAAGCACACGCCGAACTCGTTGTAGGGTCCCAGATCGCCGTCGACGTAGTCGACGAAGACCAGGACGCAGACCGCTCGGCCCGGTCGCCAGCGCAGCACCTGCAGCCCGGTGTGGTCGATGAGTCGCTGCGCGGCGTCGGCCGAGACCGACACCATCGACGTGAAGGCGGTGGCGGCCCGGATCTGTACCGGCATGGACACGTCCCGACCCAGGATCTGGTGCGTGCTGGTACTCATGCCTCCACGACACCCCGCAGACCGTCGGCGCCGAAGACACCCTCGAGCATCGAGCTGTAGTCCGGTCCGCGGCGCAGCATCTGGCCACCGTCGACGTTGATGATCTGCCCGGTGATCCAGCTCGAGGAGTCCCCGAGCAGGAACACGGCCAGGGCGGCGATGTCGGCGACCTCGCCGACCCGCGGCAGCGGTGTGGCCTCGCGGTAGTCCCCGCTCAGTTCCGGTGAGTCGAGCACGATCTGCACCAGCTCGGTCCTGGTCAGGCCGGGCCGGATCCCGTTGACGCGCACGTTGCTGGCGCCGAGTTCGTCCGCGCCGAGCCGGACCAGGTGGTCGACACCGGATTTGGTCACACCGTAGGCGCCGAACCAGCGGTGCGTGTTGGACGCGGCGATCGACGAGATCGCGACGAACGATCCCCCACCGCCGCGGACGAGTTCGCGCGCAGCGTGTTTGAGGGTGTACATCGTGCCGTTGATGTTCAGGTCGACGGTGTTGCGCCATGCGGCGCTGTCGATCTGGGTCACCGGCCCGATGGTCTCGCTGCCGCCCGCGCACGCCACGACGCCGTCGAGACGGCCGGTGTGGGCGGCCGCGGCCGCGACCGCGGCGGCGACCTGGTCCTCATCGGTGATGTCGGTGGACACGGTGTGCACCGCGCCGGCGCCGGAGAGCCCGGCGGCCGCGGTGTCGAGGCGTTCCTGACTGCGGCCGGCGATCGTCACCGTCGCGCCGTCGGCGACGAGGGCGGCGGCGATGCCGAGGCCTATACCGCTGCCACCACCGGTGACGAGGATCGATTTCCCGGACACGGACTCATTCGCCACAAGGGCTCCCATCGATAGAACTGGAACACGTTCTAGTGATGAGACCACGTACGGGACGCGATGACCAGCCTCGTGGCCGGGTCGGACCTCAGGAGGCGCGGACCCCTCGGGGTACGCGCGGACGGAGGGTGTCCATGGCCGGCCGGTCGGCCAGGTAGACGTCGGTGGTGTGCGGCGTGAAGGTGCCGTCGGCCTCGGCGGTGAACTGGGTGAGCCCGACCCCCGAGTCGGCGATGCCGCAGCGGCCCATCAGGGTGCCGACGATCTGCCTGCTCATCACGCCGAGCTCGATCAGCGGCCGGTTGCGGTGCGTGCGGACGCCGAGGTTGACCTGTCCGATGCCGGCCATGCCGTACCGGTCGTAGGTGTCGACGAGCAGGCCGATCTCGACGCCGTAGCCGGGTGCGAACGGCACCGCCGACAGCAGCTCACGGGTACCTGCGTACTCGCCGCCGAGCGGCTGCAGGACCGAGGTCAGGTCGGGCTTGAGCGATGCGAGCAGAGGCCGGGCGACGAGCTCGGTGACCCGGCCGCCACCGTTGGGATCCTGCGCACCACCGGTGCGCAGCGGACGGCGGTAGTACCCCTTGACCAGCTGGATGTCGGAATCGAGCAGGAGCGGGCCGAGCAGTTTGGGCACGAACATCGGATCGGGATCGATGAGGTCGGAGTCCACGAAGGCGATGATGTCGCCGGTGGTGGCGGCGATCGAACGCCACAGCACCTCACCCTTGCCCTTGACCGGGGCGAGTTCGGGGACGGCCTGTTCGCGGCTGATGACCTGTGCACCGGCGGCCGTTGCGCGCTCGGCGGTGGCATCGGTCGATCCGGAGTCGAGCACGATGAGCTCGTCGACCAGGGTGCCGAGCAGCGGACGGATGGAGGCGATGACCGTGGCGACGGTCTCCTCCTCGTTGAGCGCGGGCAGGACCACCGACACGGTGCGTCCGGCCTTGGCCGCGACCAGCTCGTCGATCGACCAGTCGGGCTGTTCGAAGGTGTGGCTGTCGGACCAGGCCAGCGTGTCCGCGTCGGTGTCGGCGGGCGCGGGCCAGATCTGGGTGGCGCGTCGGACGGTGCCCGAAGGCTTGTTCACTGCGGTCATGCCAGTCCCCTGACTGTTCGTTCGGGTGGACGGGTACCCGCTATCGCGGCCACCATGTCGACCACTCGGCGGGTGGCGGCAACCTCGTGGACCCGAAAGACCCGTGCTCCCTGCGAAGCGGCGAGTGCAGTCGCGGCCAAGGTTCCCTCCAACCGTTCTTCCAGGCGTACACCCAGAGTCTCCCCTATGAAGTCCTTGTTGCTCAGTGCCATCAACACTGGCCAGCCGCTATTAACGAGATTGTTCACGTGGCGTAACAAGGCGAGCCCGTGGTGGGTGTTCTTGCCGAAATCGTGGGTCGGATCGATCAGTATCGAGTCGCGCGCGACCCCCGCGGTGGCAGCGCGCGACGCCGCGGCGGTCAGATCCCGTGCCACCTCGCCGACCACGTCGACGTAACGCACCCGGTGCGGACGGGTCCGCGGCACCGCACCGCCGGTGTGCGAGCAGACGATCCCGGCGTGGGATTCGGCCGCGGCGTGCACCAGTTCCGGATCCGTGCCTGCCCACGTGTCGTTGACCAGATCGGCCCCGGCCGCGCACGCCACCCGCGCCACCTCGGCGCGCCAGGTGTCGACGCTGATGATCAGGTCCGGGTACTCCCCGCGCACCCACTCGATGAACGGCACGACCCGCGCGATCTCTGCGGCGGCGTCGACGTGCTCTCCCGGTCCGGCCTTGACCCCGCCGACGTCGACGAGGTCGGCACCTTCGGCGACCACCTGGTGGACCCGCGACATCGCCGCGGCGTCGGTGAAGCTGGCCCCACGGTCATAGAACGAGTCCGGCGTCCGGTTCACGATCGCCATCACCAGTGCGCGACCGGTGTCCACCGGCCGACCGCACAGCGTCGGCGACCACGACTCCCACGCCCCCACCGACGCATCTCCCCCGAGCGCGTTCACATCAGTTGCGTGGCGCCTTGGCACCTGCCACGTCGTCGACGTATCCGTCGTAGTACTCGACGTACCCGTCCGACTTGCCCGACAGCACGTACAACGGGTCGTCGCCGACGTCGGAGTAGCCCTGCTTGCGCAGTTCGACCTTCATCGTCTTGAAGGTGGAGGTCTGCTCCAGCGAGTCGACGACGCGGACGAACAGCGGCAGCGCGTAGCCGGGCAGCGAGCCGTAGAGGTGCTCGGCGAGTTTGCCGGGCTCGAGCTTGTCCCCGGACTTCAGCGTCACCGCGGCCATACCGGCCTTGCCGTCGGTCTCGGGGATCTCGACCCCGAACACCACCGACTGCCCGATCTGCGAGTCGGCGTCGAGCGCCCCCTCGACCTCGGTCGTCGCGACGTTCTCACCCTTCCACCGGAAGGTGTCGCCGAGACGGTCGACGAACGCGACGTGCGAGAACCCCTGGTCGCGGACGAGGTCGCCGGTGTTGAACCACTTGTCGCCGTCGGCGAACGCGTCGGCCACGATCTTCTTCTCGGTGGCCTTGGGATCGGTGTATCCGTCGAACGGGATGCGGTCGGTGATCTCCGAGATCAGCAGACCCGGCTCACCCTTCTTGGCCTCCATCACGCGGCCGGCGTCGTTGCGCAGCGGCTCACCGTTCTCGCCGTCGTACTGCACGATCTTGTACGGCAGCGGGCAGAAGCCGACGGTGCGCTTGACGTTGAAGATGTTGATGAAGGCGAGGTTGGACTCGCTGGCGGCGTAGAACTCGACGATGCGGTCGATGCCGAACCGCTCGGAGAACTCGTCCCAGATCTCCGCGCGCATGCCGTTGCCGACCGCGACCCGCACCGAGTGCTTGCGGTCGGTGTCCTTCTCCGGCTGCGCCAGCAGGTAGCGGCACAGCTCGCCGATGTAGCAGAAGGCGGTCGCCCGGTTGAGGATGATGTCGTCCCAGAACTTCGACGCCGAGAACGAACGGCCGATGGCCAGACACGCACCGGAACCGAGCACCGACGACAGCGAGACCGTCAGCGCGTTGTTGTGGTAGAGCGGCAGGCATGCGTACAAGGTGTCGTTGTGCCGTAGGCGAACCCCCATGCCGCCGATGCCGGAGAGTCCGGTCAGCCAGCGGAAATGCGACATGACGCTGGCCTTGGGCATCCCGGTGGTGCCGGAGGTGAAGATGTAGAACGCCTTGGTCGACGCGGGCAGGGTGTCGGTGACCTCGGGGTTGTGCTCCGAGAGCGACGCGGACTGCTCGTCGACGTCACCGAACAGCAGCACCGACTCCGGCACGGCCGAGGCGGGCACCGAGTCCAGCGCCTCCGCTGCGTCCGGGTCGACGATGATCACGCGGGCGTCGAGCACGCCGAGGCTGTGCTCGAGGACGTTGCCGCGCTGGTTGTAGTTGAGCATGCCCGCGATGGCACCGAGCTTGACGATGGCGAGCATCGACAGCAGCGTCTGCGGGTCGTTCTTCGCCAGCACGCCGACGACGTCTCCGGTCTTCACGCCCTTCTCGGTGAGAAGTGCGGCGTAGCGGTTCACGCGTCGGTTGCACTCGCCGTAGGTGAGCGACTTGCCCTCGAACCGCAGGAACGGTCGATCCGGGTGGGCACCGGCACGCTTCTGGAACATGCTGCCGATGGTCGCGGTGCTCGTGGGCTTGCGGAGGGCGAGTCCGGGCGCGTTGCGCAACATGATCGTCGCGTCGGAGGCCAACCCCACAACCCCCTTGGCCATGTCGGTCAATCCAACGCGGGAACGAGTCTCAGTCGTCACTCACAGCTCCTGGTGCCTGGCGGTCGGTATCGGAGACGAGGTTACCGGCTGGTAGCCAGCTCTATGGCGCGGGTCACTGAATCGGTGACAAGCAGTGCCGTCATCGACCTCTCCGACACGAACCCGGAGGCGGTCAGATCGCGCAACCACGTGAGCAACGGAGCGTAGAACCCGAACGGATCGAGCAGGACCACCGGCTTGTCGTGCATGCCCAGATAACCGCCGGTCCAGGTCTCGAACAGCTCCTCCAGGGTGCCGATCCCGCCGGGCAGGGTGATGAAGCCGTCGGCGCGGTCGTCCATCAACTGCTTGCGCTGCCGCATCGTGTCGGTGACCACCAGTTCGTCGGCGTCGACGTCGGCGACCTCGCGGTCGACCAGCGCACGGGGGATGACACCGACGGTGGTGCCACCGTGCTCACGGGTCGCGCGCGCGACCGCGCCCATCATCGACACGTTGCCCCCGCCGGAGACGAGCGTGTGCCCGCCCCGGCCCAGGGCCTCGCCCACGTCGGCGGCGAGCTGCAGGTAGCGGTCCTCGACCGGCCCCGAGGCGCAGTAGACGCAGACCGCGCTCACCGCGCCGACTCCTCGCGTCGGGCGCGCTCGGCGGCCGCCGTGGCGATGATGTCGACGGTCTCGGCGACGTCGTCGGTGACGTGCAGCAACGACACGTCGGCCTCGGAGACCTTGCCTGCGGCCACCAGGGTCGTGCTGATCCAGTCGACGAGACCGCCCCAGAACGCGGTGCCGAGGAGCACGATCGGGAAACGCGTCACCTTCTTGGTCTGCACCAACGTCAACGCCTCGAACAGCTCGTCCATCGTCCCGAACCCACCGGGCAGGCAGACGAACGCCTGGGCGTACTTGACGAACATCGTCTTGCGGGCGAAGAAGTAGCGGAAGTTCACACCGAGGTCGACCCAGTCGTTGAGGCTCTGCTCGAACGGCAACTCGATGCCCAACCCGATCGACTGACCGCCCGCCTCGCACGCCCCCTTGTTGGCCGCCTCCATCGCGCCGGGACCGCCGCCGGTGATCACCGCGAACCCGGCGTCGGCCAGCGCGGCCCCCAACTCGACGCCCAGGGCGTACTCGGGCGAGTCCCGCGGGGTCCGCGCCGACCCGAAGACCGTGACCGCACTCGACACCCGTGAGAGGGCGTCGAAGCCGGCGACGAACTCGGACTGGATGCGCAGTACGCGCCAGGGATCCTTCTCCGCGCGATCACGGTGCCACGACGTGGTGTCGGGTTCCTCGTCGAGCAGCCGCCGGTCGGTGGTGGTCTCGATCGTCGCGGCGTCGACGCGGAAACGCGTTGCGCCGGAATAGGTGACCTGAGTGTCTCGATCGCCGGGGTCTCGATCGCTGTGTGCCATCAGCAGACGCTAGCAATCATGCCGGGGTGGCCAGGTATCGGCGCAGCGTGTCGGTCACCGCGGTGATCTGGGCGGTCGGCACGCGCTCGTCGCGACGGTGTGCGAGGTTGGGGTCGCCGGGCCCCAGGTTGACCGCGGGGATGCCCATGGCGGCGAAGCGGGAGACGTCGGTCCAGCCGTACTTCGCGCGGACCTGGCCGTGGGCTGCGTTCACCAGCGCCTGCGCCGCCGGGTGTGACAGACCGGGCAGCGCACCGGGAGCCGAGTCGGTGAGTTCGATTTCCACTGCCCCTGAGTCAATCTGACGGGCGAAGACGTCGCGCACGTGCGCGTACGCGGCGTCGGCGGAACGGTCGGGGGCGAAGCGGAAGTTGACGTCCAC
This sequence comes from Williamsia sp., assembly GCF_016462415.1. GTDB lineage: Bacteria > Actinomycetota > Actinomycetes > Mycobacteriales > Mycobacteriaceae > Williamsia_A. Next base: position 9,958 of record NZ_JAEMTF010000048.1, on the reverse strand, counting down.
CGCGGCGGCGTCGGGGATGACGTTTCCGGCGACGCCGCCGGAGATCGCGACCGCGGACAACCCCTCCCGGTATTCGCACCCGTCGATGTCGACCCGACGGGGCCGGTAGTCGGCGAGGACTCCCAGCACGTCACCCAGTTTGTGTATCGCGTTGTCGCCCATCCACGATCGGGCCGAGTGCGACCTGGTGCCGCGGGCGGTCAGGCGCACCCGCAGGGTTCCCTGGCATCCCGCCTCGATCAGTCCGGCGGTCGGCTCGCCCAGGATGGCGACGTCGCCGACGAGCCAGTCCGGCAGCTCCCGCTCGATGAACCCCAGGCCGTTGTGGACCGCTGCGATCTCCTCGCAGTCATAGAAGATCAGCGTCAGGTCGTGCGCGCAGTCGGCCATGGTCGCGGCCAGGTGCAGGAACACCGCGTCACCGGACTTCATGTCCACCGTGCCGCACCCGTGCAGCACGTCGCCCTCCGGACCGTCCGTCTCGCGTCGGCTGGGCACGTTGTCGGCGATCGGCACGGTGTCGAGGTGACCGGCGAGGATCACCCGGGACGCCAGCCCGCGATTCGTTCGGGCCAGGACCCGGTTGCCGTGCCGCAGCACCTCGAAACCCCTCGTCTGCTCCCGGATCGCGAGCTCGACGGCATCGGCGATGGCCGCCTCGTGGTGCGACTCGCTGGCGATGTCGACCAGCGCGGCGGTCAGGTCGATGGGATCGGCGGACAGATCCAGCGGGAGGGCGGTGGTCATGGTCTACGAGGCTAATCGACCCCGCGGTGCGGCCGCGGAGGGAATAGTCGCCGTCGGCCGACGGGTTGCACCAGCCATGACATCACTGGCGATCATCGGAGCAGGAGCGGGACTCGGAGCAGCTGTGGCACGGAAGTTCGGTGCCGAGGGCTATTCGGTCGGACTGATATCGAGGAACCAGTCCCGCGTGGACGCGTTGGCCGACAGCCTCGCGAAAGACGGTGTGTCGGCTCGGGGTTTCGCCGCCGACGTCCGCGACCCGGCATCCATCGCGGCGGCGCTGGAGCAGGTCACCGAGACCCTCGGACCGATCGAGGTGCTGCAGTACAGCCCGCTGCCGCAAAAGGACTTCATGCGACCAGTGCTCGAGACGACGCCCGCCGACATGGTCGGGCCGGTCGAGTTCTCGATCTACGGTCCGATCGCCGCCGTGCACCAGGTGTTGCCCGGTATGCGGTTCCTCGGGGAGAACAAGGGCACCATCCTGTTCGTCAACGGGGGGTCGGCGGTCAAGCCCGGACGCGCCGTCACCGGCACGTCCATCGCGTTCGCCGGTCAGGCGGCCTACGCGCAGCTGCTCAACGAGGAGCTCGCCGAGGAGGGCATCCAGGTCTCGCAGCTGATCATCGGCGGCGCCATCAGCGCCGACGACCCGGACAAGAGCCCCGAGGCGTTGGCGCAGCACCTGTGGGATCTGCACACCAAGCGCGATCGATTCCGGCTGCAGGTCAGCGAGGACTGAGGGTCCCGGCATCGGGCGGCATGTCCGAAACGTTCATGACCGGAGTCGGTGTCCGGCCCTAGTGTCGCGGCCATGACCACCACCACGAACGTCATCGGACTGTCCGTCGTCGTCTCCGACATGGCCCGAGCGCTGGCCTTCTACCGCGCCCTCGGCATCGAAGTCCCCGCCGGTCAGGACGATCAGCCCCACGCCGAGGCGGTACTCGACGGTGGGTTCCGGCTCATGTTCGACACCGTCGACGTCATCACCTCGTTCGACCCCACGTGGACCGCTCCGGGCGGTGGCCACCGAGCGGCACTCGCGGTGGACTGCACCGACCCGGCAGGCGTCGACACGCTGTACGCAACGCTCGTCGCCGCCGGACACGCGGGCCATCTGGCCCCGTTCGACGCGGTGTGGGGTCAGCGCTACGCGGTGATCGACGACCCGGATGGCAACCCGGTCGATCTGTGCGCCCCACTCGCCTAGCCGGGAGTCGCGGTGAAGTCGGCAGGCGCGGCTCCGGCGACCGCCTGGAAGTCCCGGAACATGTGTGAGTAGTCGGCGTATCCGTGCCGGTGCGCGGTGTCGCTGAGGCCGGTCCCGGCGCGCAGCGACCGGGTCGCGTCGTCGACCCGGAGGATCCGTTGGAGCATCTTGGGGCCGTAGCCGAACTGGTCGACGCACCGGCGTCGTAGTTGGCGGGCGCTGAGCCCGAGTCGATCGGCGGTGTCGGCGACCGACGTCCCGGCTCGGACGGCGCCGACCGTCGGTGGGATCCACGCCGGCACCCCACCGGCGCGAGCGACCGACCGCGCAGCCAGCGTCTCCAGGGCGCGTCCCGGCATGGCGGAGGTCGCCACGAGTTCCTCCCACCGCGACGCCATGGCGCCGGAGATGTCGGCGACATCGACCCGCCGGTCGCGGAGTTCCGCGGCCGGCAGACCGAGAACGAGCGGTGCGACGCCGGGGGCGAAACGGATGGCGGTCAGCGTCACGGGTTCGGTGGTCTCGTGGCGCTGCGGGACGGTGTCCGGCCCGGCGACGAAGATCGTCGAGCCATCCCAGATGAGGTCCATGCAGCCGTCCGGACGCACGGTCGACACCCCGGGTGCACACCACCGACCCCAGATCGTCGCGGGCAGTCGCGACGACCGGCGCTCGCGGTAGCCGGTGGCGTCGTTCACCACCCCAGTATCGCCGGTAAGGTTGCGACCCGTGAGTGAAGCATCGTCTGCGACCGGGCACGGAATTGCCACCATCACCGACAGCGGTCAGGTGCTCGACACCTGGTTCCCCGCGCCCGAACTGGGCGCGGTGACGGGCTCGGCCGGGACCACCGCCCTCACCGGCGACGACGTTCCCGCGGAACTGAAGGCCCTCGTCGGGACCGATGAGGCACGTGGCGTCCGCACCGTGGCGGTCCGCACCACCATCGCCGACCTGTCGGCGGCGCCCATCGACGCGCATGATGTCTACCTCCGTCTGCACCTGCTGTCGCACCGGTTGGTCGCGCCGCACGGGCTGAACCTCGACGGCCAGTTCGGCCTGCTCGCGAACGTGGTCTGGACCAACCACGGCCCGTGCGCGGTCGAGGGATTCGAACTCACGCGTGCCCGGCTACGCGCCCGAGGGCCGGTCGCGGTCAACAGCATCGACAAGTTCCCGCGGATGGTCGACTACGTCGTGCCCAGCGGCGTGCGCATCGGGGACGCCGACCGCGTCCGCCTCGGAGCGCACCTCGCCGGCGGCACCACCGTCATGCACGAGGGCTTCGTGAACTTCAACGCCGGCACGCTCGGCAACTCGATGGTCGAGGGTCGCATCTCGGCCGGCGTCGTCGTCGGCGACGGCTCTGACGTGGGCGGCGGCGCATCGATCATGGGCACCCTGTCCGGCGGTGGCACACAGGTCATCTCGCTCGGCGAGCGCTGCCTGCTCGGCGCCAACTCCGGCTGCGGGATCTCCCTCGGGGACGACTGCGTGATCGAGGCGGGCCTCTACGTCACCGCGGGCACGAAGGTCACCGGACCGGACGGCACCGCGGTCAAGGCGCGCGATCTCTCGGGCACCAACAACCTGCTCTTCCGACGCAACAGTGTCAGCGGCGCGGTCGAGGTCGTGCCGTGGAAGGGCGACGGCATCGCCCTCAACGCCGCCCTGCACGCCAACGACTGACCCGCGGCAGTCCCGTGCTCGTCTCCGCTCGGCGGCGAGGTCAGGCAGGGGCGAGACGTGCCGCGGCAGCGGCGATTCGCTCGTCGGTCGCGGTGAGCGCGAGCCGCACGTGCTTCGAGCCGGACGGACCGTAGAACTCCCCCGGCGCAGCCAGGATCCCCTTGTGCGCCAACCAGTCGACGGTGTTCCGGCACGGTTCGTCGCGCGTGGCCCACAGGTACAGACCGGCCTCGGAGTGGTCGATCCGCAAGCCGGCATGACGGACCGCGGTCGACAGGACCACCCGCCGATTGAGATAGCGCTCCCGCTGCGTCGCGACGTGGGCGTCGTCGGTCAGCGCCGCCTGCATGGCGGTCTGGATCGGGTACGGCACGATCATGCCCGCGTGTTTGCGGACGGCGAGCAGTTCCCGGACCAGATCCGGGTCGCCGGCGAAGAACCCCGCCCGGTACCCGGCCAGGTTGGAGATCTTCGACAGCGAGTGCACCGCGAGCAACCCCGTGACATCGCCGTCGCACACCCGCGGGTCCAGGATCGAGATGGCCTCGGCGTCCCAGGCCAGCCCCAGATAACACTCGTCGGAGATGACGACGGTCCCGCGTTCGCGCGCCCAGGCGACCACCTTGCGCAGGTGTTCGACCCCGAGCACCTTGCCGGTCGGGTTCGACGGCGAGTTGATGAAGATCGCGCCCGGCCGCGTCGGGCCGAGGGCGAGGAGGGAGTCGGCGCGGACCGGGCGTGCACCGGCCAACAGCACACCCACCTCGTAGGTGGGGTAGGCGACCTCGGGGATGACGATGTCGTCGCCGGGACCGAACCCCAGCATCGAGATGACCGAGGCGATGGCCTCCTTGGTCCCGATGACCGGCAGCACCGCCGACTCCTCGACCGACCCGACGCCGTACCGACGCTTGAGCGCCGCCACGGCGGCCACCCGCAGGTCGGTGGTCCCGGCCGTCGCCGGATATCCCGGGAAGGACGCTCCGTCGTCGAGACCCCGCCGGATGATCGGATCGATCGCGTCGACCGGGGTGCCGACCGACAGGTCGACGATCCCCTCCGGGTGCGACGCGGCGAGCGCCTTCGCGTCGGTCAGCGAGTCCCACGGGAAATCGGGCAGGCCCGCACTGACCGCCCGCCGGCTGGTCCGGGGCGTCTGCTGCTCGGTCACTCGCCGTGCGTTTCCGTCAGTCTTCTTCGGTGTTCATCGGGGGCAGGCCCTTGATGAACGCGGGATCGTGCGACGTCTTGCCGACCTTGCTGGCGCCACCGGGCGAACCCAGGTCGTCGAAGAAGTCGACGTTGGCGTTGACGTAGGGCTCCCACTCATCGGGGACGTCGTCCTCGTAGAAGATGGCCTCGACCGGGCACACCGGTTCACACGCGCCGCAGTCGACGCATTCGTCGGGCTGGATGTAGAGCATCCGGTCACCCTCGTAGATGCAATCCACCGGGCACTCCTCGACGCAGGCCCTGTCCAGCAGGTCCACACACGGCTCGGCGATGATGTACGTCAACTCGGTTATCTCCTCACGTATCGCGCGTAGGGCAGTACGCGCCCGCAACGGAACCCTGAACTAGGCCCACGTGTTCACCCACCAGTATCCGTCCGCCCCGGTCGTGGTCACAAACCGGGGCACCCGCGGCGACCTCTCCGCGCACGTCAGATCGCCGCGGTGAGACGAACAGCACCCGCCCGGCGACACCCGTGACGGCGACGTTCGAATCAGGGTGGACCTAACCCTCGTACGAAACGCCCGCGGCGGGCACTGTGACCTGGTGATCCACCACCCGACGTCCGGACGCTGTCGCAGCTGAGCACCCCGACCTGTCCACCTGCGACTCACGGAGTTCTCGACGATGACCACAACCCTGGGACCGATCCCGAAGTACGACCGCCCGACCTCCACTCTGCCGACGCGCCTGCGTCCTGCCGACCTGCTGCGGCTGACCGACCAGACGGCCGCCGATGTGCTCGACGGACACTACGACCACGTGCTGCCCGATCGGTGGGACGAGGTGTCGCGGTGGTCGACCCGACTGCACGCCGACGACGACGTCGACCTCTGGTTGATCAGCTGGACGCCGAACGTGTCCACGGAGCTGCACGATCACGCCGGCTCGTTCGGGGCGTTGACGGTGTTGTCGGGGTCGCTGACCGAGTACCGCTGGACCGGTCATGATCTGCGGGCGCGCACCCTCGATGCCGGCGATCAGGCGTCGTTCCCGCTCGGATGGGTGCACGATGTGATGCGTAATCCGACCACGCCGAGTGGTGCCGAGCCGACGTTGAGTGTGCACGCGTACTCACCGCCGCTCACCGCGATGTCCTACTACGAGGTCACCCCGGCGCAGTCGATCCGGCGTGTGCGCACCGAGTTGACCGACGTGCCCGAAAAAGACTGAAGGACTGATGACCACGATCGACGACCTGCTTCTGACCGCCCGCGAGTCCCTCGTCCGGTTACCCGCCGACAAAGTGCGCGAGGAACTCGCCGCGGGCGGCATCCTCGTCGACATCCGACCGGCCGCGCAGCGCGCCGCCGAGGGCGAGGCGCCCGCCGCCCTGGTCATCGAACGCAACGTCCTGGAGTGGCGGTGCGATCCCGCCAGTGACGCGAAGATCCCCGAGGCCATCGATCACGATGTCCGTTGGATCGTGCTGTGTCAGCAGGGTTATACCTCGAGCCTGGCCGCGGCGGCGTTGCAGCAGTTGGGATTACATCGAGCAACCGACGTCATCGGTGGCTACGAGGCACTCGTCGAGGCCGGCGCGGTCTGAGACATCGGAGCACGCGGGTCTTGCGTTCGGCGACCGCACGTGTCACCTTTGATGGCATGACTACCGGAAAGGCGGATCCCGCCACCATCGCGTGAGCGCCGCACCGATTCACCCGGCGACTCGATCTCCACGAGTCCCGTTCTCGTCCCGCACGATGCCCGACGCCGGGCCGATACCCCATCTGCCCGAGTATCGCGATGTCTGGCTCACCCGTGGGACCCTCACCCAACCGTCGGATCGCCCTGCCGCGGAATCTGCTGTCGCAGAACTGTATCGACGATCCGGGTGTCGCGAACCCGAGTTCGTCTGGACGCCCTCACCACCGGCGGCGCAACAGCTGATGTCCACGATGGGCCGGACCGACGTGGTGTCCATCAGCACCGACAGCCTCGACGGCACCCCGGCTCGCATCGCCCACATGCACTCCGCTTCACGCACCCGCATGAACGCGCGGATAGCGGGGGCCCATCGCACCGCGTGGGGTGAACGTCAGATGACGGCGATCCCGGGGGTTGCCCCGTGGCGGGTCTCGGAGGACACCGCGACGAGCACGTATCAGTTCATACGTGCGTCGATCTGGGATTCGCTGCACACCAGCCTGTTCGATGGCGTGGCCGCCGCGATACGCACCCTCATGCCGCCGTTCGTCGGCGCGGTGACGTGGTACGGGCAGCAGGAAGCCCACCGCGTCGCGTACTACGACTACTACCGACGCTCGGGCCTCGCGGTGTTCCGACACGAGGACGTCGACCTTCTCGACGTGCTCACCACTCTCACCCGTGCGACCGGATGGTGGTGGGCCTTCGACGACGTATGCGTGATGGCGGAGCGACCGACCGCCCTGCACACCGAGCCCGCGCCGAACGGACAGTTCGACCAACAGCGTCTGCATCGCGACGACGAGCCGGCGATCGAGTTCGCCGACGGTCACGAGGTTTTCGCCCATCACGGGACGATCATCCCGGCATGGGTCGTGCGCGAACCGACCGTCGAGCGCATCGCCCGCGAACGCAATGTCGAGGTCCGCCGATGCGCGATCGAACGCATCGGATGGGACACCTACATCGACACCGCCGGGCTGGACGAGATCGATCAGACCGATGACCCCGGCAACGCCGGGAACCGGCTTCGGCTCTACACGATGCCGGACGGTTGGGGGCGTCGCGAACGAATCCTGCTCGTGGTCAACGGTTCCACCGAACGCGACGGGCGGCGTAGGCGTTACGGACTGCGCGTGCCCCCGTGGATCGGGTCGGCGCTCGATGCCGCCGGCTGGACCTACGGCATCCGCGGTTCCGACTACGCCCAACTCGCCCGCAGAACGTGAACCCATCTCGATTCACCCCCCTCCGATCAACCCAAGGTGCCCACATGAACGTCATGACCCTGTCCACTCTCTCCGACCTCACCGGACTCGAGGTCCTCGATCACCTCGACCGCTCGGTGTCCATCCCCGTGATCGACGGGCTGCAGGCGCAAGGCGATCTCATCGTGATCCCCCATCGGCTCCTGGCGGACGCGGTCACCACGGGTCCGTGGACACGGTCGGCCGACGTGCCACTGTCGGGGATCGAGTTGTTGCGCAGCGCAGCCGGCGGCAACCCGCACAGCCTCGTCGCCGAAGCGGGGGGCTGCACGTGGTCGACGTCGGTGCGCGACACCCGCGGCCTCGCCCTCGGCATCCTCGACACCGAGGTGGTCGCGTACCTGATCCACCCCGAGCACGGTGCGACCGGAATCGCCCCGGGCCGGTACGTCATCGGCCGTCAACGCGAGGGCGGCACCGAGGTCCACCTCGGGTCGCGAGTGCAGCTGGTCGCGGACTGAGGCTCACGGTCGCGACATGCGCCCGGTCAGCCGAATGTCTCCGTCAGGTCCTGATCGGGTAGCGAACCGAGGACGGCGAAGCTCTCCAGGTACGGCCCGATGTCACCGACGACGGTCCACCGTCGCAGCTGCGCCTCCGACCGTCGCGAGATGACCGCACGCGCGAGGTCGGCGTCGCTCGCGACGACGACGACCGCGGGCTCGGTGTCGGTGCGGGAGCGCCAGACCCAGGTGCCACCACGCAGTTCGATGGTGGGCAGTGCCGCGACCGACTCGCCGAATCGCCCCACGAAGCGATCGCGGACGAACACGGCCGCAGCGGTGTCCTGTCCGCCGGTGACCTCCAGGGCACCGCGCAGGTCCTGCTCGTGGATGGTGATGTCGTTGATCGGGCGGTCGTTGTTCGCGCGCAACCACTCCCGCATACCGGTGGTCAGTCCCCGCCATTCGGCGACCAGGTCGGCGACAGACCGGCCCCGACGGGTGTCGACCTGACGCGCGGTCCAGTCCGGGTTGTGGTCATCGGGTTCGTCGCCGTCGATCACGTCGGCCGCGAAACCCACGAGGTGCGCCAGCAGATCCCGGGGTGACCAATCCGGACACGCCGGCACCGACGACGGCCATGTGGTGGGGTCGGCGTCGGTCATCAACTCGATGACACGCGATTGCGCTGCGATCCATTCGGCGACGACATCCATGGTGTCGAGGCTACCGATCGGCCCGGCGCGGCTCAGACGCGAACGGGGGCACGCAGACTGGCCACGGCGGCCTCCGATGCACGTCGTAGCGCCGAACGCTCCCCCACGTAGTCGGCCACCGCGCCGACCACCGGAAGTGCGCTGAGCAACCGCCACGGCTGCTTCGGCGACGGACGGTGTGAGAGCACGTCGGAGATCGACCGCAACAGGGCCACCGTCGCCCACACCGACTTCACGATGCCGGCCGATCTCAGCGACCGCGTCCGATCCCGCGCGGCGTCGACCGCCTTCGCGATGTCGGCGGAGGCTGACGAGGAGTCCTCGGCGGGCTGAGACAGCAGCGCACGGGAGTCGACTATCCGATCACACAGGACGGCGACGAGCTGGTCGGTCTGCTCGTGCCGGTCGTGCACTCCGTGCACCCGCTGGACCGCACAGATGACGAACGCCTGCTGCGCGAAGCCCAACAGATCCTGCAGCGGCAGACGATTCGAGATCGCCCCGAACACACCGGGATAGGCCACCAGCACCGTGCTGAGCCGCCCGACACGCCCCACCCACCACTCGGTGCGCTGCTCGACCGACCACTTCTCCCAGGTGGCCGTGCCGGGCAGCCCGGTGTGGTCGGTGATCCAGCGCAGCGAGTCGGTGGCCTTGCCGACCAGCGAGTCGTCGTCGGCCGAATCGGTGAACGTCAGACGTTTGACGCCGAGCACGTCGCAGCCCTCCATCACGTCGAGCACCGGGTTGATCACCCCGGTCGCCGTGTAGAGGACGCGTGCGACGTCGCGGTCGCTGATCGTGCGCTGCGCCATCAGGCGGCCGTCTCGCGTCGAGCGTGGACGGTCGTCCGCTCCCGCGCGGGGCGGCCGATCTGCTCGGCGATCGACCGCAGTTCGGCGACGGTCTTCTCCGATCCGTGCTGCGACCCGGCCATGCGGGAGATCGTCTCCTCCATCAGCGTGCCGCCGAGGTCGTTGGCGCCGCCCTGCAGCATCACCT
>NZ_JAEMTF010000213.1 GCF_016462415.1 Williamsia sp. | reverse complement strand
GGACGCAAACGGCAGTATCCGAACGTGCGGATCATCCTCGCCCATTCGGGCGGCAGCACGCCCTATCTGGCCGCCCGCGTCGCCGCGCTGTGCGCGTTCCATCTCGACTGCGAACTGACTGCAGACGAGATCCTCACCGACTTCCAGACGTTCTACTACGAAACCGCCCTGTCAGGATTCGAGACGAATCTGGTGGCGCTCGAGAACTTCGTCGACCCGAGCCACATCCTGTTCGGCACCGACTTCCCTGCCGCCAACCCGCGCACCGCCGGCTGGTTCACCGACAACGTCGATGAGTACTTTGCGAGTCGTCCTTCAATGCTCGCGAATGTCATGCACGACAACGCATACAGTCTCGTACCCCGACTGACCGCCGAAGCCCCCGCGCACCGGTGAGCCTCGACATCCGGCGAAGCCGTCAGGTCAGTGCGGGGTAGCGGGGGTCGGCGTCGGAACGTGCCTGGTACAGGTCGAAGTACGTGGGAGCGATCTCGGCTGCCGATGTGCCGGGTTGCCCGGATCCGATCCACACGCTGATCGCGAGATGCGCTGCGTACACGCCGTGTTCAGAGAGCACGTTGTGCAGGTTTAGAATCCAGTTGCGCAAACCGGCGGAGGCGATGTTGATGTTCGCCATAGCCGGTGACGGCTCCACCGATCCACCTCCGGCGGTGATGATGATGGTGCCGGTTCTGGCGGCGATCATGTCGTCGACGACCTGCTTCACCACATGTATCGCACTGAAGTAGAAGTCGAGCTGTGGTTGAAGATTAGCCGGTGTGACCTCCAGGACACCGGCAACGGGCAGGCTGGTGTCGGCCGCCGAGAACTCGAGAACATCGACAGTTCCCAGGGTTTCACGGATCTGGGCGAACGCCGCAGTGATCGACGCCGCATCGAGCAGATCGGCAGTGAACGCGGTCGCCGCGATCCCCTCGCCGTTGAGCACGTCGGTGAGGGAATCCAGCTTTGCCCGATCACGAGCGACGAGCGCGACGGTGAAACCGTTCCGGCCGAACACCCGGGCGATCTCCAGACCCATCCCTGGCCCGGCACCCACTATGACAATCAACGACACGTTCTCACCCCTGAATGGTTACTGTTTGTGTGCAACCACATCGTCTGTGTGTTTCACCGTCGCCACAAGAAGGCACATTCGTGTTCGTGAGGAGCGCCCATGTCCACCAGCGAGAACGCAACGGTCGCACACGACGCCACCCTGCCCGGTCCGTGCGAGGGGTGGGGCGACGATGCCCCGTTGATCCGGAGCATCCTCGACCGTGTCGGAGACAAGTGGGGCATTCTCGTGATCGCCGTTCTCCGCGACACACCGCTGCGATACAAACAGTTGCACCGCAGCGTCCCTGGCATCTCCCAGCGGATGCTCACCCTCACCCTGCGCCACCTCGAGCGCGACGGGCTCGTCACACGCACCGTTTATCCCGAGGTACCGCCGCGCGTCGACTACGCCCTGACCCACCTCGGCGACTCACTCCTCGAACACGTACTGGGCCTCGCGATGTGGGCGTCAGAACACACCGACGAGATCCATCACCACCGTGTCGCATTCGACCAGAGACAATCAGGGACAGCCTGAGAACGCTTCACCTGCAGGAAGAACAATCCGACAACGCCACTCGCAGCCGATAACGTCAGAAAGCTACGCGCACCGGTGACGTATCGGGCCACCGATCTCATATGTACCTGTCACACCTCCACAGCGGTGATCGGTCAGTGTCGTAGGGAAGTCTGCAGACGGATCGCGCGGTCGAGCGTCGGTAGCACCGCGCCGAGTGCCGGGCGTCGTAGCGCTTCGCGGCGCAGAGCTGAGCGCGCCGCCAGAACCCGGGAACTCGACCGTTGTGCGTGCGCTGCGCGGCGCAGCATCGGTTGTTGCATTGCCTGGACGGCGGCCGTCGGGTCGCCCGATGATCTGAGAGCGGCGGCGAGGTCGCCGACGTCGGCGATCGCGATAGACGCTCCGATCCCCGCTGTGGGAGGGATGGGGTGTGCTGCGTCCCCGACGACCGCGACGCGTCCGGCCGGCCACCCGGTGAGGTCCACCGGCCGGTAGAACACGAAGGCGTCGACGCTGTCCGGGTCACTGCGTCGCACCAGCTCGCGAAGCGGGTCAGACCAGGACGTGGTGGCGGCGAGTGCTCGGCGCAGCAAGTCTGAACGCGGTCGTTCCTCCCCGTCCAGGACCAACGACCACAGCAAGTAAGGATCCTCGAGATCGGGGCTCACCTCGCCGTGGGTGGGGTTCGCCTCGGGTCGGTGCGTCGCGAGGAACGCGGTGGTCGCGCGCGGGCCCACGACGAACCCTGGTCCGTTCCAGAGATCATCGGGAACCAACGGGCAGGTGTCGGCGGTGAGCGGGGTTCGTCCGGCGATGCCAATGACTCCGGC
>NZ_JAEMTF010000144.1 GCF_016462415.1 Williamsia sp. | reverse complement strand
CTCGAACCCCGAACCCGCTGATTAAGAGTCAGCTGCTCTGCCAATTGAGCTAATGGCGCTTGGATCGTGCGAGATGGAACATTAACAGGTCCGCACGCCTGGGCAAAAATCGTCCACCCGGAGCGCCCGACGACCACGACATGCCGCAGGGCTCGCCCGGCATTCGGTGTGAAGTGGTGTATGTCTCGTACACTGATGTCACCCTGAGGGCTCGACGTGCAGAGCGGCATACCGACACAGCCCGAGGTGTGTGCAGATGCAGTCCGATCAATCGCGCCACGCGCGCTGAGAAGTTTTTCTGGGAGCAAAATGGGGTTCGGTCCTTTCGGTCGACGAATGCGCGGTGCGGTGTCGATGGCGGTGACGATCTGCGCGGTGGGAACACTTGCGGCGTGCTCGGCCGGCACGGCGGCACCGTCGTACAGCGACCAGGTGAACACCAACACCGGATTCGACGACCTGTTGCGTCCGTCGGTGTCGATCACCACGTTCAACGGCCAGCCGCTGCGTGATCGTGCGGTGGGCATCCAGCCGGGCGCGCCCCTGAAGGTCGTGGCGAAGTCCGGGGAGCTGACCGACGTCCGGATCCCCAAGCAGACCGGCGGCACCATCGCGGGCGCCTACAACTCCGACCGCACCGAGTGGACGAGCACCGAGCCGTTCGGCTTCGACAAGACCTACACCGTCGCCGCGGATGTGCAGGGCATCTCGGGTACCAACTCGAGCAAGATGTCGTTCACGACGCGAGCCCCGAACAATCTCACCGACACCTACCTGCTGCCGGAGGACAACTCGACCGTCGGCATCGGGCAGCCCGTGGCGATCCGCTTCGACGAGCCGATCACCGACAAGCGCACCGCGCAGAACGCGATCACCGTGACCACCGACCCGCCGGTTGCCGGTGCCTTCTACTGGCTCAGCGACTCCGAACTGCGGTGGCGTCCGCAGAACTACTGGAAGCCGGGCACCAAGGTCACCGTCAAGGTGAACACCTACGGGATCGACCTCGGTGGCGGCGTCTTCGGACAGCAGAACAAGACGCTGAACTTCACCATCGGGCGGTCGCTCGTCTACACCGCCGACGACAACACCAAGCAGGTGACGGCGGTGCTCAACGGCAAGGTCGTGCGCACCATGCCCACGTCGATGGGCAAGGATTCCACGCCCACCAACCGCGGGACGTACATCATCGGCGACCGCGTCCCCAGCATCATCATGGATTCGTCCACCTACGGCGTCCCGGTGAACTCGCCGGAGGGCTACAAGGAGACGGTGTACTCCGACACCCAGATGTCCTACAGCGGCATCTACATGCATGCGGCGCCGTGGTCGATCTACGCGCAGGGCAACTCGAACGTCAGCAACGGTTGTCTCAACCTCAGCCCGGAGAACGCCGAGTGGGTCATGAACACCTCGCTGCGAGGGGACATCGTGGTGGTCAAGAACACCGTGGGTGACGTCCTGCCGGGTACCGACGGCCTCGGCGACTGGAACATCCCGTGGGACGTGTGGAAGCGCGGTAACGCGGGCAACGCCTGATCGGTCGGCCCCCGTCCGTCGAGGGCGTGGGTGAGCCGCACCGCGACTGAGGGAAGCGATACTGCCATCGCCAAGTGTTACGCTCGGCGTTGACAATGTTCGCAGACCTCATCTGTCGAGGAAGGCTCTCTCACCATGACCAACGCTTCCCCCTGGGCGACCGACGACCTGGACGACCTGCGCGGTCTGGTCCGGTCGTTCTTCGAGAAGACCGTCGCCCCCAACGTCGACAAGTACATCGACCAGCATCACGTCGACCGTGACCTCTGGAACCAGGCCGGTGAGCTCGGCCTGCTGTGCATGTCGATCCCCGAGGAGTACGGCGGCGGTGGCGGCACCTTCGCCCACGAGTCGGTGCTCATCGAGGAGCAGGCCCGCATCGGAGACTCGTCGTGGGGCGTCAGCCTGCACAACGGCATCATCGCGCACTATCTGCTCGCCTACGGCACCGAGGAGCAGAAGCAGCAGTGGCTGCCCAAGATGGCCTCCGGCGAGGTCGTCGGCGCCATCGCGATGACCGAGCCGGGCACCGGATCGGATCTGCAGAGCATCAAGACCAAGGCGATCCGCGACGGCGACGACTACGTCATCGACGGTTCGAAGACGTTCATCACCAACGGTTCCCAGGCCGACCTCATCATCGTCGTGGTCAAGACCGACACCTCGGAGGGCGCCAAGGGCATCTCGCTGGTGCTCGTCGAGGGCGACCGCGAGGGATTCCGGCGTGGGCGCGTGCTGGACAAGATCGGGCAGCGCGGCCAGGACACCTCGGAGCTGTTCTTCGACAGCGTCCGTGTCCCGGTCGCCAACCTGCTGGGCAGCGAGGAGGGGCAGGGCTTCATCCAACTGATGCAGCAGCTCCCGCAGGAGCGACTCATCATCGCCGTCGCATCGGTGGCCGGTATGGAATCCGCTGTGGCGCAGACCATCGCCTACACCAAGGACCGTCAGGCGTTCGGCCGTCCGGTCTTCGGATTCCAGAACACCAAGTTCAAGCTCGCCGAGGCCGCCACCGAGACCCGCATCGCGCGCGTCTTCGTCGACGACTGCATCGTCAAGCACCTCACCGGTGACCTCGACATCCCGACCGTCGCGATGGCCAAGTGGTGGACCACCGACCGCGCGATGGCGGTCCTCGACGAGTGCGTCCAGCTCTTCGGCGGCTACGGCTACATGAGCGAGTACCCGATCGGCCGGATGTGGGCTGACGGCCGCGTCCAGAAGATCTACGCGGGCACCAACGAGATCATGAAGGAGATCATCGCCCGGTCGCTGTAGAGCGATCCCCGAGGCGCTGCCTCCGACCCCCACGACGACCGAAGGCCCACCCGAACGAATCGGGTGGGCCTTCGGCCTTGCTTGGGGTGGATGACGGGACTCGAACCCGCGACAGCCAGGATCACAACCTGGTGCTCTACCAACTGAACTACACCCACCATGTGGTTCTGAACCAACCAGAACCGCAGAGCACACTCTATCTGGTGGCCCGCGCCGAGTGCCAATCGGTTGTTCGATACGCGTGTGACAGCAGGGACGACGCGGTGCCGGAGGGGTCAGGCGTCGCCGAGGTCGGTGACGATCTGCGCGATGGTGTCGGTATCCGGGCCGGGCTGGGCGACGAACGCCGTCTCCCGGTAGTACCTGAGCTCACGGATCGACTCGCGGATGTCGGCCAGCGCGCGGTGCGCGAGCCCCTTCTCCGGCTGACCGAAGTAGATCCGCGGGTACCAGCGGCGGCTCAGTTCCTTGATCGAGCTGACGTCGATCATGCGGTAGTGCAGGTAGGTGTCGAGCGCGGTCATGTCCCGGGCGATGAAGCCGCGGTCGGTGGCGATGGAGTTGCCCGCGAGCGGCGCCGCGCCGGCCGACTTCACGTGTTTGCGAACGTAGTCGAGCACCATTTGCTCGGCCTCGGGGACCGTCACCGTCGACGCGCGCACCTCCTCGGTGAGGCCCGAGGCCGCGTGCATCTTCTTCACCACATCGGGCATCGCCTCGAGGTCGGCGTCGTCGGCGTGGATGACCACGTCGACACCCTCGCCGAGGATGTTGAGATCGCTGTCGGTGACCAACGCCGCGATCTCGATCAGTTTGTCGGTGTCCAATCGCAGACCGGTCATCTCGCAATCGATCCACACAAGTTTGTCCTGCACCCGACAACCTTAGCCAACGCCCCGCACGGCGCTAATGTGTTGCCGGACGCGCCGGCGGAGCACCGGCGCCACTGAGGTGCCGACGGGGGTCGGCGACGACCGGGAGGACCACACGTGACCGAACCGACGCAGACCCAGACGCCGGCGCAGCAGATCGCCGCGGGCTACCGATTCGAGGGCCCGGCCTTGGAACTCGGGGCGGTCGGTGTCGACGGCGTGATCGACCCCGGTGCCCAGGTCCGCATCCCGCTGGCGATGATGAACCGCCACGGTCTGGTGGCGGGGGCCACCGGCACCGGCAAGACCAAGACGCTGCAGGTGATCGCCGAACAACTCTCGGCGGCCGGGGTGCCGGTGGTGCTCGCCGACGTCAAGGGCGACCTGTCCGGACTCAGCGCGCCGGGGGTGGCGGGGGACAAGATCGCCAAACGCGCCGCCGAGATCGGCGACACGTGGGCGCCGGCGTCGCGCCCGTGCGAGTTCGTGTCCCTGGGCACCGAGGGGATCGGTGTCCCGATCCGGGCGACGATCACGTCGTTCGGTCCCATCCTGCTCAGCAAGGTGTTGGGACTCAACGCAACCCAGGAGTCCACGCTCGGCCTGATCTTCCACTGGGCCGACGGCAGGGGTCTCGCGCTGCTCGACCTCAAGGATCTGCGTGAGGTGATCGCACATCTCACCAGTGACGAGGGCAAGGCGGACCTCAAGGGCATCGGTGGTGTGTCGTCGGCAACCGCGGGGGTCATCCTGCGAGCACTGTCCAACCTCGAGGCCGAGGGCGGCGACACCTTCTTCGGTGAACCGGAGATCGAGCCCGGCGACCTGATCCGTATCGACCCCAGCGGCGCGGGAATCATCACCCTGTTCGAACTGGGAAAGCAGGCCGCCCGACCCGCGCTGTTCTCCACGTTCCTGATGTGGATCCTGGCCGATCTGTTCGAGTTCCTGCCCGAGGCCGGCGACATCGACAAACCCAAGCTGGTGTTCATCTTCGACGAGGCGCACCTGCTGTTCACCGACTCGTCGAAGGCGTTCGTCGAGCAGGTGGAGCAGACGGTCAAACTTATCCGCTCGAAGGGGGTCGGCGTGTTCTTCTGTTCGCAGCTGCCCACCGACATCCCCAACGAGGTGCTGTCCCAGCTCGGCGCGCGAATCCAGCACGCGCTGCGCGCCTTCACCCCGGACGATCAGAAGGCGCTGTCGAAGACGGTGAAGACCTACCCCACCTCGACCGCGTACGACCTGGAGAAGGTGTTGACATCCTTGGGGATCGGCGAGGCCGTCGTCACCGTGCTCTCGGAGAGGGGTGCCCCGACACCGGTCGCGTGGACGGTCATCCGCCCTCCGAGGTCGTTGATGGACACCATCGGCGAGGAGGCCATCACCGCGGCCGCGTTGCTGAGCCCGTTGCACCAGAAGTACGGCGCGTCGATCGACCGCGAGTCGGCCTACGAGATCCTGACCGCGAAAGTCGTTGCACCCGAGTCGCCGCCGACCCAGGCGGCGCCCGCACCGAACGCTCCGACACCGAAGACTCCGACACCGAAGGAGAAGGACGAGCCGGGTGTGGTGTCAGAGGTGCTAGGGAACGCTGCGGTGAAGAGCTTTCTGCGCTCGGCGGCATCTGCGGCCGGTCGCGAGATCACCCGGTCGTTGTTCGGCGCCGGCAAGCGGCGCCGATGAGGAGTCCCGGTCAGTCGCCGAGCTTCCTGTAGAAGCCGCCGACGATCGGCGCCACGATCTTGCGTGGCGTGTACCCGCCTGCCACCGACATCGCCTTCGACAGTGCGCCCGGGACGACGCGCATCTTGTTGCGCGCCAGCGCATCGAGACTCATCCGGGCGACGCCGGCGCTGGAGTCCCACAGGAAACCGGGAACCATCTTGTCGACGATGCTCGCGTCCTCGGGTGACGGGTCCTCGGTACGCACCGGTCCCGGCGCCAGCAGGGTGATGTGCACACCCTTCGAGGCGACCTCTCCGCGCAGGGACTCGCTGAACGTGTTGACGAAGGCCTTCGACGCTGCGTAGGTCGCGTTGTTCGGGATCGGCATGTTGCCCGCCGCCGACCCGACCATGAGGATCCCGCCGGAACCGCGCTTCACCATCTGCGGCAACACGGCCAGCGTGAGGTCGTGGACGGCGGTGGCGTTGAGTCGCAGCTGGGCGCGTTCGTACTCGTGGTCGAGGTCGACGATGGCACCGAAGGTGGCGATGCCCGCGTTGTTGCAGAGGATGGAGATCTCACGGTCGGCGAGCTCGGCGCACAGCACGTCGAGGGCGCGCAGGTCCGACAGATCGGTGGGGCGTACCTCGACGGAGATGCCGTGGTCGGCACGCATCTTCTCGGCGGTGATCTCGAGGATCTCGCCGCGGCGGGCCACCAGGATCAACGAGTGGCCACGACGGGCGAGCTCCCAGGCGAGCGCCTCGCCGATGCCGGAGGAGGCGCCGGTGACGACGGCGCGGGCGGATGCGGTGGGTGCGGGAACGGCCATGCCCGCGATCGTATCGGTGTCGGCTCCGACATCGGGACGGCACTGTCATGCCACGGTCGGCGCCATCGCTGCTCTACAGGGCGGCGGCGACCTCGGTGCCCTGACGGATGGCGCGCTTGGCGTCGAGTTCCTCGGCGATGTCGGCGCCACCGATGACGTGCGTGCGGATCCCCGCGACGGTCAGCGGGTCGATGAGGTCGCGCACGGACTCCTGGCCGGCGCACACCACGACGGTGTCCACGTCGAGTACGCGCGGTGCGCGATCGTCGTCGTCGAAGTGCAGGTGCAGACCGGCGTCGTCGATGCGGTCGTAGCGGGCACCCGAGATCTGTTCCACGCCTTTCATCTTGACCGATGCGCGGTGGACCCACCCGGTGGTCTTGCCCAGGCCGCGGCCCTGCCCACCCGACTTTCGCTGCACGAGATAGACGGTTCGGACGGCGGGTGTGGGGCGAGGCCTGGTGACGAATCCGGGGATGGAGGTGTCCTCGGAGACACCCCATTCCTGCTCCCATTCCTTGAGGTCGAGTGTGGGGGAGTCGTCGACGGTGAGGAACTCGGTGACGTCGAACCCGATGCCGCCCGCGCCGATCACCGCCACGGTCCTCCCGATCTCCTGTTGTCCCAGAACGGCATCGGCATAGGTCACCACCTTGGGATGGTCGATCCCCGGGATGTCGGGGATGCGGGGGACCACGCCGGTCGCGATGATCACCTCGTCGAACTTCTCGGCGATCAGATGCTCCGCACCCGCCCAGGTCTTCAGGTGCACCGTCACCCCGGCGACCTCGAGTTGGCGGGTGTAGTACCGGATCGTCTCGGAGAACTCTTCCTTGCCGGGGATCCTGGCGGCGATCGCGAACTGGCCCCCGATCGCCGACCCCGCCTCGAACAGTTCCACGCGGTGACCGCACTCGGCGGCTGCTACGGCGGCGGACAGACCGGCCGGCCCCGCACCGATGACGGCGACGCGTTTGGCGTGCCGCGTCGGGGACAGGGTGAGCACGGTCTCGCGACCGGCGCGCGGATTGAGAAGGCAGGACACCTTCTTCCCGACGAACGCGTGGTCGAGGCAAGCCTGGTTGCATCCGATGCAGGTGTTGATCTCGTCGGCCCGGCCCTGTTGTGCCTTGTTCGGGAGATCGGGATCGGCCAGGAGCGGCCGGGCCATCGACACCGCGTCGACGCGACCGCGTCGCAGGATGTCCTCGGCGATCTCCGGCGTGTTGATGCGGTTCGACGCGATCAGCGGGATGGACACCTCGTCGCGAAGGCGTTCGGTGAACTTGACGAAGGCGGCACGCGGCACCGAGGTGATGATCGTGGGGACCTTGGCCTCGTGCCACCCGATGTCGGTGTTGATCGCATCGACCCCGTGCGCTTCGAGCGCGCGCGACAGTTGGGCGATCTCATCCCAGGTCTGCCCACCCTCGACGAGGTCGGCGATGGACTGTCGCATGATGACGAGGAAGTCGTCGCCGACGCGCTTGCGAATCCGATCCACGATCGCCAGGACGAGGCGCTGACGGTTCTCGGTGGACCCACCCCAACGGTCGGTGCGGGTGTTGGTGCGTGGGCACAGGAACGTGTTGAGGAGATACCCTTCGCCGCCCATGATCTCGACGCCGTCGTAGCCGGCGTCCTTCGCGAGCTTTGCGCACCGACCGTAGGAGTAGATGGTCTGCGCGATGATCGCCTCGTTCATCTTGATCGGCTGGAACGGATGGATCGGCGATTTCTCCCATCCGACACTCACTTTGAGCGGGGTGTATCCGTAGCGACCGGCGTGGAGGATCTGCAGGGCGATCGTGCCGCCCTCGTTGTGGACGGCGTCGGTGAGCACACGGTGTCGCCGGACATCGAGGTGGTTGGTCAGCTTGCCGCCGAACGGCAACAGCAGGCCGAGGCGGGTCGGTGCGATACCGCCGGTGATGATGAGTGCCGCGCCACCACGGGCCCGCATCGCGTAGTAGGCCGCCAATTTCTTGGTGTCCCAGGCGCGTTCCTCGAGGCCGGTGTGCATCGATCCCATGATGATCCGGTTGCGCAGGGTGACCGAACCCAGCTGGAGAGGTTCGAACAGGTGGGGATACGGGGTGTTCATCGCGAGACCTTCTCCTGTGTGGGTGATGTGCCGGGCTGGGCGGGGCTGGTGGACATCTCATTGTCGAGAGCGGCGACGACCTCGTCGAGCCATTCGACGAAGCCCTCCTCGATGCGGATCCCGCCGCGCAGCACCAGGTACTGGTGCAGACGTCGGCCGGTGGCGGCCGCGGCGTCGGGGTGATCGCGGTCGGCGAAGGCCCGGTAGAGGGCCAGCTGTTCGGTGTGGATGTCGCGGTGGCGGCGCATCTCGGCGACCAGGTCGGCGAGGTCGCCGTGTTCGGCGGCCCGCAACTTGACGCTCAGTTCGTCACGCAGACGCGGCACCGGCGCACGATCGGACACCCAGCCGCGCAGTGCATCTCGTCCGGCGTCGGAGAGCGTGTAGACCTTCTTGTCCGGCCGCGCGTCCTGGGCCACGGCCTCGTAGGCGACGAGGCCGTCGTCGTGCAGTTTCTTCAGCGTCCGATAGATCTGCTGATGGGTGGCCGACCAGAAATATCCGATCGACCGGTCGAACTGACGGCCGATCTCGTAACCGGTGCCGGGGCGTTCCGCCAACGACACCAGGATCGCGTGTTCGAGGGCCATGACGGCAGGTTAATACGCAATCACACACTGTGCAACAA
>NZ_JAEMTF010000005.1:47147-102379 GCF_016462415.1 Williamsia sp. | reverse complement strand
CGGGGCGTCGGACACCTCGCCGCGGGCGATCCGCGCCTGCAGAGCGCCCAGCGCGGCGGTGTCGACGGTCAGCCAGTCGACGCCGGCGTCGGTGACGGGCGCGTCGGTGACCGAGATACCCACACGCGCACCGCTGCCGGCGAGGATCCGGCGGATGCGGTCGGCCGGGTGGCGTGGGTCGACGGGTGCGTACGCCGCCCCGGCCTTCGCGATGGCCCACAGCGAGACCTGCACGAGAGCGGTGCGGGGCAGAGCGCTGACGACCACGTCCTCGGGCCCGACGCCGCGCGCGACGAGGTCACGGGCCAGGGCGGAGCTGAGCGAGTCCAGCTCGGCGAACGTCAAAGCGTGATGATCGTCGACCACGGCGATCCCGTCCGGGCGGCGCGACGCCGCACCGGCGAGCAGGTCGGCGAGCAGGATCGGTTCGACCGCAACGGAATCCGGGTGCGGTGTGACGGCGTCCCGTTCGGCGGTGTCGATGATGTCGATGTCGCCGATCGGGATCTCGGGTCGGGTCACCGCGGCATCGAGCACCTCGACGAGCCGACCGGCGAACCGCTGCACGGTCGCGGCGTCGAACAGGTCGGTCGCGTAGACGACGCTGCCGCGCCAGGCCCCCGTCCCGCCGGTGACGATCCCGACGGTCAGGTCGACCTTGGCCGTGGCCACCTCGGTCTCGACGGGCTCGACCGTCAACCCGTCCACGGTCACCGCACCCGCGGCGCCGTCCTCCTCGGCGACGGTCAACACGATCTGGGCCAGCGGCGCGAACGCCTCGGATCGGACGACGTCGAGCCGGTCGACCAGCTCCTCGAACGGGACGTCGGCGTTGCCGAGGGCGTCGAGGTCGACACGGCGGACCTCGTCGAGCACGTCGACGAAGCGGTCGTGCCCCGTCAGCCGGGTGCGCAGGACCAGGGTGTTGACGAACATGCCGACCAGATCGTCGAGCGCGGCGTGTCCGCGACCGGCCACCGCGGTGGACACGACCACGTCGTCGGTGGCGGCCAGGCGGGCGAGCAACGCGGCGAGGGCGGCGTGCACCAGCATGAAGTCGGTGACGCCGCGCCCGCGGGCCACGCGGCTCGCGGCCTGCGCGACCTCGGCCGGGATCGTGAACTCGACGCTCGCACCACGCGACGACGCGACCGGTGGGCGCGGGCGGTCGGTCGGCACCTCGAGCAACGCGGGCACCCCGGCGAGCTGGGTGTCCCAGTACGCGAGCTGCGCACGCACCGCTGCGGCCGCCGGCGCGTCGCCACCGGGGTCGGCGTCGTGACCCAGCGCGCGGTGCTGCCACAGCGCATAGTCGGCGTACTGCAGCCGCAGCGGCTCCCAGGTCGGTGCGTCACCCGCGCTCCGAGCCCGGTAGGCCGCGAGCAGGTCGCGGGCGATGACCGGACCGGATTCGCCGTCCGCGGCGATGTGGTGGACGACCAGCACGAGCAGTGCGGTGTCGGGGCCGGTGACGGCGAGCCGGCCGCGCAGCGGCAGGTCGGTGGTGACGTCGAAACCGAGCGCGGTGACGGCCAACGCCTCCTCGGCGTCGGACACGACGGCCCAGTCGATCTGTGCGACAGCGTCGTCGGCGGCGCGGATGATCTGCCACACGTCGCCGTCCGGGGTCTGCGGGTAGACGGTCCGCAACGTCTCGTGGCGCGCGACGAGGTCCCCGACCGCCGCGGTCAGCGCCGACACGTCGAGCGGTCCGAGCAACCGCAGCGCCACCGGGATGGTGTAGACCGGCAACGACGTGTCGAACGAGTTGATGAACCACATGCGCCGCTGCGCGTTCGACAGCGGGATCCGATCCGGCCGGGTCTGCGCGGTCGGCGTGTCGAGCCGCACGCGGTCGGCGCCGTCCACGCGAGTCGCCAACTGCCGCACCGACGGTGCGGCGAACAGGTCGCGGACGCCGATACCGGTCGAGGTGGCGTCGGCGACGCGCGCGGCGACACGCGTCGCCGACAGCGAGTTCCCGCCGAGGTCGAAGAAGCTGTCGGTCACCGACACCGCGGCCAGACCGAGCACGTCGACGAACACCTGCGCGATCACCGTCTCGGTCGGCGACCCCGGTGCGACGTGCTCGCCGGTGACGACGGGGTCGGGTGCCGGCAGCGCACGGCGGTCGATCTTGCCGGCCGGGCTCAGTGGCATCGCGTCGAGGACCACCCACGCCGTCGGCCGCATGTAGGCGGGCAACGAGCGCGACACCGCGGCCTGCGCCACATCCGCGTCCGGGTCGGAACCGACGAGGTAGGCGACGAGGCGGTCGTCCCCACCGGCGGCCGAGATCACCAGGGCGACCGCCTGACTCACCCCCGGAACGGCGGTGAGCACGGACTCCACCTCGCCGAGCTCGATGCGCTGGCCCCGGATCTTGGCCTGGAAGTCGTTGCGCCCGAGATACTCGAGCTCGCCGTGACGGTTCCATCGGACGCGGTCACCGGTGCGGTACAGACGGGCGCCCGGTCCGTCGGTCGGCGACGGATCGGGGTCGGCGACGAACCGTTCCGCCGTCAGGTCGGGTCGCGAGGAATAGCCCCGCGCGAGCTGGATTCCGCCGAGGTACAACTCCCCCACCACCCCGGGCGGGACCGGACGGAGCCGGTCGTCGAGCACCCGCGTGGTGGTGTTCGCGATCGGGCGCCCGATCGGGACGTCGACGGCGTCGGCGGCGACCTCGTGGTGGGTGACGTCGACCGCGGCCTCGGTCGGTCCGTACAGGTTGTGCAGCTCGGCCGTCGGGACCAGCGTGGTCATCGAGTTCGCGGCGGTGGCCGACAACGCCTCGCCGGAGGTGAACACGGTGCGCAGTGTGGCCAGATCGACCTGGCGGCCACCGCGACGACGCCCGCCCGCGGCCGTCTCGACGAACACCGACAGCATCGACGGCACGAAGTGCAGGGTGCTGACCCGCTCGGCCGCGATCAATCCGACCAGGTACGCCGGATCGCGATGCCCGTCCGGACGGGCGATCACCATCGACGCACCGGTCATCATCGGCCAGAACAACTCCCACACCGACACGTCGAACGTCACCGGCGTCTTGTGCAGGATCACATCCGACGCGTCACGCGGGAACCGGGCCTGCATCCACCGCAAGCGGTTCATGATCGCCGCGTGCGAGACCGTCACACCCTTGGGTCGACCGGTCGAGCCCGATGTGAACAGCGTGTACGCCGCGTCGTGCGGCCGGAGCGGCGCGAGCCGTTCCGAGTCGGAGAGCACCGAGACGTCGCCGGTCGGCGGGTGCGCGCAGTCGATGGCCACGACGTCGCCCGCGTACCGGTCGATCGCACCGGGCACGTCGCCGTGTCGCACGAGAACAAGCGCGACGGCTGCGGATTCGGTCATGTGGTCGACACGCTCGGCCGGGGCGTCGACGTCGATGGGGACGTAGCGACCACCGGCGGCGACGACCGCGTGGACGGCGACGATGAGTTCGACGGACCGATCCATGCAGATGCCCACGCCCACGTCGGGCGCGACGCCGCGGGCGATCAACGACCGGGCCACCGAGGCGACGTGCGCACCGAACTCGCGGTAGGAGACGCGACGGTCGCCGACGACCAGCGCGGTCGCCGACGGGGTCGCGGTGATCTGGCGTGACACCGCGTCGGCGAGGGTCTGTTGTTCCCGGGTCCGGGGGTCGAGGGCCACGATCTGACCGACCGACCACCCTGCGACGGTGCGGCGCTCGTCGTCGGAGGTCAGGTCGATGTCGGCGATGCGACGACGGGGATCGGTGACCCCGGCGCGCAGCAGCGCGACGAAACGGCGGACGACGGCCGCCGCGGTGTCGGGGGCGAAGAGGTCGGTGGCGTAGACGAGGTGACCGGCCAGACCGGTGAGGGCCCCGTCCGCGTCGCGGGCCGCTCCGAGCCCCAGGGTGAGGTCGAAACGTGCTGCGGGCGTACCGGGATCGGCCGGGGTGATGGTCAACCCGGGCAACTCGGTCGCCGGCATGTCCACCGCGGGGTCCGTGCGCTGGTCGAGGGTCAGCATCACCTGGGTGAGCGGGGCGAACGCCTCGGACCGAACCGGCGCCAGGACGTCGACGAGGTGCTCGAACGGCACGTCCGCGGTGGCGAAGGCGTCGAGGTCGCCTGCGCGGGCGACTTCGACGAGCGTGGCGAAGTCGGCGTCGGGATCGACCTCGGTGCGCAGCACGAGCGTGTTGACGAACATGCCGATGAGGCCGTCGAGTTCGGCCCGGCCACGACCGGCCACCGGGGTGCCGATGGCGATGTCGGTGGTCGCCGACAAGCGGGCCAGTACCGCGGCCAGTGCGGCGTGCAGCACCATGAACAATGTCGCGTCGTGGCGGCGGGCGAGGTCGTCGGCGGCCCGCAGCACGTCGTCGGGTACGACGACGTCGACCATCGCACCGCGCAGCGACGCGACCGGCGGGCGCGGGTGGTCGGTGGGCAGGTCGAGCACGTCGGGCAGGCCCGCGAGTCGCGTTCGCCAGAAATCGATCTGGCGACCCAACGCGGACGTGGGGTCGTCGACACCGCCGAGGACCTCCTGCTGCCACAGGGTCACGTCGGCGTACTGCACGGGCAGGTCCGACCACCCGGGCTCGGTGCCCGCTGTGCGGGCGGCGTAGGCGGTGACCAGGTCGCCGACGAGCGGGGCGATCGACTCGCCGTCGGAGGCGATGTGGTGGAGCACCACCACCAGCAGGTGGTCGTCGACTCCGGTCGCGAGCACCCCGGCGCGAATCGGCAGTTCGGTGGTGACGTCGAACGGCCGGGCGGGCAACGCCTCGACGTCGCCCGGGACCCACCAGCGGCTGTCCTCGACCGCACCGGCGGCGAGGATGTGCTGCCGCGCGACGCCGTCGGGATCCGAGGGGAAGATCGTCCGCAACGTCTCGTGGCGACCGATGACGTCGCGCAGGGCCGCACGCAACGCCTCGACGTCGAGGGTCCCGCGCAGCCGCAACGCGAACGGGATGTTGTACGCGGGCGTCGTCGGGTCGTAGACGTTGATGAACCACATGCGCTGCTGCGCGCTCGACAGCGGTATCGCATCGGGCCGCGGTCGTGCGACGAGGGGAACGGTCGCCACCGCGTCGGCCGTGTCGGCGGCGTCGACGCGGGCCGCGAGAGCACGCACCGTCGGCGCGTCGAACAGGTCCCGCAGTCCGACGGCGACCCCGGTCGTCTCACCGACGCGGGCGACGACACGGGTGGCCGACAGGGAGTTGCCGCCGATCTCGAAGAAGTTGTCCGACACCGATACCCGCTCGGCCCCGAGCACGTCGGCGAACACCGTCGCGATCGCGGTCTCCGTCGCCGACGCCGCGGCCACGAAGTCGCCGCCCGCGAAGTCGGGGGCAGGCAGTGCCCGCCTGTCGATCTTGCCCGCCGCGTTGCGCGGGAAGTCGTCGAGGACCACCCAGGTCGTGGGGTGCATGTAGGCGGGCAGTGACCGCGCGACGTGTGCGGCCACCGCGTCGAGGTCGACGGTGCCTGCGAGTTGGCCGGCGAGGTAGCCGACGAGGTGTTCGTCACCGCTGCCCGACGTGGCGATGGTCGCCGCTGCGAGCACGACCCCGGGTGCCGCGGAGAGCACGGTCTCGACCTCGCCGAGTTCGATGCGTTGGCCGCGCAGCTTCACCTGGAAATCGGCGCGCCCCAGGTACTCCAGTTCACCGTCGGTGTTCCAGCGCACGAGGTCGCCGGTGCGGTACAGGCGCGCGCCGCCCGCCGGGGCCCCGGGACCCGGGTCCGGCGTGAACGGGTCGGCGACGAACCGCTCGGCGGTGAGGTCGGGGCGCCCCGCGTAGCCGCGGGCCACCTGCACGCCGCCGAGGTACAGCTCGCCGACGACACCGGGGGGCACCGGCCGCAGTCGGGCGTCGAGCACACGGGTGGTGGTGTTCCATCCGGGACGACCGATGGGGACCGACACCTCGCCGGCGACGACGCGATGGTGCGTGACGTCGACCGCGGCCTCGGTGGGCCCGTACAGGTTGTGCAGCTGCGCGTCCGGCACCAGCGCCCGCATCGCATGCGCGGTGGCGGCGGGCAGCGCCTCGCCGGAGGCGAACACCCGCCGCACCGACGCCAGCGACGCCACGGCGTCCGAGGCGGGTACCCCGGCCACGAACGCCGCCATCATCGACGGGACGAAGTGCAGGGTGGTCACGCCGGCGCGGGCGACGACGTCGGCGAGCCGGCGCGGGTCACGATGCGCGTCGGGACGGGCGATGACCATGGTCGCGCCGGTGATCAACGGCCAGAACAATTCCCACACCGACACGTCGAAGGTCACCGGGGTCTTGAGCAGGACCGCGTCGGAGGCGTCGATCCCGAACTCGCTCTGCATCCACAGCAGCCGGTTGGCGATCGCCGCGTGGGACACCGTGACGCCCTTCGGGCGGCCGGTCGATCCCGAGGTGAACAGCGTGTAGGCCGCGTCGTGGTGGCCACGCGCACCGAGTCGCTCCGAGGCGGCGAGGGGCCGGACCGCGTCGTCGACGGGCTCGTCGGCACCGAAGGTGAGCACCTCGGCGCCGAGGGCGTCGACCGCGGCGGGTGTCGCGTCGGTGGCACAGACCACCAGGACCGCGCGTGACGTTCTCAGCATGTAGCCGATGCGGTCGGCCGGGGCATCGACGTCGAGCGGGACGTACTGCCCGCCTGCCGCGACGACGGCGTGGATCGCCACCACCATCTCGATCGACCGGCTCATCGCCACGCCGACGGCGACATCGGGTCCGACGCCGTGGGCGATCAGGCGTCGCGCCAGGGTCGCGACCCGGGCACCGAACTCGCGGTAGGTCACGACGCGGTCGTCGTATCGCAGGGCGGGAGCATCTGGCGTACGCGCGACCTGGGCGTCGATCCGCCCGGGGACCGATGCGTCTCGGACGGCCTCGTCGTGGGTCCGCAGACCGGCCGACCACCGATCCACCCGCGCGGCCACGGCGGGCGACGACAACGCGAGATCGGACACTCGGGTCGTCGGGTGGTACGCGATCTGCTCGCACAGGGTGACCAGTGCGTCGGCGAACACGTCGATCTGGTCGTCGTCGAAGGCCGCGGGCAGGTATTTGACGGTCAGCGCCATCCGATCACCGTCCGGCACGACGATGAGGCTCAGCGGGTAGTGCGTGGCGTCGGCCGAGCTCACGCCACGGATGTCGAGTCCGGCGGCCCGGGAGCCGTCGCCGACCGCCGCTGCGTCGACCGGGTAGGACTCGAAGACCACCAGGGTGTCGAAGAGAGCGGATTCGCCGGCGGCCGCGGCGATCTCGGCCAGTCCGAGATGGTGGTGATCGAGAACCCGGGCCTTGTCCTGCTGCAGCTGCGCCAGCAGGTCGGCCGGGGTGTGTGCGGGGTCGACGGTGACCGCGACGGGCAGCGTGTTGATGAACAGGCCGATCATCTGTTCCACACCGTCGATCTCGGGTGGCCGACCCGACACGGTCTCGCCGAACACGACGGTGTCGCGACCGGTGATACGGGACAGCAGGATCGCCCAGACCGCCTGCAGCACCGTCGACGTGGTCGCCCCCGCGGCCCGCCCCGCGGCGGTCAGCGCGCCGACCAGGCGCGGGTCGAGGTGCACGCTGCGACCGCGCGGTGGGTGCGCGACATCGGGGCGGGCACCGGCGGCGACGAGGGTCGGGCCGTCGACCGCGGACAGGGCGGTCCGCCACGCCGAGGTCGCCGCCGCGGTGTCCCGCCGCGACAACCAGTCCAGGAACACCGCGAAGTCGGCGCCGTCGGACGGCGGCGCCAGGGCCGTCCCACCGCTGTGCGCGGCGAGGAGATCGGCCAGGACGAGCGGGGCGGACCACCCGTCGAGCAGCAGGTGGTGTGCGGTGATGATCAACGACGCACCGGCCTGCGGTGCGGCCGCCGGGTCAGCGGGATCGGTGATCAGGTGGCGGACCCAGACGAACCGCATCGGTCCCGGGGTCGCGAGGTCGAACCGTCGGCTCAACTCGTCGCGGGCGAGGTCGGCGATCCGGTCGGCGGCATCCGACGGCGAGGGGTCGGCGAGATCGATCTCGCGCCAGTCCGGTTCGACGACAGGGGCGACGACGGTGACCGCGTGACCGGAGTCGGTGCGCACGAACGACGACCGCAGGACACGGTGACGGGCGAGCAGGGTGCGGGCGGCGGCACGCATGCCCGCGGCGTCGACGTCCCCTCCGAACGTGATGGTCGACTGGGTGACGTAGACGTCCGGGGCCACCGTTGCATCGTCACTGCGGCCGCCGGCCGGGTCCTCGTGCAGGCGTGCGCCACCGGAGAGTTCGGCCTGGAAGAACAGACCTTCCTGCAACGGGGTCAGCGGCCACAGGATCGACCCGGGGTGCTCGGCGGTGAGCCGGTCGATCTCGTCCTGCGTCAGCCCGGTCGAGGCGAGGTCGGTCTCGCTGGGCCCGGGGTCCCCGACCGTCGCGAGGTGGGTGACGATCTCGGTCAGGGCGTCGCCCCAGCGCTCCGCGATCGCGGTGACCTGCTCGGTGTCGAGTAGGCCTCGAGGGAAGGCGAACTCGGCGTGCAGTACGCGCCCGGTCGGTCCGGGGACCGCACTGACGGTGACGGTGAGCGCCGCGGTGGCGACCATCGCCCCGGAGATCGACGGCGGCAGGTCGGGTGCATCGGTCACGGGCAGGAGCGCACCGGTGCCGTCGGCCACATCCGCTGCGGCGGCGACGTTGCCGAAGTAGTTGAAGCTCACCGGTGGCAGGGCGTGGTCGCGCAGCGGGGAATCGTGCCGGGCCCGCAGGGGCCCGAACGCGATACCCCGGTCCGGCATCCGCGCCATGGCGTCCTTCACCGATTTCACGGTCGCGGTGATCGGACGGCCCGGACCGGCCGGTACCGCCAGCGGGACGAAGCTGGTGAACCAGCCCACGGTGCCGGACAGGTCGGCGCCGGGCGCGATCTGCTCCTCGCGGCCATGGTTCTCCAGCAGGATCGACACCCGCTCGTCGGCCTCGGCGCCCGAGAGTGCCTGCGCCAGAGCGGCGATCATCGCGGTGTCGGCGCCGGTCCGGTACGCCTGCGGGATCGCGGTCAACACCTGCTCGCCCACCGCGGCGTCGACGTCGACGCCGACGGTGATGACGGTCGACTGCCGGTCGCGGGAACGATCGATCCGCAGCCGGTCGGCGGCCTCGCCGGACGACCCGGCCAGATGCGCCAGCCACAGCGGTGTCTCGTGCTCACGCGTCGAGAGTTCGGCGAGGACATCCGCCCAGCGACGCATCGACGTGCCCGGTGTGGGCAGCGTGATCGTCTCGCCGGCGGCGCGCTGCCATGCCGCGGTGACGAGCCCGGTGATGATCGTCGGCCACGAGACCGCGTCGACGGCGATGTGGTGGATCGCGACGACCAGGCGTCCTGGCGCCCCGGGGGTGGCCGAGCGGACGCCGACCACGGCCACGAGCCGTCCCACCTGCGGATCGAGGCTCGCCAACGCCTCGGCGTGGGCGGCACGGATGTCGGTGGCGGTGTCGGGTCCGGTCGCGTCGGTGATGCGGACGAGGACGTCCTGCGCGGTTCCGTCGCCGGCGACGAGGCGCCACTCGCCGTCGGTGCGGCGCAGCGAGGCGGTCATCATCGCGTGGGTGTCGACGACCGCGGCGACGACGGTCCGCAGGTCGTCGGTGGTGAGATCGGCGGGCAGCGCGAGCACCGCCGACTGGGAGAAATCGGCGTGGTCGGACGGCGAGTCGCTCAGGTCCAGCATCCACCGGATCGACGGTCCGATCGCGACCGGTCCCCGTGCGCCGCCGGGATGTTCGGCGAGAACGGCGGTGACCTCGCGGGCGGCGGCGAGCGCCCGGACGGTGCGGTGCTCGAAGATCATCCGCGGGGTCAGCACGAATCCGGCGGCCCGCAGCAGCGAGGTGAGTCGGATGGACATGATGGAGTCGCCGCCGAGGGCGAAGAACGACTCGGTGACCGACACCCGGTCGACGCCGAGCACGGCGGCGAACACCTCCGCGATCACCCGTTCGTCGGGGGTGGCCGGCGCGACGTACCCGCTCGTCAGGCGTCCGAAGTCCGGCTGCGGCAGCGCCCGGCGGTCGAGCTTGCCCGCACTGCTGCGCGCGATGTCGTCGACCGGCATCCACAGCGACGGCCACATGTACTCCGGCAGAGCCGATTCGACGGCCGCTCGCACCGTCGCGGTGTCGGTCGCGGCCGGGCCTGCGAGGTAGGCGACGAGGTGCTGTGCGCCGCCGGGCGCGGTGACCACCGTGGCGGCCGCGTGCACCACCCCGGGCACCGCGGCCATGACCGACTCGATCTCGCCGAGTTCGATGCGCTGTCCGCGCAGTTTGACCTGGAAGTCGGTGCGTCCGAGGTACTCCAGCTCGCCCGCGGCGTTTCGGCGGACCAGGTCGCCGGTCCGGTAGAGGCGGGTGCCGGGCTCGCCGTCGGCATCGGGTACGAAGCGCTCGGCGGTGAGGTCGGGGCGGGCGGCGTACCCGCGGGCGACCTGGACACCACCGAGGTAGAGCTCGCCGGCGACACCGGTCGGCACCGGGCACAGACGGTCGTCGAGCACCCGCGTGGTGGTGTTCCAGATCGGTCGACCGATCGGCACCACGGCCCCGACGGTGTGCAGGTCGGCGTGGGCGACCTCGACGGCCGCCTCGGTCGGTCCGAACAGATCGTGTAGTCCGGCCCACGGCAGCGCCGCGCGCACACCGCGGGCGACGCCGGCCGGCAGCGCCTCTCCGGAGGCGAACACGTACCGCAGTGCGGTGAGTCGTGCCAGCGCCTCCGGTGCGACGACGTCGAGGAACACCGACAGCATCGACGGCACGAAGTGCACCGAGGTCACCCGCTCGGCGGCGAGTACGTCGGCGAGGTACGCCGGATCGGTGTGCCCGCCCGGCCGGGCGATGTACATGCGTGCGCCGGTGAGCACCGGTGCGAACAGTTCCGGCACCGACACGTCGAACGTGTACGGCGTCTTGAGGATCACCGTGTCGGTGGCGCCGATCGGGAAGGTCGCCAGACCCCATCGCAACCGGTTCATCACCGAGCGGTGCGAGACGGTGACGCCCTTCGGCCGTCCGGTCGAGCCGGAGGTGAACAGGGTGTAGGCCGCGTGGTCGGGACGCAACGGCGCGAGCCGGTCGGCGTCGGTGATCGGGGTCGGGTCGCCCGCGCCGTCCGCGCCGAGGTCGACGGTCAGGACGCGCACGTCGGCGGACGTCGGCGTGTAGGGGTCGTTCCCACCGGCCAGGATGACGCGCACCCCGGCGGTGTCGAGCATGGAGGCGACGCGGTCGGCGGGGGCCTCGGGATCGATGGGGACGTACTGCCCGCCCGCGGTGATGACCGCGTGGACCGCGACGACCATCTCCACCGACCTCGCCATACGGATCCC
The DNA here is from genome assembly GCF_016462415.1 of Williamsia sp. GTDB lineage: Bacteria > Actinomycetota > Actinomycetes > Mycobacteriales > Mycobacteriaceae > Williamsia_A. Next base: position 90,997 of record NZ_JAEMTF010000005.1, on the reverse strand, counting down.
GACCGCGGTCTCCGGGCCCACACCGGCGGCGATCAACCGTCGGGCCAGCACCGCGGTGTGCGCCGACATCTCGGCGTAGGTCAGCGACCGGTCGGGCGAGACGAGTGCCTGCGCGTCGGGAGTCGACGCGCTCTGTCGGACGAGGGCTTCGGCGATCGTCTCGTCGGGCAGCCCGACGTCGCCGCCGCGGGCGAGTGCGCGCAGGCCGTCGCGTTCGGCGGCCGAGGTCCACTCGATGTCGCCGACGACCGTCGAACCCGCCGACGTCGCCGCGTCCAGGATCCGGAGGAGTCGGTCGGCGAAGCCGGCCACGGTGGACTCGTCGAAGAGATCGGCCGCATAGACGATCTCGGCGTTCCACGCCTGTCCGCGCGGGGTCGTGGCCACGGTGACCGCGAGGTCGAGTCGAGCCGGCGGTGTGCCCGGGTCGAGCAGCTCGATCTGCAGTCCGTCGGTCGTCAGGGTGTCTGTCGCCTGGGCGTTCGGGCCCGAGCCGCCCGCCATCCCGATACCGTGCTCGACCGACAACATGACCTGGCTCAGCGGGGCGAACGCCTCCGAGCGGGTCGGACGCAGCCGCTCCACGAGGTACTCGAACGACACGTCGGGGCGGGCGAACGCGTCGAGGTCGACGGCACGGATGTCGTCGAGCAACCGGTCGAACGGACGGCCCGATTCCACGGTCGCGCGCAGCACCACGGTGTTGACGAACATGCCGACCATCGGGTCGAGGGCGGCCTGTCCCCGACCGGCCATCGGGGTGGCCACGGCGATGTCGGAGCTCGACGACAGGCGGGCGAGCAGCACCGCCAGTGCCGCGTGCACGACCATGAACTCGGTGGCCCCGCGCTCCTGGGCGGTAACGGTGATGCGGGCGGCGAGGTCGGCCGGCAGGTCGAAGCGGATGCGACCGCCGGTCTGCGTCGCCGTGGCCGGCCTGGGGCGGTCGGCGGGCAGCGTCAGCACGTCGGGCAGATCGGCGAGGTGGTCGAGCCAGTAGGCGACCTGGCCACCGAGCACCGACCCCGAATCGTCAGCGGCACCGAGTGTCTCCTGCTGCGCGAGTGCGACATCGGCGAACTGCATCGGCAGCGGGGTGAACTCGGGGGCCACTCCGGCGGTGCGGGCGTGATGGGCGGTGATCAGGTCGGTGATCAACGGCCGCAGCGACTGTCCGTCGACGGCGATGTGGTGCATCGACAGGGCCAGCACGTGGTGATCCGGCCCGACCCGGATCAGTCGGGCCCGGATCGGCAGGTCGACGGACAGGTCGAAGCCGGCGGTGACGAAGGACGTGACGAGGGCCGTCACGTCGGTGTCGGCGACATCGGACACTCCCGCGTCGGCCCACACCAGCATCGACCGCGCGTCATCGAGCGCGTGAACGCGTTGCGCGGCCCGGCCGTTGACCTCAGGGTAGGTGGTGCGCAACACCTCATGGCGTGCCACGACGTCATCGATCGCGTCGCGCAGCGCGGTCGGGTCGAGCCCTCCGCGCAGGCGCAGGATCATCGGGATGTTGTAGGCCGCCGACTCGGGCTCGAACCGGTTGAGGAACCAGATCCGCTGCTGCGCCACCGACAACGGGATGTGCTCGGGACGCACTGTGGGGGCCGACGGGACGGTGGTGGACAGGACGGGCACGTCGGCGATCGGTGCGTTCGACCGGATGCGGCGCACCAGGTCTCGCGCGGTGGGCGCCTCGAACAGGTCGCGGACCCCGACCCGGACACCGAAGGCGTCCGTCGCCCGGGCGGTGACCCGCGTCGCCGACAGCGAGTTGCCGCCGACGGCGAAGAAGTCGTCGGTGGCGCCGAGCGTCTCCGGCGCGACACCCAGCACCTCGGCGATGATCGCGACCGCGGTGCGCTCGTCGTCGTCGGCCGGGACCTCGACGACCTCGTCGACCGCCGTGATCGGTGCGGGCGCGGGCAGTGCGCTCCGGTCGATCTTGCCGACCGCGGTGAGCGGCATGACCGTCAGCACGGTCAACGACGAGGGCACCATGTGCGCGGGGAGAACCGAGGCGACGTGTGCACGCACCTGCGCCACGTCCACCGAATCCGGGTGCGGCACCTCGATGTATCCGGCCAGCGACTCGACGGCGGTGTCCCCCACGCCGACGACCACGGCCCGCCGGACCTGCGGGTGGCCCATGAGCGCCGACTCGATCTCCCCCAGCTCGATCCGCTGACCCCGCAGCTTGACCTGGAAGTCCGACCGGCCCCCGTAGAAGATGTCGCCGGCGCGGCTGCGTCGGACGAGGTCACCCGTGCGATACATCCGCGCTCCGGCCGGCCCGAAGGGGGCGGCGACGAAGCGTTCGGCCGAGAGGTCCGGACGCCCGTGGTAACCCCGGGCCAGCGACGGCCCGCACAGGTACAGCTCGCCGAGGACACCGACGGGCACGGGCCGCAGACGCTCGTCGAGGACGACCGCACCCGTTCCGGGCATCGGCTGCCCCAACGGCACCGCATCATCGGGGTGCAGCGGATCCGACGTGACGCAGATGATGGTCGTCTCGGTGGGGCCGTAGGCGTCGTAGAACGACCGGTCACCCGCCCACCGGCGCATCTCGGCATCGGTGACGGCCTCGCCGCCGGCCAGCAGATGCGTCAACGACACCGCGCCCGGGTCCGGCATCGACGCCGCAACCGACGGCACCAGGAACGCGTGGGTCGCGTCGTGCGCGGTGATCCACTCGGCCAGTTCCTCCCCTCCGACGATGTCGGCGGGGGTGACGACCAGCCTCGCGCCGGCGACATAGGTGCCGAGCACCTCGAGCATCGCGGCGTCGAACGCGGGCGAGCTGATGCCCAGCCAGCGCGCGGACGCATCCGAGTGGTGATGGTCGCGCAGGGTGTACGCGACACCCGCGAGCCCGGTGTGGGTGACCACGACGCCCTTCGGCACTCCCGTGGAGCCCGAGGTGTAGATCATGTAGGCGCCGTTGTGAGCGCGCAGCGGGCGTACCCGCTCGCTGTCGGTGACGGGTTCGGCCGACACCGCGCCGGAGGTGATGCGAGCCCGCATCGCGGCGAGGGCGGTGTCGTCGAGCACCGTCGCCGCTATCCCGACATCGGCGAGCGCGGTGACCCCGGCCCCCACCAGCCCGACGCGGGCGCCGCTGTCGGCGATGACCCGACGGACGCGGTCGGCCGGGTAGCGCGGATCGACGGGGGCGTACACGGCACCGGATTTCGCGACGGCCCAGAGCGCCACCTGGACCAGGGCCGAGCGGCCGATGACGCTGACCACGACATCGTCGGGACCCACCCCGGCCGCGATGAGGTCGCGGGCGAACCCCGAACTGAGGGTGTCGAGTTCGCGGTAGGTCATGGTGCGCGATCCGTCGACGACGGCCACGGAGTCGGGGGTCGCGGCGGCGGCGGCGGAGAACAGGTCGGCCAACAGGAGCGTGGGCGGCGCATCCGGGACGGTCGGGGGCAGCAGCTCCGCGATCTCCCCGGGCCCGAGGATCTGAGCGTCGGCGACGGGGGCGTCGGGGCGGGTCACCAGGGTGTCGAGCAGTCGTACCCACCGGGTCGCGAGGTCGGACACCGACACCGCGTCGAACAGATCGGAGGCGTAGGTGATCGTTCCGCGCCACGGTCCGGGGCTGGTGTCGGTGACCACACCGATGGTCAGATCGACCTTGGCGGTGGCGATCTCGGCCTCGACGGCCTCCGCACTCAGCGACCCGCCGAGGTCGAGTAGACCGGCGTCGGCCTCACCGGTTCCCTCGGCAACCGTGAAGAGCACCTGGACGAGCGGGGCGAATGCCTCCGACCGCACGACGTCGAGTCGGTCCACGAGTTCCTCGAAGGGGACGTCGGCGTGGACGAGCGCGTCGAGATCGGTGCGGCGCACGGTGTCGAGCACGTCGACGAACCGCTCCCCCGTCCTCACCGGCGTGCGCAGGACGACGGTGTTGACGAACATCCCGATGAGGTCGTCGAGTTCGGCGCGACCACGCCCCGCGACGGCCGTCCCGATCACCACGTCGTCGGTCGCGGCGAGACGGGCGAGCAGCACCGCGAGCGCGGCGTGCAGCACCATGAACGTCGTCGCGCCGGACTCGCGCGCCACCTCGGATGCGGCGGTGGCGATCCCGGCCGGGATCTCGAAGTCGACCGTCGCACCCCGCATCGTGGCGACCGCGGGTCGCGGCCTGTCGGTCGGGAGTTCGAGCAACGCGGGCACCCCGGCGAGCTGCTCCGTCCAGTGCGCGAGACCGGCGCTCTCCGAACCGGAGTCGCTCGACGAGTTCTGCTGCCACAGTGCGTAGTCGGCGTACTGCACCGCCAACGGCGTCCAGTCGGGTGCCGATCCGGCGGTCCGGGAACGGTAGGCCCGCACGAGGTCGCGGGCGAGTACCGGCACCGATTCGCCGTCGGCGGCGATGTGGTGGACGGCCATGACGAGGAGCGCGTCGTCGCCGTCGACCGCGAGCCGGGTCCGCACCGGCAGGTCGACGGTCAGGTCGAAACCACGTCGCAGCACGGCCAACGCCTCGTCGGCGGTGGCGCAGACGGCCCAGTCCGGATCCACCGCCCCCGTCTCGGCGTCCTGGATGTGCTGGTGCACCGCGCCGTCGCGGTCCTGGGGGTAGACGGTGCGCAGGATCTCGTGTCGGGCGACGAGGTCGCCGACGGCCGCCCGCAGGGCGTTGACGTCGAGGGCGCCGTTGAGTCGCAGCGCGAACGGGATCGTGTACACCGGTGACGTCGTGTCGTAGGTGTTGATGAACCACATGCGACGTTGCGCGTCGGACAGCGGGATCCGTTCCGGACGTGACCCGGCGATCACGGGGCGGGAATCGACACGGTCGGCCGAGGCCAGTCGGGCCGAGAGCGCACGGACGCTGGGCGCGTCGAAGACCTCCCGCACCCCGACCTCACGGCCCAGGGCGTCGGCGACGCGCGCGGCGACCCGTGTCGCCGAGAGCGAGTTGCCGCCCATGCCGAAGAAGTCGTCGGTGACCGACACCCGATCGACGCCGAGGACCGCGGCGAACACGGCGGCGACGATCTCCTCGACCGCGCCGCTGGGCGGGACGTGGTGCGCTGAGCGGAATTCCGGCGCGGGCAACGCACGGCGGTCGACCTTGCCGGTCACGGTCACCGGCATGGCGTCGAGGGCGATCCACATCGAGGGCCGCATGTAGGCGGGCAGGGTCTCGGTTGCCGCCGCGACGGCAGCCGGGTCGTCGACATCGGGAGTGCCGGTGACGTAGGCGATCAGCTGATCGCTGCCGTCCGGTGCGGCGGCGACGGTGACAGTCACCTCGCGCACGCCGGGTGCGGTGGCGATGGCGGCCTCGATCTCGCCGAGTTCGATCCGCTGACCGCGCAGCTTGACCTGGAAGTCGGTGCGACCCAGGTACTCCAGCTCACCGTCGGCGTTCCACCGGACACGGTCGCCGGTCCGGTAGAGCCGGCGACCGGGCTCGCCGGGAACACGAGGATCGGGAACGAAGCGTTCCGCGGTGAGGTCGGGGCGGGACTCGTACCCGCGGGCGAGCTGCACGCCACCGAGGTACAGCTCGCCGACGACCCCGCGCGGTACCGGGCGCAAGCGGTCGTCGAGGACACGGGTGACGGTGTTGGGGACGGGCCGGCCGATGGGCACGGTCGTCTCCCCGTCGACGACCTCGTGGTGGGTGACGTCGACGGCGGCCTCGGTGGGGCCGTACAGGTTGTGCAGTCGAGCTTGCGGCGCCAGCGCCCGCATCGCATGCGCGGTACTGGCGGACAGCGCCTCTCCGGAGGCGAACACCGCACGCAGGCCGCTGAGGTCGGCGGTCCCGGCGGTGGCCACGACGTCGACGAACGCGGCCAGCATCGACGGCACGAAGTGGGCCACGGTCACCCGCTCGCGGCTGATCACCTGCGCGAGGTGGCCGGGGTCGCCGTGTCGGTCGGGTTCGACGATGACGATCCGCGACCCGGACAGCAACGGCCAGAACAGTTCCCACACCGACACGTCGAAGGTCACCGGCGTCTTCTGCAGCACGGCGTCGTCGGCGGAGATCGCGAACCGCTCCTGCATCCACGCCAGCCGGTTGACTATCGCCCGGTGGGTCACCGTCACGCCCTTGGGGCGTCCGGTCGAGCCGGAGGTGAACAGCGTGTAGGCGGCGTCGTCGGGGTGCGCCGCGGCGAGACCGACGTCGCCGAGCGTCGTCGCATCGTCCACCGGTGTCGACGCGTCGACGGGCAGCACCGCGTACGTCGCGCCGGGGGTGAGCACGATCGTCGACCCGGCCGGGATCAGCATCAGGCGGGCCCGGGCGGTGTCGATCATGTACGCGGCGCGATCGGCCGGGGCCTCGGGATCGATCGGTACGTACCGGCCGCCGGCGGCGACCACGGCGTGGATGGCGACGAGCAGCTCCACCGACCGCGGGATGCGGACCGCGACGGCCACATCGGGGCCGACCCCGAAGGCGACCAGCGTCCGTGCGAGCGTCGCCACGCGGGAGCCGAACTCGGCGTAGGAGACGGTGCGGTCGCCGAACACCAGCGCCGTCGCCTCCGGTCCGGCGGCGACCCGGCGGGCCACGAGAGCGGCGAGGTTCGTGTCCTCGAGCGGTCGGTCCTCACCGGTGGACCAGCGTGCGACCTCGCGGCGCTCGCGGTCGTCGACGATGTCGATGTCGCCGACGGGCGTCGACGGTGCCGCCACCCCGGCGGCGAGGACCTCGACGAGGCGACGGGCGATCCCCTCTGCGGTGTCGGCATCGAACAGGTCGGTCGCGTAGACGATCGACCCGGTCAGCCCGGCCAGGCCGCCGCTGCTGTCACGCGAGAGCGTCAGCCCCACGGTGAGGTCGAACCGGGCAGCGGGGTCACCGGCGTCGACCGGGGTGATGCGCAGGCCGGGGAGGTCGAGTGCACCACCGGGACCGTCCGCGGCGTGCTGCTCGACGGTCAGCAGCACCTGTGTCAGGGGGGCGAAGGCCTCCGACCGTGTCGGGGCCAGCAGGTCGACGAGGTGCTCGAACGGGACGTCGGCGCCGGCGAAGGCGTCGAGGTCGGTGGTGCGGACGAGGTCCAGCAGGTCGGCGAAGGATGCGGCCGGGTCGACCTCGGTGCGCAGCACCAGCGTGTTGACGAACATCCCGATCAACGGATCGAGTTCGGTCCGACCTCGACCGGCGACCGGGGTGCCGATCGCGATGTCGCGCGTCGCCGACAGCCGCGCGAGGACGGCCGCGAGGGCGGCGTGCACCAGCATGAAGACGGTCGCGCCGCGTCGACTCGCGAACGCGTCGATCGCGGCGACGAGGTCGGCCGGGATGTCGAAGGCGACGCCTGCGCCCCGCATCGAGGCGACCGCGGGCCGCCGACGGTCGGTCGGCAGCTCCAGGACGCCGGGCAGGCCGGCCAGTCGGGTCCGCCACTGCTCGACCTGGCCGCCGAGCACCGAGGTCGGGTCGTCGATCGAGCCGAGGACCCGCTGCTGCCACAGGGTGACGTCGGCGTACTGCACGGCCAGCGGCGTCCACGCCGGTGTCACCCCGGCCGCCCGCGCCGCGTAGGCGGTCACGAGGTCGGTCGCCAACGGCGACAACGACTCCCCATCGCTCGCGATGTGGTGGAGCACGACGACGAGCAGGTGTTCGTCGGGTCCGGTCTCGACGACCCCGGCACGGATGGGGACGTCGACGGTGACGTCGAACGGGCGGGCGGGCAGATCGGTCACGCCGGTCGTGGTCCACCACGCGTCGGGATCGACCTGCTCGGGATCCAGGATGTGTTGCCCGACAACGCCGTCGGGACCCTGCGTGAACACCGTCCGCAACGTCTCGTGGCGGACGATGACGTCGAACAGGGCCGCGCGCAGGGCCGCGACGTCGACGGTTCCGCTCAGGGTCAGGGCGAACGGGATGTTGTAGGCGGCCGACGACGGGTCGAATCGGTTGATGAACCACATCCGACGCTGGGCCGGCGACAGCGGGATCGTCTCCGGGCGTTCCCCCGCGATCAGCGGTTCGACGACCGTCACGTCGGCGGCGCGCACCCGGTGCGCCAGGGACCGCGCCGAGGACGCGTCGAACAGGTCGCGGACACCCACCGCGACCGACAGGGCGTCGGACACCCTGGCGACGACCCGGGTCGCCGACAGCGAGTTGCCGCCGATGTCGAAGAAGTCGGCCGTGGCCGACACCCGCTCGACCCCGAGGACCTCGGCCATGACCGCCGCGATGCGCTGCTCGACGACCCCGACGGGCTCGATGAACTCGGTCCCGGCGACCGCACCGTCGAACTCCGGCTCGGGCAGGGCCCGCCGGTCGACCTTGCCCGCGGAGTTCGTCGGCATCTCCTCGAGCACCGACCACACCGTCGGACGCATGAAGGCGGGCAGCGATCGCGCCACCGACTCGGTGATCGTCGCCAGCTCGATGTCGCCTGCGAGGTGGGCGACGAGGTGCTGCCCGCCGTCGGGTGCGGTGGCGACGGTGACCGCGGCCAGCATCACGCCGGGTGCACCCGACAGCACCGCCTCGATCTCGCCGAGTTCGATCCGTTGGCCACGCAGCTTGACCTGGAAATCGACGCGGCCGACGTAATCGATGTCGCCGCCGGTGGTCCACCGGACGAGATCGCCGGTGCGGTAGAGCCGTACGCCCGGATCGCCCAGTGGATCGGCGACGAACCGGTCGGCGGTCAGGTCCGGGCGCGATGCGTACCCGCGGGCGACCTGGACGCCACCGAGGTACAGCTCACCGATCACCCCCGGGGGAACCGGCTGCAGGCGCGCGTCGAGGATCCGGGTCACGGTGCCGGCGATCGGGCGGCCGATGGGCACCGTGGCTGCCCCGGCGGGTACCTCGTGCCAGGTCACGTCGACGGCGGCCTCGGTGGGGCCGTACAGGTTGTGCAGCCGCACGTCCGGCAACCCGCGGGTCGTCGTGGCGGCCGACGCCGGGGTCAGCGCCTCGCCGGAGGTGAAGACCTGCCGGACCGACGCGCAGGCGACGCCGAGGTCGTCGCCGAGCACGTCGGTGAACGCCGACAGCATCGACGGCACGAAGTGCAGGGTGCTGACGCGCTGCGCCGCGATCAGGTCGGCCAGGTAGGCGGGGTCACGATGGCCGTCCGGGCGGGCGATCACCATCGACGCGCCGGTCATCAGCGGCCAGAACAACTCCCACACCGACACGTCGAACGTGACCGGGGTCTTGAGGAGCACCACATCGGAGCCGTCGAGGTCGAACTCCGACTGCATCCATCGCAGGCGGTTGACGATCGCGGCGTGCGAGACGGTGACGCCCTTGGGCCGTCCGGTCGAGCCGGAGGTGAACACCGTGTACGCCGCATCGTCGGCCCGCAGCAGCCCGCGCAACGGTCCGGCCGGGGTGGTCCCGATCGGGGTGATCGCGACCCCACCGTCGTCCGCGGGATCCGCGCGGATCACGGCCCGCACACGCGCGGTGGTCACCATGTGGTCGGTGCGGTCGGCCGGGGCGTCGACGTCGAGCGGCACGTACTGACCGCCGGTCGCGACCACGGCGTGGATGGCCACGACCATCTCGACCGATCGCGGGATCGACACGGCCACAGCGACATCCGGCCCGACACCGATCCCGACGAGACGCTCGGCGACCGCACGTACCCGCGTACCGAATTCGCGGTAGGTCAGCGATCGCCCATCGGAGGTGAGTGCAGTCGCGTCGGGTGTCCGGTCGATCTGGTCGGCGATGAGGTCGGGCAGCAGCGTCGGCGCGTCGGTGTCAACCGGGAGTGCGGGTCCGACCGACCAGCCCGCGATGCGCTCGGCGACGGCGTCGGCGACCAGGTCGACCTCACCGACGACGGCCTCCGGACGGTCGACCACGGCGCGCAGGATCGCGGTCACCGCATCGCCGAACACGTCGATCTGCGCGTCGTCGAACGCCGACGGGAGGTACTTGAGCGTCAGCTGCATCCGGTCACCGACCGGAGCGGCGATCAGGTTCAGCGGGTAATGAGTTGCGTCGGTTGCCGTCACGTCGCGGATGGTCGGCCCGTCGGCGTCGCGCGCGGCGGCGGAGAGGGCTGCGGAATCGATCGGGTACGACTCGTAGACGGTCAGGGTGTCGAACAGCACCGCCGTGTCGACCGCCGCGGTGATGTCGCCCAGACCGACGTACTGGTGGTCCAGGACGGCGGTCTTGCGGCGGTGTAGGTCGTCGACGAGCGCGGCGAGCGTCTGCCCCGGATCGACGGTGGCGGCGACCGGCAGCGTGTTGATGAACAGGCCGATCATCTGTGCGACGCCGTCGATCTCGGGCGGGCGTCCCGAGACGGTCTCACCGAACACGACGGTCTGTTGACCGGTGATCCGCGCGAGCAGGACCGCCCAGGCCGCCTGCACCACGGTGCTGGTGGTCACCTCGAGTGCGCGGACGGTCGCCGCGAGTCCGGCGGTGAGGTCGGCGTCGAGCAGCAGCACGCGATCTCGCGGCGGGGCCTGTGTGGTCGCGACGTGACCGGGGGCGACCAGCGTCGGGCCGTCGATCTGATCGAGGGCCGCTCGCCAGACCGACAGCGCCGCAGCCTGATCTCGGCCCTCCAACCATTCCAGGTAGGTCCCGAAGTCCGGCTCGTCGACCACGCGGACCTCCGGCAGCATGCCGTGCGCCAACGCCAGGAGTTCGGTCAGCACGATCGGTGCCGACCACCCGTCGAGGATGAGGTGGTGCGCCGAGATGATCAGCGACACCAGCGGTTCGCCGTCGGCGCCACGGTGGCGGACGTGTACGAACCGGATCAGACCCGGCCGACCAAGGTCGAAGCCCGCCGTGCGTTCCCGGTGGGCGATGTCGGCGATCTGCGCGGTCGCCAGGGTCGATTCGTCGGCCGTGAGATCGATGGTCTGCCAGTCGGGGTCGACGTGCGGGGCGATGGCCACCGCGGCGCGTCCGGAGTCGGTGCGCACGAAGGCCGACCGCAGGACCCGGTGCCGGGCCAGCAGGGCGCGTGCGGCGGAGTGCATCGACGACGCGGACGGGTCGCCGGTGAAGGTGATGGTCGACTGCGTGACGTAGACGTCGATCTCGTCGCGCCCGACGGCCAGGCGGGATCCGGCGGCGAGTTCGGCCTGGAAGAACAGGCCCTGCTGCAGCGGGGTCAGCGGCCACAGATGCGCGCCGGGACGCTCGCGCAGGATCGCGTCGATCTCGGACTGCACCAGCCCCGTGGACGCGAGGTCGGTCTCGCTCGGTCCGGGGTCGGCGAGCGCGGTCTGCCGTACGACCTCGGCGAGGTTCTCCCCCCAACGGCGCGCGACCTCGGCGACATCGTCGGCCGTGAGCACACCGGCGGGATAGGCGAACTCGGCCCGGATCTCACGCCCCCCACCGCCGTCGACCGGGTCGCCGTCGACGGCACCGACGGTGACGGTCAGCGCCGCGAGAGCCTGCAGCCGACCGTGGATCGATGCCGGGAGCGCGGGGGCGTCGGGTGCGGGGGCGAAGGCCGCGAGCGCGACGTCGTCGGTCCGCGCGGCGTCGCCCAGGACCCCGAGGTAGTTGAAGCTCACCGGCGGCAGAGGACGGTCGCGCAGCGGTGAGTCGGCGCGCAGGTAGCGCAGCGGACCGAAGGCCACACCGCGATCGGGAATCCGGGCCAGGGCGTCCTTGACCGTCTTGACCGCCGCGACGATCGGCGTTCCCACGGGGGTGGCGACGGTGACCGGGACGAACGCGGTGAACCATCCGACGGTCTCCGACAGGTCCGCGCCGGGTGCGACGTGCTCCTCGCGGCCGTGGTTCTCCACCAGGATCGACACCCGGTCGCCCGCGTCGTCGGACAGCGCCGCGGCCAGCGCGGCCAGCAGGGTGGTGTCGACGCGGGTGCCGAAGGCGGTCGGCACGGTGGTCAGGACGGCCTCGGCGACATCCGACGGCACCGCGATGCGCACCGTCTGCACCGTCGACATGCGGTCGCGGGCCGCGTCGAGCGCCAGTCGCGGACGGTGGTCGGTGTCGGGCGCGGGCAGGTGCGCATCCCACAGCGGGAGTTCGGCGTCACGGGTGGACAGTTCGCGCATCACACCGGCCCAGCGACGGAACGACGTGCCGGTCGCCGACACCGCGATCGGCTGACCGGTGGTGTGCTGCCACCACGCCGAGGCGATGCCGGTGACGATGGTCTGCCACGACACCGCGTCGACGCCGATGTGGTGGGCGGCGACCACGAGCCGACCGCCGCCGCCCGGGGCGCGCACGCCGACGGCGGCGACGAGGCGGCCCACCGCCGGATCCAGACTCGCCAGGGCGCTCGCGTGCGCGGCGCGCACCCGGTTGTCGAGGTCGGCCGCGCGATCCGGGTCGGCGGAGGCGTCGGCGCCGGTCGGCGCATCCTCGATCCGCACGACGACGTCATCGGGGTCTCCGGCGCCCGCGGTCAGCGTCCATTCGCCGTCGTCAGACCGCAGGGACGCGGTCAGCATCGGGTGCGCGGCGACGACCGCGGTGATCACCGCCCGCACGGCGTCGGTGTCGGCGTCGTCCGGGAGCGCGAGCACCGTCGACTGGGAGAAGTCGTCGAAGTCCTCCGAACGGTCGGCGAGGTCGAGCATCCAGGCCACCGCGGGGGTCATCGACACCGGTCCGACTGCGCCACCGTCGTATTCGTCGAGCGGGGCGTGGCCGTGTGTGCCCGCCACCCGGGCCAGCGCCCGCACGGTGCGCGCGGTGAAGATGTCGCGCGGGGTCACCGAGTAGCCGGCCGCACGGAGCAGCGAGGTGAGTCGGATGGACATGATCGAGTCGCCACCGAGTGCGAAGAACGAGGCCGTCACCGAGACGCGGTCGGCGCCGAGCACCCCGGCGAACACCTCGGCGATCACCCGCTCGTCGTCGGTGGCCGGCTCGACGATCGCCTCGTCGGCGCCGACACCGCGGCCGAAGTCGGGGGCGGGCAGGCCCCGTCGGTCGAGTTTGCCCGCCGCACTGAGCGGGACGTCGTCGAGAACGGTCCACACCGTCGGCCGCATGTACTCCGGCAGAGCGGAATCCACCGCGGCACGGGCACGTGCGACGAGGTCGTCGGCGCCGATCGTTGCGAGGTCGCCGCCCGAGCGGCCGGCGAGGTAGGCGACGAGATGATCGGTCCCACCCGGTCCGGACACCACCGCGGCGGCGGCGTGGACGACGCCGTCCGCGCCGGCGAGCACCGCCTCGATCTCACCGAGTTCGATGCGCTGGCCGCGCAGCTTGACCTGGAAGTCGGAACGACCGAGGTATTCGAGCTCTCCGGAGGCGTTGCGCCGCACCAGGTCGCCGGTGCGGTAGAGCCGTTCCCCGCCGGCCCCGCCCACCCCGAACGGGCTGGCGACGAAACGCTCGGCGGACAGATCCGGCCGGCCCGCGTAGCCGCGCGCGAGCTGGGGGCCACCGAGGTACAGCTCACCGACCACGCCGGCGGGCACGATCTGCAGCCGGGGGTCGAGGACGAGGGTCTGCGTGTTCCACACCGGCCGGCCGATCGGCACCGTCTCCCCCACGACATCGAGCGGCTGGTGCGCCACCTCGACCGCGGCCTCGGTCGGACCGAACAGGTCGTGCAGCGCCGCCCACGGCAGCACCCGACGAGCGGCCCGCGCCACCGACGCCGACAGCGCCTCACCGGAGGCGAACAGGTAGCGCAGAGAGGTGAGCCGGGCGAGGCGGGCGGGGTCGACGACGTCGAGGAACACCGACAGCATCGACGGGACGAAGTGGACCGACGTCACGCGCTCGCGCGCCAGCAGGTCGACGAGGTAATCGGGGTCGGTGTGACCGTCGGGGCGGGCGATGACCAGTCGCGCACCGGCCATCAGCGGCGCGAACAGCTCCGGCACCGAGACGTCGAACGTGTACGGGGTCTTGAGGACGACGGCGTCGGAGTCGTCGATGGGGAAGGTCGACAGACCCCACCGCAGACGGTTGAGCACGGCGCGGTGCGACACCGTCACGCCCTTCGGCCGTCCCGTCGAGCCGGAGGTGAACAACGTGTAGGCGGGATGGTCCGGACGCAGCGGTGAGACCCGGTCGGCGTCGGTGAGAGGAGTCGCACGAGCCGATCCGGCGTCGAGAGCGGCGGCGGCGTCGACGACGATGCGGCGCAATCCCGTCGTCGCCACGGCTCGCGGTGGGGCTCCCGGTGCGGACAGCACGACCTGCGCGGCGGCGGTGGCGAGCATGTGCTCGGCGCGGTCGGCCGGTGCGTCGGGGTCGACGGGAACGTACTGGCCGCCGGCCGCGAGGACGGCGTGGACCGCGATCAGCATCTCGATCGACCGCGGGATGCACACCGCGACCGCGATCTCGGGCCCGATCCCGGCGTCGACGAGGTCGCGGGCGAGGTGCGCGACCCGCATCCCGAACTCACCGTGGGTGACGGTGCGGTCGTCGGTCACGAGTGCGACGAGGTCGGGATGGGCCGAGCCGAAGCCGTGTGTCGCGTCCGGGAGGGTGGTCGCGGGCAGGTCGACGAGCTCGCCGGTCGCGGCCGCCGTCTGCGCGCCGACTGCCTCGGGGGGCAGGATCGCGATGTCGCCGACCGCCCCGACCGGCCCGCCCATGCCGTTCTGTGTCCGGCCGAAGGCGGTGAGGATGCGGACGAACGCGTCGACGAAGGCCTGCACGGTCGGCCGGTCGAACAGGTCGGCGGCGTAGATCATCACGCCGGTCATGTCCGCGTCGGCGGTCAGGCCGTCGGTGACACCGACGGTCAGGTCGAACTTGGCCGCGTCGTCGCCGGGGGCCTCGAGTTCGATCTCGATCTCGCCGATGCGGGCCGCGAGCGGGGCCGCGGCGTCGTAGACGAAGAGCACCTGCGCGAGGGGTTCGAAGGACTCCGAGCGCACCGGGTCGACCGCGTCGACCACGCGCTCGAACGGCGCCTCGGCGTGGGCGAAGGCGTCGAGGTCGACCCGCCGGGCCTGCGCGATCAGCTCGTCGACACCCGCGGACGGATCCACCTCGGTGCGCAACACCAGGGTGTTGACGAACATGCCGATCAGCGAGTCGAGTTCGGCCGCACCACGTCCGGCGACCGGGGTGGCCACGGCGATGTCGCCGGTCGACGACACCCGCGCCAGCAGAGCGGCGAGCGCGGCGTGGGTGACCATGAACAGCGTCGCGTCGTGCGCCTGCGCGAGCCGGCGCAGCATGGCGCGGGTGGCGGCGGGAACGGTGAACTCGACGGTCCCGCTGCGCATGGTCGGTACGGCCGGACGTGGGTGATCGAAGGGCAGTCGCAGCATGTCCGGCAGGTGCGCGAGATGTGAGGTCCAGTGGGTGAGCGCCCGAGCCATCTCCGAGTCGGGGTCGGATGCGTCGCCCAGCAGGTCCCGTTGCCATAGCGCGTAGTCGGCGTACTGGATCTGCGGCGGGGTCCATTCCGGCGCCGCCCCCGCGACCCGTGCGGCGTAGGCGGTGGCCAGGTCGCGGGCCAACACCGGCGCCGACTCACCGTCGAAGGCGATGTGGTGGGCGACGATGACCAGGAGGTGGTCGTCGTCGCCGACGCGGGCCAGGCGGGCCCGGATCGGCAGGTCGACGCTGACATCGAAGCCCTGGTTGCGGTGCTCGCGGGCCTCGTCGGCGTCGGCGGCGGCCCAGTCGAGCGCCGCGCGGGCGGTCATCGGGTCGAGGATGCGCTGCGCGGGTTCGCCGGAACCGGCATTCCCCGAAGCGGTCTGGGGAGTGGTGGTCTGGGCAGTGGTGGTCTGGGCCGGGTAGATCGTGCGCAGGACCTCGTGGCGTTCGACGACGTCGGCGAGTGCGCGGGCCATCGCGTCGGCGTCGAGCGGTCCGCGCAGACGCACCGTGACCGGGATGTTGTAGCCGGCCGAGGAGGTGTCGAACTGGTTGATGAACCACATGCGCCGCTGCGCGAACGACAGCGGGATGGTCTCGGGACGCGGGCGGCGCCGTAGTTCGGGTCGTGCGGTGTCCCGCTCCCGGGTGTCGAGCCGCTGCGCCAGGGCGCGGACGGACGGGGCGTCGAAGAGGTCGCGGACCCGGACGGTGACACCCAGCGCCGAGCCGACGCGCGCGGTCACCCGGGTGGCCGACAGCGAGTTGCCGCCCAGGTCGAAGTAGTCCTCGGTGACCGACACGTGATCGGCGCCGAGGACGTCGGCGAACACATCGGCGATGACGCGCTCGACATCGGTGGCGGGCGGGACGTGATCGTCACCCCCGGCCGCGACCGGCTCGCGGGCGAGGGTGCGCAGGGCGGCGCGGTCGAGCTTGCCCGCCGACGTCAGCGGCACCCCGTCGAGCACGGTGATCGACGCGGGGATCATGTGCGCGGGCAGACGATCCGACAGTCCGGCGCGCAGCGCGCGGGCGTCGAGGGTGTGCCCGACGCGTGGATAGACGTAGGACGCCATCGCCGTCGTCCCGGAGGCCGGGTCATCGACACCGAGCGTGGCGGCGAACTCGACTCC
This sequence comes from Williamsia sp., assembly GCF_016462415.1. Taxonomy (GTDB): domain Bacteria; phylum Actinomycetota; class Actinomycetes; order Mycobacteriales; family Mycobacteriaceae; genus Williamsia_A. The sequence continues at coordinate 74,566 of NZ_JAEMTF010000005.1, read as the reverse complement.
GGGCTGCTCGCCGAGGGCGATGTCGATCTCGCCGAGTTCGACGCGGAACCCGCGGACCTTCAGCTGGAAATCGCTGCGGCCGGCGAACTCCAGCTCCCACGCGTCGGCCGACCGGTCGCCGGCGCGACGCCACCGGACCAGGTCACCGGTCCGGTACATCCGCTCCCCCGGCGCGCCGGACGGGTCGGCGACGAACCGGCCCGCGGTCTGCCCCGGTGCGCCGAGATAGCCTCTCGCCAGCGATGATCCGGAGATGTACAGCTCGCCGGTGACTCCTGCGGGCACCGGGCGCAGTCGGTCGTCGAGGACCGCGACGCGCACCCCGGTGATCGGTGCACCGATCCGGACGGGCCCGTCGGCCGCCATCGGTGGCGTCGAGGTGCTCCAGATGGTGGTCTCGGAGGGCCCGTACAGATTGAACATCCGCCGACCGCGGCTCCACCGGCGCACCAACTCCGGTGCGCAGACGTCGCCGGCCACGCAGACGACCTGCAGGTCGTCCAGCCCGCGGGAGTCGACGGTGGCCAGGGCGGCCGGGGTCATGAACGCGTGGGTGATGTGTTCCTCGTCGAGCAGACGCGCGAGTTCCTCGCCGCCGTAGATCGACGGCGGCGCGATCACCTGGGTCGAGGCCGATGTGACGGCGAAGAGCACCTCGAAGACCGACGCGTCGAAACTCGGGGACGCGAACTGGAGCACCCGCGAGGTGGGGGTCACGTCGAAGCGGTCGGCGATCTCGGCGACGACATCGCCGAGTCCGCGGTGGGTGACGGCGACACCCTTGGGTCGACCGGTCGACCCGGACGTGAAGATGACGTACGCGATGTCGTCGAGACGCGGTTGCGGCCAACCGGTCTCGCCGTGCTCGGCGGTCGTCGAGAGCGTATCGAGGTCGAACCACTCCACCGACGTCGGCAGCTCCGCGCGCGTCGCCGCGGTGGTCAGTCCGACGCGCAGATCCGCGTCGGCGATCATCGACCCGATGCGTCCGGGCGGGGAGGCGGTGTCGATCGGGACGACCGCGGCACCCGCCACCGCGATGCCCCAGAATCCGATCATCGCCTCGACCGACCGACCGACCGCCAGCCCCACCGGGACACCGGCCCGGACCCCGGCCGAGTGCAGCACGGCGGCAACGTCGTTCGCCCGTGCCGCCAGCTCCGAGTAGGTGAGCTCGACACCGGCGGCACTGATCGCGATCCCGTCCGGGTGTGTCGCGACGGCGTCGGCGAAGATCGCAGGCAGGGTCCGGGGGGTGACCTCGGCCGGTCCCGCCGCGGTCGTCAGCGCCACGGACTCCTCGGGCGAGAGGACGTCGATGTCACCGACCGGGCGGCTCGGATCGGTTCCGACCGCGGCGATCACGGCGGCCAGCCGCCGCGCGAGTTCGGCGATCGTCGACTCGTCGAACAGGGCGGTGCCGTAGGTGAACACCGCCGACAGGGCGCCGTCGTCGTCCCCGTCGTGCGGGTGGGCGCCCTCGGAGACGGTGAGCTGGAGGTCGAACTTGGTCGTGGTGACCTCGGTGTCGACGCCGGCGACGGTCAGCCCGGGCAGGTCGAAACGGACCTGCTGATCGTCTTGGAAAGCCAACGCCACCTGGAACAGCGGTGCGTGCGCGGCGGAGCGCTCCGGGTCGAGGTGGTCGACCAGCCGCTCGAAGGTGACCTCGGTCGCGTCGAGAGCGGCGATGTCGGTGGTGCGCACGCGGTTCAGCAGGTCAGCGAATCCCTCGCCCCTGTCGACGGGGGTGCGCAGGACGAGGGTGTTGACGAACATGCCGATCAGGTCGTCGAGTTCGGCCGAGCCACGTCCGTGGATCGCGGTGCCGATCACGACGTCGTCGGTGGTCCCCGACCGCGCGAGCAGCACGGCGAACACCGCGTGGACGGCCATGAACATCGTTGCGCCGCACTCCTCGGCGACGCGGCGCAGCCCCGCCGCCGTCGTGGCGTCGACGACGAAGGCGTACTCCGCGCCGACACCGGAGGCCACCGCGGGGCGTGGGCGGTCCAGCGGGAGGTCGATCAGCTCGGGGATGCCGTCGAGTTGCTCGGACCAGAAACGCAGCTGCTGCGCGGCGAGGGACGTCGGGTCGGAGTCGTCCCCGAGCACCGCGCGCTGCCAGCGCGTGTAGTCGGCGTACTGCACCGGCAGCGGCGCGAAGTCCGGTTCCGCGCCGTTCCAGCGCGCCCGGTAGGCGGTCATCAGGTCACGCGCGAGCGGCCCGAACGACCCGCCGTCGCTGATGACGTGGTGGGCGACGACGACGAACACGAACTCCAGATCGGCGACGCGGACCAACCGCGCCCGCAGCGGCGGCGCGACCGCGAGGTCGAACCCGGCGTCCACGATCGCCCGGATGGCCTCCGTCCGCGACGTGGGGTCGTGGTGGCGCAGGTCGATCGGCGGGTCGATCGCCACGTCGGGATGGTGGTCCCCGACCGGCAGCACCACCTGTTCGGGCACACCGTCGGTCGTCGCGAACCGCGTGCGCAGCACCGCGTGGCGATCGATGACGTCGCGCAGCGCGCGATCGAGCGCGGCGACGTCGAGGTCGCCGCGGAACCGCAGCACCAGCGGGATGTTGTAGCCCGCGCTCTGCGGGTCGAGTTCGGCCAGGAACCAGATGCGGCGCTGCGCATCCGACAGCGGCACCGGACCGTCGTGGTCGGTGGCCACCAGCGGTGGTCGCTCGACGTGGGAGCGCGCGGCGAGTCGCCCGGCGAGCGCCCGGACGCTGGGGGCCTCGAAGATGTCGCGGACGGTCACGACGATGTCGAGGGCGTCGGCGCTACGGGCGGCGATCCGCGCGGCCACGAGCGAGTTGCCCCCGAGATCGAACAGCGAGGTGGTGACCCCCACCCGGTCCATCTCGAGGACCTCGGCGAACAGGTCCGCCAGTGCGCTCTCGGCGTCGGACGCGGCCGGCTCCGCGTCGTCGTGGGTGAGAGCCTGCGGCACCGGCAGGGCTGCGCGGTCGAGTTTGCCGTTGACGTTCAACGGGAGTCGGTCGAGAGCCATGACGACGTCGGGGACCATGTAGTCCGGCACCCGCGTGGCCACCGCTGCGCGTACGGACGCGACGTCGAGGTCGCCGCCGGTCGCCGGCGCGGCGACCACATAACCGACGAGCTGTTCGGGCAGATCGCCGCGCTGCCGGATGGCCGCGGCCGCGGCCCCGACACCGTCGGTGGCGAGCAGGGCCGCCTCGACCTCCCCCAGCTCGATCCGGTAGCCGCGAAGCTTGACCTGATCGTCACTGCGGCCGAGGAATTCATACGAGTCGCCGCGAACGAGGACGACATCGCCGGTGCGGTACATCCGCTCGCCGTTGTCGGTGAACGGGTTGGCGACGAACCGACCGGCGGTGAGATCGGTGCGCGCGAGGTATCCGCGGACGACCTGGGGGCCCGCGACATAGACCTCACCGGGCACCCCGTCGGGAACCGGCCGCAGACGCGCGTCGAGGACGTGGACCTCGCTACCCGGGATCGCGGTGCCGATGTCGGATGCGGTTGCCTGCGAGACGAACTCGGCGTTCATCTCGCGACGGGTCATGTAGACGGTGGTCTCGGTGGGGCCGTACATGTTGTTCAGCTGCGGCCCGGGTTCGCCGTCGAGGGCGAGTCGATCGGAGTGCCATCGACGGACCTGCTCGACGTCGAGGAGCTCACCGGCGAAGATCATCCGACGCACCGATCGCGCCAACCGGCCGGCGGCGGGATCGCGCAGGGCGGCGGCGAGTTGGTAGAACGCCGACGGCGTCAGGTTGATGATCGTGACCTGTTCCCGCTCGAGGGCGGCCACGAAATCGTCGGGCGAGCGCGTCGTCACGTGGTCGAGGACCACCAGTCGCCCACCGGTGGTCAGGGCCGTCCAGATCTCGCCGACCGAGACGTCGAAGGCGTAGGACGCGAACATCGACCACACGTCGTCGGCGGAGGCGTCGTAGATCTCGTCGAGCCCCTCGAGCAGGGTGACGACGGCGTCGTGGGTGACGACGACGCCCTTCGGGTTGCCGGTGGACCCCGAGGTGTACATGACGTAGGCCGGGTGTCGGCCGTCGATCCGCTGCGGCAGCGCGACGCCGGCGTCGGGAACAGCCGGGCCGTCGAGGTCGTCGACGGTCCGCAGCGGCACCCCCAGTCGTTCCCACGACGCCGGCGTCTCGGCGTCGGTCACGATGAGCAGCGGCTCGGCATCGGTGACGATGCCGTGTAGACGCGCCAGCGGGTGCGAGCGGTCGAGCGGGAGGTACGCCGCACCCGACTTCACCACCGCGACGAGGGCGACGATCAGCTCGGCCGTCCGTGGCAGCGCCACGCCGACGAGGATCTCCGGGCCGGCTCCGGCCGCGACCAGTCCCGCCGCCAGTCGGTCCGAGCGTTCGTCGAGCTCACGGTAGGTCAGCGTCGTGCCGTCAATGTCGGTGACCGCGGTCCGCCCGGGATGTCGGTGCACCGCCGACCGGAACCGACCCGCCACCGATTCCCAGTCCGAGGTCCCGGCGATCTCGTTTGCCGTCGACCGGATCAGAGCGACGGTGGCGGTGGTCGCGGCGGCGACCTCCGCGGGCGCGAGACCGCCGCGCGGCAGCAGCCCGGTGACCGCCACCCCGACGCCCGCCTCGGCGTCGATTCCCCTCGGGGCCAACATCGCCACCGTCGCGTCGATCTTGGCCCGGAGGTCGGAGAAGGTGACGGGTGCGCGGGCACCGTCGAACGCCACCCGGGTGGGTGCGATCGACGCCGCGAGTGCGACGAGCCGCTGGGTGGACGGACGAGGACGGTGCCGTGGTGGCGCCTGGGGTGGTTCGGAATCGATCGCGCTCACGCCCGGTCGGCCGTTTCCGGAGCCGTCGCGGCGCCGACGATCCGGCACGCATTGACCTGCAGCTGATCCAGCGCGGCGTCGAGGACCTCGGCACCGTCGTCGGCGATCTCGGGAACCACTGCGGTCAGGGCCATGGTGAGTGCACCGTACGCGTCGCCGTCGGGCAGCGTCATCATCAGTGCCGTTGCCATCGAATCGATCTCGGCGAAGCTGACCGCGACGCCGCCGTACTCGACGGCTGTCGCGTCGGGATCGATCGCGGTGGCCTCGGCCACCACGTGCGCGAGGTCGGCCGGATCGCTGCCCGTCCCGGCCGCCGACTCCTCGATGGCCCCGAGCAGGACCGCGGCATCGGTCGGGTGGTCGAGCGCGATGTCGATGTCGCCGACGATGCGCGTCGGGTCCGAGGCCACCGCCCGCAGCACCTGCCCGTAGCGGGCGACGATGCGGTCGACCGTGGGCGCGTCGTACAGATCGGTCGCGAAGATCACCCGACCCGCCATCGCGCCGCCGCGGTCGGCGCCGCTCGGATCGACCGGGAACAGCATGAACTCGAGGTCGACCTTGGCCGCCACCGACGTCAGCGGTTCCGGGGTGATCCGCAGACCGTCGAGCTCGACGGTCGGGAAGACGATGTTCTGGAACGCGAACATGACCTGGAACACCGGGTTGTGCGAACCGGTGGGCGAGGCGACCACCCGCGACACGATCTCGTCGAACGCGACGTCGGCGTGGGCCATGTCGGCGAGATCCTCCCCGCGCACCCGGTGCAGCAGGTCATCAAAGCCCTCCCCCGACCGCACCCGGGTACGCAGGGCCAGGGTGTTGACGAACATGCCGACCATGTCGTCGAGGGTCTCGTCGTCCCGCCCGGCGTACGGCGTCCCGACGACCACGTCGTCGTGCCCCGACAGCCGCGACATCAGCACCGCGAACGCGGCGTGGACGACCATGAACAGGGTGCTGTTGTGTTCGCGCGCAATGGACTTCAGTGCATCGACGACCGGCGCCGGGATCTCGAAGTCCAGCACGTCACCGCCGGAACCCGGGGTCGTGGGGCGTGGCCGGTCGGTGGGCAGGCCGATGCGGTCCGGGGCTCCGGCCAGGCGTCGGGTCCAGTACGCCAGTTGACGATCGGCGTGCGTCGCGCCGTCGGCGTCGACCGCAGCGAGCCGCTCGCGTTGCCACACGACCCAGTCCGCGTAGTTCAGCGGGAGGGGTGCCCGCGTGATCGTCCGGCCGGCGAGGTGCGCGGTGTAGCCGTCGACGAGGTCGCGGGCCAGCGGCATCAGCGAGGCACCGTCCGCGCTGATGTGGTGCACCACGAACACCAACAGGTGATCGTCGGGACCGACCCGTACCACCGCGGCCCGGACCGGGATGCCGGTGGTGAGGTCGAAGCCGCGGTCGGTGACGGCCGCGATCGCGGCGGGGATCTCGTCGGTCGAGGTCGCGGACCGGGCGGTCAGGTCGACGAGCGGGACCACGAAATCGTCGGCCACCGCGGCGGCGGGACGGATCATCTGCACGGGTTCGCCCCCGAGCAGCGGATACGTCGTCCGCAGGGTCTCGCGACGCCGCACGAGGTCGGTGATGGCGGCGCGCAGTGCGGGCACATCGACCGCGCCGGTCAACCGCAGCGCGAGGGAGACGTTGTAGGACGCCGAGTCCGGGTCGGCCCGGTTGACCAGCCACATGCTGCGCTGCACGCCGGAGACCGGGACGACCTCGGAACGAGGACGCACCGTCAGCGGCGGGGCGACGGGGCCGCGGACGTCGGCGGTGGTGACCGCGCCCACCAGCGTGGCCACGGTCGGGTTCTCGAGCAGCGTCCGTACCGAGATCCGTCGGTCCAGCAGGGTCTCCAGCCGTGCGACCACCTTGGTCGCCGACAACGAGTTCCCGCCCGCGGCGAAGAAGTTGTCGTACACCCCGACCGTGTCGACCCCGAGCACCTGGGCGAACACGCCGGCCACGACCGACTCGAGCTGGCTGCGAGGGGCCACCGAATCCGGCGACACCGTCAACGTCACCGGCGGCAGCGCCGACCGGTCGATCTTGCCGACGGTGGTCAGCGGGAACTCGTCGAGGACGGCGACAGTGCGCGGGACCAGGTAGGCGGGCAGCGCACGGGCGGCGGCGTCGACGACGTGCTGCGGGACCAGGACCTCACCCGGTGCCGGCGTCACGTAGGAGACGAGCACCTCCTCCCCGCCCGGGGCGGTGGTGGCGACGGTGAGCGCGGCCTCGACGCCGTCGATCGACGTCAGGACGTCGTCGATCTCGCCCGGTTCGACGCGCACGCCGCGGATCTTGATCTGGAAGTCGGTGCGGCCGTGGTAGATCAGATCGCCTGCGGGGGTGCGGGTCACACGGTCCCCGGACCGGTACATCCGCGTCGCGCCGGCGTCGAACGGGTTGGCCACGAAGCGGGTGGCGGTGAGCCCCGGGCGATCGTGGTAGCCACGGCCCAGCGCCGGTCCGGCGAGGTACAGCTCACCGGCGACGCCGGCGGGCACCGGGCGCAGCCAGTCGTCGAGGACCAGCGTGGTCATGCCGTCGATCGCGCGGCCGATCGTGACCGGCTCACCGACCCGCATCGCCGACGTGGTGGTCGCGGTGATCGTGGCCTCGGTGGGGCCGTAGAAGTTGTGCAGGTCGCGTCCCGCGCCCGCCCATCGGGTGACGAGCTCCGGCGGGCACTGCTCGCCCGCGCTCGCCACGATCCGCAGCGTCGGGACCTCCGACGGTGCGATGGTCGCCAACGCCGACGGTGTCATGACCGCGTGGGTCACGCCCCGCCCGGCGATGAGCGCGGCGAGCTCGGGCCCGGCGAACACGTCCGGCGGGCTGATGACCAGCTCCGCGCCCGCGCACAGGCCCATGATCATCTCGAACAGCGACACGTCGAAGCTCGGCGACGCGACGTGCAGCACCCGGCAGGTGCGGTCGCAGCTGAGTACCGACGCCTGCGTCGCGACGAGGTCGGCGAGGCCGGCGTGGGTCACCGCGGCGGCCTTGGGTCGTCCGGTCGAGCCCGACGTGAACAGCAGGTAGGCGAGGTCGGAGGTGTGCACCGGTCGGCGCAGCTCGGACGGGTGGATGCGCGACCCGCTGTGCCCGGCGAGCCCGAGTTCGAACGACACCTCGTCGATGGCCAGCCACGTCATGGCCCGCCCGTCCGACGGGGGCGTGCCCAGGTCCGAGATCGTGAGTCCGAGAGTGGCCGTGCTGTCGGCGATCAGGGCGGCGCGGCGGGCATCCGGTTGACGGGGGTCGATGGTGACGAAGGCCGCCCCGGTCTTCGCGACCGCGACAACGGCCATGACCGAGTGGTGGGATCGCCCGATGGAGATCGCGACGACCTGGCCGGGGCCGACCCCGCGGGAGATGAGTTCGCGGGCGAGCTCGTTGGTCCGTGATTCGAACACCGCCCAGGTGATCGACACCGCGCCCGACACCGCCGGGGCGTGCGGGTCGGCCGCGTCGGCGCCCGCCGCCAACAGCTCCGACAGTGTGCGCTGCGGGTTCGACGGAACCGACGTCGTGGCGACGACGGGATCGCGGCCGTCGAGCAGGCCGATGCGCCCCACCGGCGCCGACGGTGCGGCGACGATCGCACCCAACACGCGGCGCAGGTGATCGCCCAACGTCCGGATCGTCGATTCGTCGAACAGGGCGGTGGCGTAGTTGATCTCGATCGCGTATCCGCGGGTCGAGGTCCCCTCGGCCGGCTCGGTGATCGTGACGGTCAGGTCGTACTTGGCGGCCGGGACCCGGGCGTCGGGCCCGGCGTCGATGTCGGAGCGGTCCGCGACACCGGCCAACGGATCGGACTGCATCGTCAGCGCCACCTGGAACAACGGGGCGTACCCGGACGAACGCTGCGGCGCCAGTGCGTCCACGACCCGCTCGAAGGGGACCTCCGCGTGCGCCATGGCGCCGGCGATGCCCCGGTGCGAGGACGTCACCAGGTCGGCGACGGACTGTGCGGGCCGGATCCGGGACCGCAGGACGACGGTGTTGACGAACATGCCGACCATGTCTGCGGTCGCCGGGTCGTCACGGCCGGCGACCGCACTGCCGATGCTGACGTCGTCGGTCCCCGCGAGTCGGCTGAGCACGACGGCCAGACCGGTGTGCAGGACCGCGAACGGGGTGACCGCGAGATGGGTGGCCAGACTTCGGATCCCGGCCGACAGATCCGCGTCGAGCGCGGTGTCGACGTGCGCACCGCGTCCGTCGGCGACCTGCGGCCGGGGTCGGTCGGTGGGCAGGGTGAGCAGACCGGGGGCACCGTCGAGCTCGCGCCGCCAGAACTCGAGGCCGTCGATCAACACCGGGGTGGGGTCGGCCAGACCGCCGAGACGGGCCTGCTGGCGCAGCGCCACCTCCGCGAAATCGATCGGCAGCGGGGAGAACTCGGGTACTCCGCCGGCCCGGCGGCGGTCGTATGCGTGCCGCAGGTCGCCGATCAACGGGCGCAGCGACTGCCCGTCGGCGGCGATGTGGTGGACCACCAGCACCGCGATCGGCTCGGACGTCGCGCCGGGCCCGGTCGAGGGCAGCAGGTGCGCGCGGAACCCGATCTCGTGTTCGAGGTCGAACCCGGTCCCGATCAGCGCGGCGACGGCGCTCTCGGCGTTCACGGTCGACGCGACCCGCTCGTCGAGACCCTGGGCATCGACGACCCGGCCGTCGAGGATCTGGGCGTCGAGTCCGGGTGCGACGGCGTCCATCTCGAGGACCTGCTGCACCGGTTCGCCGTCGACCGAGGGGAACACGGTCCGCAGGATCGCGTGCCGCTCGACCACGTCGCGCACCGCCGCGGCGAACGCGGCCACGTCGACATCGGGACCAAGACGGACCGCCCCGGACATGTTGTAGGTGGGGGCCGACGGGTCCATCCGGTTGATGAACCACAGCCGGGTCTGTGCGTGCGACAACGGGATCGACGCGGGACGCGGGAGCGACGGCGCCGCTGCGTCGACGTCGGCGACGGGCTGGGTGCGGGCGGCGAGCTCACCGATCGAGGGGCTGTCGAAGACGTCGGCGAGGTCGACCGCGAGCCGGTGTTCGGTGCGCGCCACCGACACCAGTCGGGCCGCGATCAACGAGTCGGCGCCGAGGGCGAAGATGTTGTCGCGCATGCCGACGCGCTCGACCCGCAGCAGGCCGCGGATGAGGTCGGCGAGCGCGATCTCCACCGCCGACTCCGCCTCCCGGTGCGGGGTGTCGGAGCGCAGGACGGGCGCGGGCAGCGCGCGGCGGTTCAACTTGCCCGACGAGGTGACGGGGAAGTCGTCGAGCACGACGACCGCGGTGGGCACCATGTGCGAGGGCAGGCGGCGACGGCAGCGGTCGGCGATCATGTCGACGTCGAGCACGTCGGCGTCGCCGCGGACGTAGGCCACCAGGGTGACGGCCGGCCCCAGGTCGGAGCGGGCGAGCACGGCCGCGGCCTCGACACCGGGAAGGGACGCGAGCACCGACTCGATCTCGCCGAGTTCGACGCGACGTCCGCGGATCTTGACCTGGAGGTCGGTGCGACCCAGGTAGTCGATCTCGCCGATGTCGTTCCAGCGCACCAGGTCACCGGTCCGGTACATGCGCGCACCCGTGCCGTCGAACGGGTTGGCCACGAACCGGTCGGCGGTGATCCCGGGGGCTCCGACATAGCCGTTCGCGAGCTGACGGCCGGCGAGGTAGAGCTCGCCCGCGACACCGGCGGGCACCGGGCGCAGCGACGCGTCGAGCACGTAGACCTCGGTCTCGGCGACGGGGCGTCCGATCGGCACGGGGTCGACGCCCGCGGCGACGCGATGCGCGGTCACGTCCACCGCCGCCTCGGTCGGACCGTAGAGGTTGACCAGTTCGGCGGTCGACGAACCCAGCAACCGCGCAGCGGTGGCCGCACCGAGCGCCTCACCGGAGGTGAACACCGTACGCACGGATGCGGGCAGGGACGTCGCCCGACCGTCGGCCGACACCACGTCGAGGTAGACGTCGAGCATGGACGGCACGAAGTGGGCGACGGTCACGCCCCGGGCGGCCATCAGATCGTGCAGGTGGTCGGGGTCGCGATGCCCGCCCGGGCGGGCGATGACCATCCGCGCCCCGGTGCGCAACGGCCAGAACAGCTCCCACACCGAGACATCGAAGGTGGTGGGCGTCTTGTGCAGGACGGCGTCGGTCCCGTCGATCCGGTGGTCGTCCTGCATCCAGTCCAGGCGGTTGAGCACCGCGCGGTGTCCGACCTCGACGCCCTTCGGCGTGCCGGTGGAGCCGGAGGTGAAGATGACGTACGCCGCCGCACCGGGGGCGACGACGAGTTCCGCCGAGCCCGTCGACGCGGGAGCCGGACGGGTGGGGTCGACACCGATCGATGTCAGGTAGGCCGCGTCGATGCGCAGCCGCGCCCCGACGCCGGCCTCGATCGCGTCACGGCGTTCGCGGGGGTCGGTCGGATCGACCGGGACGTAGACCGCTCCGAGGGTGAGCACGGCGTAGACCGCGGCGACCTGGGCGACCCCGCGGTCGAGGGCGACGACGACGCGGTCGCCGGGGACGACACCGTCGTGGCGCAGTCGCTGCGCGAGGTCGGTGCGGAGGTCGGCGAACCCCCGATAGCTCAGCGTCACGTCCGGCGCCTCGATCGCGACGGCATCGGGGGTGGCGGCGACCTGCGCCTCGAACCCCGCGAGCAGATGCTCTCCCGGGGTGTCGGCACGGCGGGCTCCGCGCCCCTGGGCGAGCAGGGCGTCGCGCTCGCCGTCGAGCAGCACCGACAGATCGGCGATCGGCGTGTCCGGCGACCCCAGTAGGCGATCGACGAGGAGCAGGAAGCGTTCGAGGTGGGTGTCGAGCTCATCCTGGTCGTACAGGTTCGGGTTGCCGTGCAGGTCCACGACCAGGCACTCACCCGGACTCGACTGGTAGAGGTTGATCCGCAGATCGTCCAGGGTTCCCGAGGACAGGATGTGGTAGTCGGCTCGCGCGCCGTCGATCTCGATGCGGCGGTCGAAGAAGACCAGGTTGACGATCGGACCGAACGACGCCGCGGTGGCGTCGGCCATGCCCGCGGCGAGTCGGATGTCCTCGTAGCGGAACCGCTGGTGCCGCAGGGCGCCGGTCAGTTCGAGCTGCACCTGCGCGATCAGCTCACGCCCGGTCGCTCCGACGACCCCGTCGATCCGGACCGGCAGCATGTTGGCCACCATCCCGCTCCCGCGCTTCACCCGGGCGCTGGCGCGTCCGGTGACCGGCAGGCTGAGCACGACGTCGTCGACGCCGGTCATCCGCGACAGGTACGCCGCGAACGCGGCGGTCAGAAGGGCGGCCGCCGAGGTGTTCCCCGCGGCGGCGGTGGCGTCGAGGAGATCCTGCCGGGCGCGGCTGATCCGCGTGCTCGCCATGACGTTGGCCGGCGAGAGAGGCGCGTTGGTGGCCCGCCGCGACAGCGTCGGCCCCTCGGGCAGATCGGCGACGCGGGCGACCCAGTGCTCGCGGTCGGTCTGTCGACGGGTGCTCTGGGCGTACTTGACGTCGTCGGCCGAGATCTCGGCGAGCGAGGCCCGGGCGGGCGGGACGTGTTCGGCGCCGGCCAGCATCGCGTTGTAGCGGTGCACGGCCTCGTGCAGGCTGGTGAGCGCGGAGAAGCCGTCGAAGGCGATGTGGTGGCCCCGCAGGTACCAGAAGCAGCGATCGTCGGCGACACGGATGAGCGCCGAGATGGCGACACGGTCGGTCTCGAGATCCATCGGCCGACGGTGATCGGCGTCCATCCACGCCCGCGCGGCCGCGACCGGATCGGGCTCGGAGCGCATGTCGAGGGGTACGACGCGGAAGTCGACGCTCGGGTCCACCCACTGCATCGGGACGTCGTCGACGACCACGATGCGGGTGAACGCGGACTCCAGGGATCGCGCCGCCTCGAGCACCGCCGCGCAGAACAGATCGTGGTCGAGCGGTCGGCCCTCGTCGCGGATGTCGAGATAGTGCGCGACGGTGACCGAGTAGTCGGCGTGCAGCCGCTCGGCGAACCACATGCCTCTCTGGGCAGCGGTCAGCGGGATCGGCCCGGTCGTCAGACCGGCGACGCGCTCGCCGTCCGTCGCCCGTCCCCCGTTGCTTGGCGCACCCATGATCTGATCACCGATTCTCCCGACCCATAGATCTCGGCCCGCTTGAGTTTCGTTGCACACCCCCCCGAGCGGGCAACCGGACCGACGCCGTAAGCATAGCGACCCAGGCTGTGAATACCTCCAACATTCGGACGTTCGGACGACCCGATCCGATGCGTTCTCCGTCGACCGAACACAGTCGTTCACCTGGCGAATCATGTTGCGTCACACGCGTAACACGAGATGGGACCACACCCACCCGTATTCACATGGAATTGGTAGGAAACACAAAGACCCGCCACCGCGAACGGTGACGGGTCGTTGTGCTCTGCGTGATCTGTTCACGCAGCGGTGTCGGCTACTTGGCCTTCTCGAGGACCTCGACCAGACGCCAGCGCTTGGTGGCGCTCAGCGGGCGGGTCTCCATCAGGCGAACGCGGTCGCCGATGCCGGCGGTCTCGTTCTCGTCATGCGCCTTCACCTTCGAGGTGGTGCGGATGATCTTGCCGTAGAGGGGATGCTTCACGCGGTCCTCGAGCTCGACCACGATCGTCTTCTGCATCTTGTCGCTCACGACATAGCCCACGCGGACCTTGCGCTGCGCGCGCTCCGTGGTGGCGGGTTGTGTCACGTTCACGTCCTTCTCGTCGCTCATGCGTCGTCACCGACCTTCGCATCAGCATCGGGGCCGGCCGAGAGTCCGAGTTCACGCTCACGCAGCACGGTGTAGACGCGTGCGATCTCGCGACGGACCAACCGCAGCCGGCGGTTGTTGTCGAGCTGTCCGGTTGCCATCTGGAAGCGCAGGTTGAACAGCTCTTCCTTCGACTCGCGGAGACGCTCGAGGAGTTCTTCGTCGTTGAGCTCACGGAGCTCGGCGGCAACAATTCCCAGTGCCATCAGAACGTCTCCTCTCGCGTCACGATGCGGGTCTTGATGGGCAGCTTGTGCTGCGCGCGGCGCAGGGCCTCGCGAGCGGTGTGCTCATCGGGGTAGCTCATCTCGAACAGCACGCGACCCGGCTTGACCGGGGCGACCCACCACTCGGGCGAACCCTTACCGGAACCCATGCGGGTCTCGGCGGGCTTCTTGGTCAGCGGGCGGTCCGGGAAGATGTTGATCCACACCTTGCCGCCACGCTTGATGTGCCGGTTGATGGCGATACGAGCGGACTCGATCTGCCGGTTGGTGATGTAGGCACTCTCCAGAGCCTGGATGCCGAAATCACCGAACGTCACCTTGGTGCCGCCCTTGGCCTGCCCCTTGAGACTGGGGTGGTGCTGCTTGCGGTGCTTGACCCGGCGAGGGATCAGCATGGGTCAGCCCTCCTGATTCGCGGTGGGGGTCGCACCCGCGTCGACCGTGGCCGGAGCCTCGGTGACCGGTGCGGCGGAAGCGGTCTCGGCCGCGGCGCGGCCCGCATCGGTGCTCGTCGCGGTGGTTCCCGAGGAACCACTACGGCGCGGACGCTGCGGACGCTCACGACGCGGGCGATCGCCGGCCGGAGCCGCGACGGCGGTGAGCTCACGCTTGCCGCCGACGATGTCGCCCTTGTAGATCCAGACCTTCACGCCGATGCGACCGAAGGTGGTCTTCGCCTCGTAGAGGCCGTAGTCGATGTCGGCGCGCAGCGTGTGCAGCGGCACCCGACCCTCGCGGTAGAACTCGCTACGGCTCATCTCGGCGCCGCCCAGACGACCCGAGCACTGCACCCGGATCCCCTTGACGTTCGGCTGACGCATGGCCGACTGGATGGCCTTGCGCATCGCACGACGGAAGGCGACACGGTTCGAGAGCTGCTCGGCGACACCCTGTGCCACGAGCTGAGCCTCGGACTCGGCGTTCTTGACCTCGAGGATGTTGAGCTGCACCTGCTTGCCGGTCAGCTTCTCCAGCTCGCCACGGATGCGATCGGCCTCGGCGCCGCGGCGACCGATGACGATGCCCGGACGGGCGGTGTGGATGTCGACGCGAACCCGGTCACGGGTGCGCTCGATCTCCACCTTGGCGATGCCGGCCCGCTCGAGGCCGGTGGCCAGGAGCTTACGGATGGCGACATCCTCTTTCACGTAGTCCGCGTACTGCTTGTCGGCGTACCACCGCGACTTCCAGTCGGTGGTGATACCCAGACGGAAGCCGTGCGGGTTGATCTTCTGGCCCACTACTGAGCTCCCTTGCTGGCTTGTGCCGACTTCTTGGGCGTACGCGACCGCTTGGAGGCGGTGCCCGTGCGCGAGTCGGTGATGCTTTCCACCACGACCGTGATGTGGCTGGTGCGCTTACGGATCCGGAACGCGCGGCCCTGGGCCCGCGGACGGAAACGCTTCATCGTCGGGCCCTCGTCGGCGAACGCCTGCGAGACGACCAGCGTGCGCCGGTCGAGTCCCAGGTTGTTCTCCGCGTTGGCCGCCGCGCTGGCGACGACCTTGGCAACCGGCTCGCTCGCGGCCTGAGGCGCGAACAGCAGGATGTCGAGGGCCTCGTCCACGCTCTTACCGCGGACCAGGTCGATCACACGACGGGCCTTCATGGGCGTGACGCGAACGAACTTCGCGGTGGCCTTGGCCGTCGGGTTCAGAGTCTCTGCACTCTTGGCTGCGCTCATCGCCGCTTCGCCTTCCGGTCGTCCTTGATGTGTCCCTTGAAGGTGCGCGTCGGCGCGAACTCACCGAGCTTGTGTCCGACCATCGAGTCCGAGACGAACACCGGCACGTGCTTGCGTCCGTCGTGGACGGCGAACGTGTGCCCGATGAAGTCCGGGATGATGGTCGAGCGACGCGACCAGGTCTTGATGACCTGCTTGGTGCCCTTCTCGTTCTGGACGTCCACCTTCGCAAGGAGGTGGTCGTCGACGAACGGGCCTTTCTTCAGACTGCGTGGCATCTGCTACTCCCTCCTGCTTATCGCTTGTTCTTGCCGGTGCGCCGGCGGCGGACGATCAGCTGATCGCTGGACTTGTTCTTGCGGGTGCGGCCTTCCGGCTGTCCCCACGGGCTGACCGGGTGGCGACCACCGGAGGTCTTGCCCTCGCCACCACCGTGCGGGTGGTCGACCGGGTTCATCACGACACCACGGACGGTCGGGCGCTTGCCCTTCCACCGCATGCGGCCGGCCTTGCCCCAGTTGATGTTGCTCTGCTCGGCGTTGCCGACCTCGCCGACGGTGGCGCGGCAGCGCACGTCGACGCGACGGATCTCACCGGACGGCATACGCAGGGTGGCGTAGGCGCCTTCCTTGCCCAGCAACTGGATCGAGGCGCCGGCACTGCGTGCCATCTTCGCCCCGCCGCCCGGACGCAGCTCCACGGCGTGGATCTGGGTACCGGTCGGGATGTTGCGCATCGGCAGGTTGTTGCCCGGCTTGATGTCGGCGGTCGCGCCCGACTCCACCACGTCGCCCTGGTTCAGGCCCTTCGGCGCGATGATGTAGCGCTTCTCGCCGTCGACGTAGTGCAGCAGCGCGATGCGCGCGGTGCGGTTGGGGTCGTACTCGATGTGAGCGACCTTGGCGTTGATGCCGTCCTTGTCGTTGCGACGGAAGTCGATCAACCGGTAGGCACGCTTGTGGCCGCCACCCTTGTGACGAGTGGTGATGCGGCCGTGTGCGTTACGACCACCCCGACCGTGCAGCGGGCGGACGAGCGACTTCTCCGGGTGGTCACGGGTGACCTCGGCGAAGTCGGCGCCACTGGCGCCGCGGCGGCCCGGTGTCGTCGGCTTGTACTTACGAATAGCCATGAGTCTTCTTGTCCTCTACTTCTTCTCGATCCGCCCGGCGTCAGCCGACCGGACCTCCGAAGATCTCGATGGGCTTGCTGTCAGGGCTGAGGGTGACGATGGCGCGCTTGGTGTCCTTGCGCTTTCCGTACCCGGCGCGGGTGCGCTTGCGCTTGCCCTTGCGGTTGGCCGTGTTCACGCTCTCGACCGTGACATCGAAGATCTTCTCGATCGCGATCTTGATCTGCGTCTTGTTCGACTCCGGGTGCACGAAGAACGTGTACACGTTGTCCTCGATGAGTCCGTAGGACTTCTCCGAGATCACCGGGGCGAGGATGATGTCGCGCGGATCTGCCTGGATGACAGTCATTCTCAGGCCTCCTTCTCGTCGGTCTTCAGCGCCCGGGAGACGAACGCGTTGAGGGCCTCGACGCTGAACACGACCTCGTCGGAATCGAGCACGTCGTAGGTGTTGAGCTGATCGGGAGTGATCGGCAGGACGTACTCCAGGTTCGCGACGCTCTTCCACGCGGCGACGTCTTCGCGACCGACGACGACGAGGAACTTGCGACGGTCCGAGAGGGCCTCCAGGAAGGCGCGAGCCGCCTTGGTGGACGGGGTCTGCCCGGCCACCAGTTCGGTGATCACGTGGATGCGCTCGTTGCGGGCGCGGTCCGAGAGGGCTCCGCGCAGGGCGGCGGCCTTCATCTTCTTGGGGGTCCGCTGGCTGTAGTCACGCGGCTTCGGGCCGTGCACGACGCCACCACCGGTGAACTGCGGAGCACGGGTCGAGCCCTGACGGGCGCGGCCGGTTCCCTTCTGGCGGTACGGCTTGGCGCCGCCACCGCTGACCTCGGCGCGGGTCTTGGCCGAGTGGGTACCCTGCCGAGCCGCGGCCTGCTGTGCGATGACGACCTGGTGCATCAGCGCAATGTTGGCGGGCGCGTCGAAGAGCTCGGCGGGCAGCTCGACGGTGCCGTCGGTCTTCCCGTCCGCGGTCTTGACGTCCAGCGTCAACTTCGTGGCTTCGGTCTTCGAGGTGTCGACGCTCATGCGCTCACACCGCCTTTCACTGCATCGCGGACGATCACGATGCCGCCCTTGCGACCCGGGATCGCTCCCTTGATCAGCAGCAGGCCGGCCTCGGCGTCCACCTTGTGCACGGTCAGGTTCTGGGTGGTGACGCGGTCGTTACCCATACGTCCGGCCATCCGCATGCCCTTGAACACGCGACCCGGGGTGGCACAGCCACCGATGGATCCCGGCGCACGGTGCACGCGGTGCACGCCGTGGCTGGCGCCCAGGCCCTTGAAGCCGTGGCGCTTCATGACGCCCGCGAACCCCTTGCCCTTGGAGGTGCCGGTCACGTCGACGAAGGAACCGTCGGCGAAGATCTCGGCGGTCAGCTCCTGGCCCACGGAGTACTCGGAGATGTCGTTCACGCGGATCTCGGCCAGGTGACGACGCGGCGTGACGCCGGCCTTCGAGTACTGGCCGGTGACCGGCTTGGTCACCTTGCGGGGATCGATCGCACCGTAGGCGAGCTGGACGGCGGTGTAGCCGTCGGTCTCCTGCGTACGGATCTGAGTGATCACATTCGGTCCGGCCTTCACGACGGTCACCGGGACAACCCGGTTGTTCTCGTCGAAGACCTGGGTCATCCCGAGCTTCGTGCCCAGGATTCCCTTCACGTTCTTCTGAGTCATATCTGCTTTCCGTCCCTATCCGCGTCTACTGGATGTTGACGTCGACGCTGGCCGGCAGGTCGATGCGCATGAGCGCGTCCACCGTCTTCGGCGTGGGGTCGAGGATGTCGATCAATCGCTTGTGCGTCCGCATCTCGAAGTGCTCACGAGAATCCTTGTACTTGTGCGGTGAACGAATCACGCAGTACACGTTCTTCTCGGTGGGCAGCGGCACCGGGCCGACCACACGTGCCCCGGTACGGGTCACGGTCTCCACGATCTTGCGCGCCGAAGCGTCGATCGCCTCATGGTCATAGGCCTTGAGCCTGATGCGGATCTTTTGTCCCGCCACGCTGTGTCCTCTTCCGTCGGTAACTAGTCGGCAGACGCGCCGCGATCACGCGGCTCACAGATGACCACTGCTCCTCATGAGACGGTGATCGACGCTGTTCATCTGTCGTTGTGCATTCGCCCGCATGACGCGGGCCGGTCGTGCTGACCTCAGATGTCGGATTCCTCCGACACCCGAGGTCGGGCGTGTCGGGCGGCTTGGACATATCTCTGCAGACACATCCGAGCTCCGCCGAACATCGGTAGATCTTGGCTGCGATCCCTGATCAGGGGGATCGAGGTCGTGCTGGTCGTGCTGGTCGATCGCTGTGACGGTTACCGGGCCAGTTCGTCTCCGCTTGACCCGCCGTGGCGATCGCACCTGATCGAGGCCGCGAAAATCCGCGTTCCCGATCAAGGCAACCCGAACAGTATGCAACAGATCGACGGCGAGGCCAAATTGCGTCGACACCGGCCGACGACCGGCCGCCACCTGGGCGGCGACCACCTTCACAGACTCTTCACACCATCTCGGCAGCGCACCGACAAACGGACACTACCGTCGCTGCCATGACCGCACATCCGTCCGCGACGCCCGGGTCCTCGTCGTCAACGCTGCCCTCGGTGTTGGTGGTCGACGACGAACCACTCATCCGCGAGTCCATCGCCGAGAGGTTCCGGGCCGAGGGCTTCGACGTGATCACGGCCGACACCGGGCCGGCCGCGGTCGCCACCCATGCCGAGGTCGGCTGCGACGTGGTCATCCTCGATCTGATGCTGCCGGGGATGGACGGCCTCGAGGTGTGCAGACGTATCCAGGCGCACTCCCCGACCCCGGTACTGATGCTGACCGCCCGGTCCGGCGAGACCGACCTGGTCATCGGACTGGGGGTCGGTGCCGACGACTACCTGTCGAAGCCGTTCTCGATGCGCGAGCTGGTCGCGCGCACCCGCGCGCTGATCCGACGGGCCGAACGGTACGGAACGGCCGATGCCGATCCACCCGCGTCGGGCCCGGACGTGCAGATGCTTGGCGACCTGCACATCGACCACTCCGGACGCCGGGTGGTGGTCGACGGCGAGTCGGTGCACCTGACCCGCACCGAGTTCGACCTGTTGGTGTCGCTGGCCCGCCACCCGGGTGCGGTGCTCAGTCGCGGACAGCTGCTCGAGACGGTGTGGCAGTGGCCGGGCGCCGGCGAGACCAGGACGGTCGACTCCCACGTGCGGTCCCTGCGGCGCAAGGTCGGCCACGGCCGGATCCGCACGGTGCACGGTGTCGGGTACGCGCTGGAGAGTGAGCAGCGGTGAGCGTCCGCGAACGGGTCGCGCACACATCCGTGGGCCCGGCTCGGCGACTGCACTTCCCGCGTCCACTCGACGCCGTCGCGTCGTTCAAGTTCAAGACCGCCGTGGTGGTGGGAGGCGCGCTGCTCACCTCGAGTGTGTCGTTCTGGGTCACCCAGCAGCTCGCGTTCCGGTACGCCCTGCTCGTCGCGCTGGTGGTGGCCCTCGTCGTCACGTGGGTGCTCGCGCACGGCATGACCTCGCCGCTGCGCGAGATGACCGGGGCGGTCCGTCGGATGTCCGGCGGCGACTACACCACCCGGGTGCGCGCCACGTCGAAGGACGAGATCGGCACGCTCGCCACGGCCTTCAACCAGATGGCCGAGGACCTGGCCCACGAGGACAGGTACCGACGCGAGGTCGTCGGCAACGTGGCCCACGAACTACGGACCCCGGTCGCGGCCCTGCACGCGGTACTGGAGAACCTCGTCGACGGGGTGCGCACCCCCGATCAGGACACCTTGGAGTCGGCGCTGACACAGACCGACCGCCTCGGCCGGCTGATCACCGACCTGCTCGACCTGTCCCGGGTGGAGGGCGGCGCCGTGCGACTCGACCACGACCCGATCGAGGTGCAGCGTTTCGCGGCCGATGCGGTGGCGCAGTGCCGGGTGCGACTGCACCAGCACACCGGGCGGGCCACCGACGTCGGATTCTCGATCGCCATCCCGGCCGCGCTGGTGGTCGAGGCCGACGAGGACCGCCTCCATCAGGTGTTGGCCAACCTCCTCGACAACGCGGCCCGACACTCACCACCGGGCGGCGTGATCGCTGTCCTCGGCCACGCCGACGGCGACTCCGTCGTCCTCGAGGTGGCTGACCAGGGCCCCGGCGTGGAACCCGCGGAGCGCCACCGCATCTTCGAACGTTTCACCCGGGGCGGTTCGCACGACGGCGGGACCGGCCTGGGCCTGGCCATCGCCCAGTGGGTCGTGCACCTGCACCGCGGCGAGATCGCCGTTGTCGACGACCCGGAGGGCTGCCGGATCCGGATCCGGTTGCCCGCGACCGCCACTCACTGACCCGACCTGCACCCACCCGCGCCGATCGGCGCGTTCGGACCGAGTTCACCCGCACGACGAGAGGCGATACCCCCATGCCCGAAACACCCTCCTGGCCCGGCATCCCCATCCCGGGGACGGTCTACCCGAACCCTCCCGAGCCGGCGCTGCCTCCCCTCCCGCCGTTGCCGCCGCGGCCGCCGATGTGGGACCTGGCGTCGGACATGCCGCGTGTCGCCCCCGGCCGGGTGTTCGCCGCGGTCGCCGTCGCGGCCGTCGCCGCGGCACTGCTGCTCCCCGACGATCTGTCGGGCATCGGCATCGTGCTGACCGGCATCACCGTTCTCGTCGCGGTGTACGTGGGGTCGTCCGAACGACCGGGGCGGGGGCAACTCCTCACGGCCACAGGCATCGTGGCGCTCCTGGCCGTGCCCGGGTGGCGCAGCGCCGAATGGCTGACCGTCTGGTACGTCCTGCTCGCCGTCGCCGCCACCGGGGTACTGCTCGTGGGCGGACGAACCCTGCGCGACATGGCATTCGCGATGGTTGCGCCGATCCTGGTGTCGCTACGCACGTCGGCGTGGATGACGCGCGGCGCCGCGGTGGCCTACGCGGGCTCGAAGGTGGGCAACCCCCGGGCGGTGCTCGGGGTGGGTGCGGTCACCGTGGCGCTCGTGGGAGTGTTCGGCGCGTTGTTCGCCGGCGCCGACGCCGTGTTCGCGACACTGCTCTCCGCACTCACCCCCGACGTCGACGACCCCACCGTCACCGCGAACGTCGTGCTGGGCATCGTGGTCGGCCTCGGCACGGCGTTGGGCTGTTACCTCCGGTACGCGCGGCCGCGTCTGATCGATCGCGAGCGGGCGATCGCACGTGACACCTGGACCTGGGCGGTGCCCACCGGCACCGTGCTCGCGTTGTTCGTGGCGTTCCTCGGTACGCAGGCCGGCGCCATGATCGGTGGGCGCGATTACGTCCAGCGCACCGCGAACCTGACCTCCGCGGAGTACGCACGCTCGGGCTTCTGGCAGCTGTTCGCCGTCACCGCGTTGACGATCCTGGTGGTGTCGGTGGCCTGGCACCGCGCCGACCGCACCACCGCGCGCGCTCGGATCCTGGTCCGGGGCATCCTCGGCGGACTGTGTCTCGCGACGCTGCTCGTGGTGGCGTCCGCACTGCACCGGATGTATCTCTACATCGACGCCTACGGCGCGACCCGGCTGCGGATCAGTGTGATGGCGGTCGAACTGTGTCTCGGCGCAGTCGTCCTCGCCCTGGTGGTCGCCGGCGGCGGACTCGGTACCCGACACCTCGCCCGCGCCATCGGCGGACTGATCATCGGATCGGCACTGGCGTTCGCCGTCTCCGACCCGGATGCTCAGATCGCCCGCATCAACGTCGATCGGTACGAGGCCTCGACGGCCCGCGACACGGCACCCCGGATCGACACCACATATCTGTCCGGGCTCTCCCCGGACGCGACCGGACAGCTGCTCCGACTCCCTGAGGAGTTGCGGCCGTGCGTGCTCCGGCTCATCGCCGAGACCGCACGGGAGGAGCGCGGGTGGACCGGCTTCACCATCGGCCGCGCACAGGCGCGCGACGACCTGCGCGACGTCGAACTCCCGACCGCAGGCATCGGCGGCGCATGTCCGTAGCGAGAACCTACCGACGAGTAAGGTCGTGACCCATGACGGACGAGATCACCACCCTGCCCACCGACACCGAGTCGGTCACCCCGACGTACGCCCTGTGGCGTCGCCTGCCCCAGAACGCGCTCGGCGCGGCTCTGTTCTCGGTCGGCATGGTGGCCCGGGTCCCCTACTTCGGGACCATCCTGCCGTCGGTGAAGGAACTGCGACCCGGATACTGCGAGGTCACGGCACCGAAGTGGTTCGGTGTGCACAACCACATCGGCACCTTCCACGCGATCGCGGCCTGCAACCTCGCCGAGACCGCGATGGGGATGCTGATGGAGGCATCGACACCCACCGCGCTGCGCTGGCTGCCCAAGGGCATGACGTCGCAGTACCTCGCCAAGGCGACCACCGGCCTGCGCTCCGTGGCCACCCTGGCCGATCCCATCGACGCGATCACGATCGGTGACGGCGCCGAGGTCGTGGTCGACATCGCGATCACCGACAAGACCGGTCTCGAGGTCGTCCACTGCGCGATCACCTGCTGGGTGACGCCGAAGTAGCGTCCCCCCGGCCGAACCCGAGACCGCCCCGCGCGCGGGTGCGAAAGCTGCGACAATTCTCGCCGAGGGAAGGGGGTTCGGCGATGCCGGGTAAGGGCAGGAACGCAGGGCTGCTGTCGGCCCTGTCGGCGATCCCCACCGGCCCGTCCCAGGCCAGTGTGCTCGACGGGCTTCGCCGGGTCATCCTCGACGGGGGCGCGATTCCCGGTTCGGCCATCCCCGTCGGCGAGATCGCGGCGCTCTTCGGGGTCAGCCCCATCCCGGTGCGCGAGGCGCTCAAGACACTCGTCGGCGAAGGACTGGTCGGCCATCAGACCAACAACGGGTACTTCGTAGCGCAGCTCACCGTCGCCGAACTGCGCGAGATCTACTTCGTACGAGGGATTCTCGAGCAGGCCGCGCTGACCCGGGCCGTCGAGCTCGCCACGCCCGACGATCTGACGGCCGCGCGTGAGGCCCACCGGGCCCTGTACGCCGCCACCCAGGCCGGCGATCTCCGTGAGTACCACCATCAGTCACGTCGGTTCCACCAGGCGCTGATCGAGCCCTGCGGCATGCACCGGCTGGTCCACATGTTCGAGGCGACGTGGAACATCACCGAACCGTTCCAACTCATGCGGGCCGCGACACCTCAGATGCAGGCGCGTCTGCACGCCGACCACGAGTCGATGATCGACGCCGTCGCCGCCCGCGACGCGGACGCACTCATCACGACCGCACGCGAGCACCACTCCCGGTTGGAGACGATGATCATCGACACCGCAGCACAATTGAACGTCGCGGACGAATCCTGAGCACCTGAGTCCGCCGAGCAGCGAGAATATACTTTCGCGGTAACGCAGCAGAAATAACCCGGTCCTAGCCTAGGCTCACTCGAACACCAGGAGAGCCCATGACCGAAACGATCACCACCGGCGATGCCGTCGCGGAACCGACCCACGCGAGCGCGGCCGGGGAGAGCGTCATCAAGCTCGGCTATCACCAGGACCTGACCAACTCCGACCTCGCGCCGCTGAAGAAGCAGAGCTGGACGTCGTACAACATCTTCGCGTTCTGGATGTCCGACGTGCACAGTGTCGGCGGCTACGTGTTCGCGGGAAGCCTTTTCGCACTCGGCATCTCGGCCTGGCAGGTGCTCATCGCGCTGCTGGTCGGCATCTTCATGGTCTATTTCCTGTGCAACCTCGTCGCACGTCCGTCGCAGCAGGCCGGTGTCCCCTACCCGGTGACGACACGGGTGGCGTTCGGCGTCCGCGGTGCCAATCTCCCCGCCATCCTGCGCGGCCTGATCGCGGTCGCCTGGTACGGGATCCAGACCTATCTCGCATCCGTCGCGTTCGGTCTGTTGGCGATCAAGTTCTGGCCCTCGATCGCGAAGTTCGACTCCGTGGACGACTACGGGTTCCTCGGACTGTCACTGCTCGGATGGGGCGGCTTCATCCTCATGTGGGTGCTGCAGGCCATCGTGTTCTGGAACGGCATGGAGACCATCCGCAAGTTCATCGACTTCTGCGGTCCGGCGGTCTATGTCGTCATGGTCGTCCTCGCCGGGTACCTGATCTACAAGGCCGGCTGGAGCAACGTCCACTTCGACCTGTCGGCCGGTCCGAACAAGACCGGATGGGCGTCGTTCACCGCACTGCTGAGCGCCATCGCCCTGGTCGTGTCGTACTTCTCGGGGCCGATGCTGAACTTCGGCGACTTCTCCCGCTACGGCAAGTCGTTCTCCGCGGTGAAGAAGGGCAACTTCCTCGGCCTGCCGGTGAACTTCCTGTTCTTCTCGATCCTGGTGGTGTGCACGGTCTCCGCGGGCGCCACGGTGATCGGACGAGACGCCGACGGCAACATCATCACCGACCCGGTGCACATCGTCGATCGCATCGACAACACCACTGCGGCGGTCCTGGGTGTGCTCACCTTCGCCATCGCGACCATCGGTATCAACATCGTCGCCAACTTCGTCTCCCCCGCGTTCGACTTCTCCAACGTCGCCCCGACGAAGATCACGTGGCGCATGGGCGGCATGATCGCCGCTGTCGGATCGGTGCTGATCACCCCGTGGAACCTCTTCAACAACCCGTCGGCGATCCACTACACACTCGACACCCTCGGCGCGGTGATCGGGCCGCTGTTCGGTGTGCTCATCGCGGACTTCTACCTCGTCAAGAAGAAGAAGATCGTCATCGACGACCTGTTCAGCATGTCGCCGACCGCGACGTACTGGTTCCGCAAGGGCGTCAACCCGGTCGCCGTGATCGCCACCGTCGTCGCCGCGATCGCGGGAATCCTGATCGTCGTCGAGGGCACCACCTACATGGCCAGCTACACCTGGTTCGTCGGAGCCGGTCTCGGGTTCGCGATCTACTGGCTGGGCATGCGGTTCCTGCCACCGACGTTCATCTACGAGAACCCACCCACCGTCGAGGCGACCGAGAAGGTCGTCGCCTGACACGACAGACTGGCGTCATGCGTATCTGCATCATCAACCCGAACACCACCTCCGCCATGACCGATCTCATGGCGGAGGTGGCACGTTCGGCGGCCGGCCCCGACACCGACATCGTCGCGATCACGTCGTCGATGGGACCCGCCTCGATCGAGAGCCACTACGACGAGGCGATGTCGGTCCCCGGACTGCTGGCCGCGATCATCGCCGACCGGGCCTCGGCGCAGCCGTCGGACGCCTACCTCATCGCCTGTTTCGGCGACCCCGGCCTCGACGCGGCGCGCGAGATCGCCGGCGCCCCGGTTCTCGGTATCGCCCAGGCGGCGATGCATCTCGCGGCGCTCTCCGGCGGCGGGTTCTCGGTCGTGACCACGCTGGGGCGCACCATCGGACGCGCCGAAGAGCTGACCCACCGCTACGGGGTCGCCGGCCTCTGCCGCGGACTGCACGCGTGCGAGATCCCGGTGCTCGAACTCGAGTCGAACCCGGACACCGAGGTCATCCTCACCGACGCCTGCGCACGGGCGCTCACCGGCGACGGCTCGGAGTCGGTGGTGCTCGGCTGCGGCGGGATGGCCGACCTGGCCGCCCGTATCTCCGACAAGATCGGCGCCCCGGTCATCGACGGCGTCGCCGCCGGGGTCCGCCTGCTCCAGGCGCTCGTCCCGGTCGGCGGTTTCCCCGGTCCCGCCAGCGGAGAGTTCTCCCGCCCCCCGGCCAAGGAATACTCCGGTCTGCTCTCGGACTTCCGCCTCCACTGAGGCGAGCCTGCATCCCGGACCGGGCCGGTCGGCGATCGCATCGGCTCGGTATCCGGTCTGCATCTGTTCGATAACCACCTGCGTGTGTCCGGTTGTGGTCATTCGTCACAACGCTCGTCCGTGCGTACGCTCGCATACAACCGGGGATCCTGCGAGCTGGAGGTATAGATGCGAGTGCGTAGTCCCTGGGTGAGGTCGATCGGGGCCGGATTGGTCCTTGCGATCGCGTCGTGGATCGCTTTCTCCTGGACCGCGAACGCCGCGCCCGCAACGCCTGGCGACACCGCCGATCCCTCCCCCGCCGGAGCCAACGACTGGAAGTGCACACCGAGCGCCGAGCACCCGCGACCGGTCGTCCTCGTCCACGGCACGTGGGCCGGGATGAGCGACACCTGGAAGGTGCTCTCGCCTGCCCTCAAGGAGGCCGGTTACTGCGTGTTCGCACTCGATTACGGCAAACGTGCCCCCGGCAGCCTGCAGAATCTGTTCAACATGGTCGGCGGCGACACCATCTCCAGTTCGGCCAAGACACTCGCCACGTTCGTCAACCGAGTTCGTCGGGAGACCGGCGCGTCCCAGGTCGACATCGTCGGTCACTCGCAGGGCGCCCTGGTGGCGCGGCAGTACCTGAAGTTCAGTGGCGGCACCAATGCGAAGAACCCGGCCGCGAACGCGGTCCGGACCATGGTCAGCCTGTCGGGCACCAACCACGGCACGACGTTCAACTTCAACCAGATGATCGGCGCGATCGGACAGTTGATCGGCATCCCGGTCGTGACCCTCGCAGCCACCACGGTCGGTCCGTCCTACGTCGAGCAGATGGTCGGATCACCGTTCCTGGCGCGTCTGAACGCGGGCGGCGACACGCGACCGGGAGTCCGCTACGTGGCGGTCGGGACCCGCAACGACAACATCGTCACCCCACCCGAGCGCACCTTCCTCACCGCCGGACCCGGAGCGACCGTCCGCAACGT
>NZ_JAEMTF010000005.1:17310-47047 GCF_016462415.1 Williamsia sp. | reverse complement strand
GTCAGTGGTCGCGCTCGGCGATGGCCACCAACGCCACCAGCCAGTGCTGGAACAACTCGTCGAGGTCGGAGTACGCGATGGCGTCGTCGAGGTAGGTGACCCAGGCGCGGACCACCGGCCCGTCCGGTCCGACCGTCGACATCGACTGGATGTCGATCTCGGCCTGGGCGGGCATCCGGTTGCCGCGGGCCAGCATCTGCCGGTCGTCGGCGTCGACGAGCTGCGGACCGTTCATGTCCGGGAACCACGGGGTGTCGGCGATGTCGCCGGCGACGTCGGTCCCGGGGATCGAGCCCACGTAGTTGAACACGATCTGCGGCTCGTCGAATCCGGCGAGTCGTGCTCGGCCCTCGTCGTCGAGGTACCGCACCAGGCCGTAGCCGATCCCCCGGTCGGGGTGCGCGGCCATCGCCGATGCGGTCCGCTCGACCACCGCACGCGCCACGTCGGGCCGCGCGGCGAGCTCCGCGATGTCCACATCGGCCAGGTCCACATGCGTCGGGAACATGGTGGTGAACCATCCGACCGCACGGGA
Source organism: Williamsia sp. (assembly GCF_016462415.1). Taxonomy (GTDB): domain Bacteria; phylum Actinomycetota; class Actinomycetes; order Mycobacteriales; family Mycobacteriaceae; genus Williamsia_A. The sequence continues at coordinate 46,512 of NZ_JAEMTF010000005.1, read as the reverse complement.
CAGGTCGGCGCCGTCGACGACGCTCTCCTGTCGACCGTGACCCTCGAGGGTCAGCAGGGCACCGGGGACGTCGAAGCCGCGGTCGGTGCGCCATCCGACGACCGCGGCCGCCAGTCCGGCGACCAACAGATCGGCCATCGTGACCTCGGCGCCGGACGCATCCGGGCCGATCGACGCGGCGAGCCGCTCGGTGATCTCCGTCGGGATGACCACCTCGGTGCGGGCGAGGGTGTCGACCCGGTCGGTGGACAGATCGAGTCGGCGGGTACCCAGGTCCGGGTCCTCGACGTCGAGCATCGTCTCCCAGTGGTCGATCTCGTCGCGACGCTGCGAGGCCTGCGCGAGCAGTCCCCGACTCCAGGCGATCCACGATGTGCCCGCGCCCGGCAGGGTGGGCGCCACGTCCTGTGACACCTGCGGGCCGGCCACGGCGAGATCGGCGACGAGGGTCTGCCAGGAGACCGCGTCGACCACCAGGTGGTGCAGCACCAGGACCAGTCGACCCGTCCCCGTCTCCGGCGTCAGCCAGACGAAGCGGGACATCACGCCGGCATCGGGATCGATCAGGTCGATCGCGTCGGCGAGCGCCGAACGCAGACGCTCGGTGTACGCATCCGAGCCGGGCGCCTCGTGCGCGCCCAACTCGACGCGGCTGATCGAGCCCGTGATGTCCACCGAGCCCGGCTCGGCGATCTCCAGGGTGTGCGCCGCACGGTCGAGCCGCGAACGCAGCACGTCGTGACGGTCGAACACCGCGGTCAACACGGTGGCGATCTGGGCGGGCGTGGCGTCGGCCGGTGTCGTGATGACCATCGGCATGACGAACCGCTTCTGGTCACCGCCGCGTTCGAGCATCTTCTCGATGACCGGGGTCAACGGTGCCGATCCCGCATGGTCGCCGGAGCGGCCGACGGTGGCGTCGCCGGCTCGCGCGGTGGCGGCCAGCGCCGCGATGGTGCGTTGTTCGACGACGTCGCGGGCGGTGAAGTGCAGCCCGGCCGCGCGAGCGCGGGTGACCAACTGCATGGCGCCGATGCTGTCGCCTCCGGCTTCGAAGAACGAGTCGTCGGCACCGACCTGCGCACCCACCAACTCCGCGACGATGGTGCAGAGGATCTTCTCGTTCGGTGTGGCCGGTTCCCGACCCTCGGTGCGCGAGAGCTCCGGGATCGGCAACTCACGCCGCGCGATCTTGCCCGACCGGCTACGCGGGAACTCGTCGAGCACCACGATCAGGTCCGGGATCATGTACGGCGCCAACACGTGTCCGAGGTGCTCGCGGACCGCCGTGGTGTCGACATCGGCTCCACCACGGCCGGTCACGTACCCGATGACGCGAACCCGAGCGTCGGTGGAGTCGGTGATGGCGGCGGCCTGGGCCACCGACTCGTGAGCGGCGAGCGCCGTCTCGATCTCCTCGAGCTCGATCCGCAGCCCGCGGACCTTGACCTGGAAGTCCGATCGTCCGACGTATTCCATCGATCCGTCGGGACGTCGGCGTACGAGGTCACCGGTGCGGTACATCAGCGACCCGGCGGCCCCGAACACGTTGGGGACGAACCGTTCCGCGGTCAGATCGGGTCGGCCGAGGTATCCGCGCGCCAGCTGCGTACCGGACAGGTAGAGCTCGCCGACCGCGCCGGTCACGGCGGGTCGAAGCCACTCGTCGAGGACCCATCCCTGGGTGTTCCAGACCGGCAGTCCGATCGGGACGGCACCGGATCCGTCGCTCTCGCCGGAGGGGTGCACCAGACCCTCGCCGGAGGCGTGCACCACGCCCTCGCCGGAGGCGTCCACCACACCATTGGTCGCGACGTGGGAGGTCGCGTCGACGGTGACCTCGGTGGGTCCGTAGAGGTTGACCACCTGGGTGGCACCGAGCGTGGACACCACGCCGGCCAGTGATCGGGGCAGCGCCTCTCCACCGCTGAAGACCACGCGCAGCGAGGAGACCGACCGGGTCGCGGCGGCCTCGGCGAAGACCGACAGCACCGACGGGACGAACTGGGCCACGGTGACGTCGTGCCGCGCCACGAGATCGACGAGCTCCTCGGGATCGCGGTGCGCCTGCGGCCCCGCGATGACCGTGCGGGCACCGACCAGGGCGGGCGCGAACATCTCCCACACGGAGGCGTCGAAGGTGAACGGCGTCTTGAGCAGGACGACGTCGCGGCCGTCGAAGTCGTATTCGGTGGCCAGCCACCGCAGCTGGTTGACCAGTGCGCGCTGCGTGATCTGGACGCCCTTGGGCCGACCGGTGGATCCGGAGGTGTAGAGCACGTACGCGAGCGACGCGGGCCGTACGGTCCCGCGCAGTTCGGTGGGCCGGAGCGGGCCGGCGTGGATGGTCTGCAGGTCCGCCGAGGTGGGATCGAAACACGACACGTGGCCTGCGATGGAACGGATCCGGGACATGCGGGCGCTGTCGGCGAGGACACACGCCACCTCGGCGTCACCGATGACGGTCGCGATGCGGTCGTCGGGCGCCTCGATGTCCAGCGGCAGGTAGGCGCCGCCGGCCTTGAGGATCCCGTAGACCGCAGCCACCTGCTCCAGCGAACGCGGCATGGCCACCGCGACGACACTGTCGGGACCCACCCCGCGAGCGATCAGGGCACGAGCGCGCCGGTTGGTGATCGCGTCGAACTCCGCGAAGGTCACCTCGCGGTCGCCGTCGGAGTAGGCGATGGCGTCCGGGGTCGCGCCGACCTGTCGGCCGAAGACGTCCATGGTGGTGAGGTCGACGATCTCGTGTGAGGTGTCGTTCCAGGCCAGCAACTGCGACTCGATCTCCACCGGGTCGAGCAGGTCGAGGTCACGGACCGGCGCGGTCGGGGTGGTGGCGAACGCCTCGAGAACACGGCGCAGCCGGTCGGCGAGCATCTCCGCCCGCTCACCCGGGATCACCGCGGGCACGTACTTGAGGTTGAGCACCAGGTCGGGATCGGACTGGGCCAGCACGGTCACCGGGTAGTGCGAGGCGTCGTTGATCTGCACGCCGCTCACCGCCATGCCGTCGATACGCGACTGCGCGTCGAGGGCGGTCCGGTCCACCGGATAGGACTCGAAGACGGTCAGGCTGTCGAACAGCTGAGGCAGCCCCACCGCTCGTTGCACCGCGGGCAGACCCACGTGGTGGGCGTCGAGCAGACCCGCCTGCTCGGACTGGATCCGTTCGAGCAGTCCGACCACCGACTCGCGCTCGTCGAGACGCACCCGTACGGCGATGGTGTTGATGAACAGACCCAGGATCGATTCGACCCCGGCGATCTCGGGCGGGCGTCCGGACACGGTCGCACCGAACACCACGTCGCGGTTGCCCAGCGTGCGTGCGAGGGCCAGACCCCACGCCGCCTGCACCAGCGTGTTCATCGTCAGGCCGCGATCGCGCGACAGCTCGGCGAGTCCGGCCCGGACGTGCGGCTCGAGCTCGACACCCATCTCGACCGGCACGATGTCGGCCGCGTCCACGGTCGCACCCGGGGCCCGCTCGACGAGCAGGGTCGGCGAGTCGAGACCGTCGAGGGCGTGCCGCCATGCCGCCAGTGCCGCGTCCTGATCGCGGCGGGCCAGCCACTCGAGGAAGTCGCGGTAGCTGCGTCGCCGCGGCAGATGGGTGTCGTCGCCGTGGGTCGCGTAGAGGACGAAGAGCTGTTCGATGAGCAACGGGCCCGACCATCCGTCGAGCAGGATGTGGTGGTTGGTCACCGACATCCGGTACCGCTCCGGAGCCTCCTTGATGACCAGGAACCGCATCAGCGGCGGCGCCGACATGTCGAACTTGTCGCTGCGGTGGGCGCGTAGCAGTCGGTCGACCTCCGTCGCCTGGTCGGGGTCACCGCTGCAGTCACGGACCTCCCACGGCACCTCGACGTGCTCGGCGATGACGGCGATGGCCGTGCCGTCGGCGGCGTGGGTGAACCCGGACCGCAGGATCTCGTTGCGGGCCAGCAGGGTCCGGGCCGCGGCGTGCATCCGGTCGAGGTCGACCGGTCCGCTGAGTTCGAGGACGAGCTGCGCGGTGTAGATGTCGACGCCGCGGTCGGCGAGCTCGGCGTGGAACAGCATGCCGGTCTGCAGCGGCGACAGCGACCACAGGTCGGCCACACCACCGGCGCGCTGCTCGAGCGCGGTGATCTCGTCCTGGTCGACTCCGACGAGCGGTACGTCCGAGGGGGTCAGGCCGCCGGCCGCACCGCTGCGGATGTGTGCGGCGAGGGCGGTGGCCGCGTCGACCCACAGCTGCGCGAGCTCGGTGACCGCCGCACGGTCCAGTACCCCCGAGGCGTAGGCGAACGACGCCGACAGTTCGGGACCGGAGTCGGTGTCGGTGGTGATCGCGTTCACCGAGAGCACCTGCGGCACGACCATCTCGGGATCCATGGCGCCGCCGAGTTCGCCGCCGTCGCGCGCGGGCTGCCAGCCGTACTGCGCCTGCGAATCATCGGCGTCGACGCCCGCCGTCACGCGACCGAGGTAGTTGAATCCGATCTGCGGATCCTCGAAATCGGCCAGGGTCGCCGCGGTGTCGGGGTCGGCGTGGCGGAGCAGCCCGTAGCCGATGCCGTTGTCGGGCACAGCGAGCAGCGCTTCCTTGACGGCCTTGACCGCAGCGCCCGCCGCGACACCGCCCGCGAAGGCGTCGTCGTCATCGGCGGTGTCGATGTCGAGCCGGACGGGGTACATGGAGGTGAACCAGCCGACGGTGCGCGACAGGTCCGCGCCGTTGACGGCGGTCTCCTCGCGCCCGTGGCTCTCCAGGTCGACGAGCACCGACCCCGACTCCATCCCGCGACGCAGACGCCAGCGTCGGACGGCCAGCGCCAACGCCGCCAGCAGTGCGTCGTTGACGCCGCCGCGGTACGTCGTCGGGACACCGGTGAGCATCGCCTCGCTCACGTGGGTCGGCATGGTCACCGACACCCTCTCCAGGGTCGCGGCGACGTCGACGGTCGGATCGACGCGTCGCGAGCCCAGCGTCGGATCCGTCGCCGAGAGCACACGGGTCCAGTGGTCGAGCTCGCCGACGCGGTCACCCGCTGTCGCGACGAGGGCGTGGGACCACGCGCGCAACGAGGTACCGACCGGGCGCAGCGCCGATTCGTCGGTGGGGTCGGTCGCGTTCGACCAGGCGACGACGAGGTCGGGCAGCAGGATCCGCCAGGACACCCCGTCGACGACGAGGTGGTGGATGAGCACGTAGAGCCGGCCGGTGGTGCCCGCGGGCGCATCGGCGGCCGGGTCGAACCAGACCATCTGCACCATGACGCCCGCGGTCGGGTCCAGGCGCGCGATGGCGGCGTCGGCGGCCTGCTGCACCAGCGAGACGAACTCGTCGGTGCCCGGCGTCGCGGAGAACTCGACCCGGGTCAGCACCGAGGCGGGATCGGTCGTGCCCGGCGCCGCGACCTCGAGGTGTGCGGGTCCCTCGGCGGGGGTCACCAGAGTGGCGCGCAGCGCGTCGTGGGTGTCCGTCAGCGTGGCCACCGCGGCGAGCAACCGGTCGTGTCCGGGGTCGGCGGGCAGCGTGAGGAAGTTGGCCTGCGAGAACGTGCGGTACTGCCCGCGTGTGTCGACGAGCCACCTCATGATCGGCGTCAACGGGACCGTACCGACTCCTCCACCGGGCAGTTCGTCGAGCACGGCGATCTCGGCGTCGGCCTCCAGACGCGCCACCTCGGCGAGTTCGGCCACCGTCCGACGGTCGAACACGTCGCGCGGGGTGAACACGACGCCGGCGGCGCGGGCCCGGGAGACGAGCTGGATGGACACGATGCTGTCGCCGCCGAGCGCGAAGAAGGAGTCGTCGACACCGACACGGTCGGCGCCGAGGGTCTCGGCGAACAAGGTGGCGAGGATCTGCTCCATCGGCGATGCAGGCGCGCGGTAGCCGTCGGCGTCGGAGCCGAAGGTCGGCGCGGGCAGCGCTCGGCGATCCACCTTGCCCGCCGGGGTCAGCGGGACGCTGTCGAGCACGCTGATCGACGACGGCACCATGTGGCCGGGGAGCAGGGAGCCGAGGTGTCCGGTCAGGTCGCTGACCCGGATGGTGCGGCCCGGCCGGGCCAGGACGTAGGACGCGAGGATGGTCTGCCCGGTGACCGGGTGCGGGACACCCATGGTGAGCGCGAAGTCCACCTCCGGGTGGTCGGACAGGGCCGCGTCGATCTCCCCGAGCTCGATGCGGAAGCCGCGGACCTTGACCTGGAAGTCGGTGCGACCACCGAACTCGAGCTGCCACCGGCCGGCCGGGTCGCGGGTCCAGCGCACGAGGTCACCCGTGCGGTACATGCGTGCGCCGGGTTCACCGAACGGATCGGCGACGAACCGGGTCGCGGTGAGCGCGCTGCGGTTGAGGTATCCGCGGCCGATGGCCGGACCGGACAGGTACAGCTCACCGGCGACACCCGGCGGTACCGGGCGTAGGCGGGCGTCGGCGACCAGAGCGCGCACCCCGACGATCGGGGCACCGATGGTGACCGGCCGATCAGGATCCATCGGGGCCGACGAGGTGGCCCAGATCGTCGACTCCGACGGGCCGTAGAGGTTGAACATCGACCGGCCCGCGACCCAGCGGCGGACCAGTTCGGGCGGGCAGGCGTCGCCGCCCACACAGATCACGACGAGGTCGTCGAGACCGGCCTCCGGCACCGTCATCAGTGCGGCCGGCGTCACGAAGGCGACGCTCACACGCTGGACCGCCAGCAGTCGGGCCAGCTCCTCGCCTCCGAACACCGACGTGGGGGCGACGATCTGTGTCGAGGCGGCCGCCACGGCGATGATCATCTCGAAGACCGACGCGTCGAAACTGGGTGAGGCGAAGTGCAATACGCGCGACCGGGGCGTCAGAGCGAACAGTTCGACGGCCTCGGCGGCCACCCCGGACAGACCACGGTGCGGCACGGCGACACCCTTGGGTTTCCCGGTCGAACCGGAGGTGAAGATGACGTACGCGAGGTCGTCGAGGTCGGGCGCGACGGTCGGGAGAGCCGCGGTCGGAGCCGACGGCACCTGCTGCGGGTCGTCGATCGCGAGCCACCGCACACCGCCGGGCAGCTGCGCGACGGTCACCCCGAGCGCGAGTCCGGTCGACACCTGCGAGTCGGCGACCATGTGGGCGATGCGGTCGGCCGGGTAGTTCGGGTCGATGGGCAGCACCGCGGCGCCGGACTTGACGATGCCCCAGAATGCGACGACCGATTCCACCGATCGCCCGATGGCCAGCGCGACCGGCGCGCCCACCCGGGCACCGTTGGCGCGCAGCGCTTCTGCGACGGCGTCGGCCCGGGTGTCGAGTTCGGCGTAGGTCAGCTCGATGTCGCCGCAGATCACCGCGGTACCCGTCGGATTGCTCGCGACGGCGTCGCCGAAGATCTCCGCGAACGTGCGCGGTGTGGCCGCATCGGCACCCCGCACGGGGGCCAACTCGGCGCGTTCGTCCGCGCTCAGCAGATCGATGTCGCCGACCACGACCTCCGGGTCAGCAGCGATCGCCCGCATGATCGACGTCAGTCGACCGGCGAAGGCGGCGACGGTGGAGGCGTCGAACAGCGCGGTGGCGTAGGTGAACATGGCGGTCATCGCGTCGCCGTCAGCCGAATCCACCAGCGTCAGCTGCAGATCGAATTTCGTGGTCGCCGTGGATGATTCGAGTCCCGACACCCGCAGGCCGGGCAGTTCGAGCTCGGCGGCCTCGGTGTTCTGGAACGCCAGCACGACCTGGAACAGCGGCGAGTAGGACGTCGAGCGTTCGGGGGCGAGATGTTCCACCAGCCGCTCGAACGGGATCTCGGTGTGGGTGAAGGCGGCGATGTCGGTGTCCCGCGCCTGCGCGAGCAGGTCACTGAACGACCCGTCGAGGTCGACGCGGGTCCGCAGCACCAGGGTGTTGACGAACATGCCGATGATATCGTCGATCTCGGCGGCACCGCGTCCGGCGATGGCCGTGCCGATCGCGATGTCGTCGGTGGTGCTCGACCGTGCGAGCAGCACCGCGAGGGCCGCGTGGAACACCATGAACATGGTCGCGCCGTGGGCGTTGGCGACCCGCTGCAGGGCGGCACGCAACTCGGCGTCGACGGCGAACTCGTGGCTCGCGCCTGCCATCGACTGCACCGGCGGACGCGGGCGGTCCAGCGGCAGGTCGATGACCTCGGGCAGGTCGGCGAGTGTGCTCGTCCAATAGGCCAGTTGCTCTCCGGCCAGCGAGTCCGGGTCGGACTCCTCACCCAGCACCTCTCGCTGCCACAGCGCGTAATCGGCGTACTGGATCGGCAGCGGCGTCCATGACGGCTCCTCCCCCGCCGTGCGCGCGGTGTAGGCCACCATGACGTCGCGGGCCAGGGGCGCGATCGACGATCCGTCGCCACTGATGTGGTGGACCACCACGACCAGCACGTGTTCGGTCGGCGCCTGCTCCACCAGGGCGATACGGACCGGTACCCGCGCGGCGACGTCGAAGCCGCCGAGCACGAGTTCGGCCAGGACGCGGTGCAGCTCGTCGGTGTCGGCGACACGCCGATGATCCAGCGCGGTCCCCGACGCCAGCGGGTCGTCGGCGGCGACGATGACCTGATGCGGTCCCCGCTGACCGTGTGACTCGTCGTCGGGGTAGTGGGTGCGTAGGACCTCGTGGCGATCGACCACGTCGGCGACGGCGGCGGTGAGCGCGTCGACGTCGAGGTCCCCGGACAGGCGGATGACCGCGGGGATGTTGTAGGCGGGCGAGGTGGTGTCGAACTGGTTGATGAACCACATCCGGGTCTGCGCGGGCGACAGCGGCAGTCGCGGCGGACGGCTCCCGGCCACGAGCGGCGGTCGGGCCCGTCGGGGATCGGAGCGTTCGGCGATCGCGGCCAGCCCGGCGACCGTCGGCGCGCTGAACAGGTCGCGCACGGCCAGGTCGGTGTCGAGTGCGGCGTTGATCCGGGCGATGACCCGGGTGGCGCTCAGCGAGTTCCCGCCGAGCAGGAAGAAGCTGTCGTGCACCCCGACCCGTACGGCACCGACCATGTCGGCGAAGACCGCGGCGACGATCTCCTCGATCGGGCTGCGCGGGGCCTGGTAGCCGTCGGTGCCGCCGAACACCGGCTCGGGCAGCGCCTTTCGATCCAGCTTGCCGTTGATGCTCAACGGCAGTGCGTCGATCACCATGACCTGTGCGGGCACCATGTAGCCCGGCAGCTCCTCGGCGGCGGTGTCGAGAACGGCGCGTTGGTCGATGTCGACCCCGGCCGCGGGCACGAGGTAGGCCACGAGCTGTTCGCCGGCGCGGTCGTCACGGTGGACCGAGACGACGGCGGCGTCGACCTGCTCCGACGTGGCGAGCACGCGCTCGATCTCCTCGAGCTCGATCCGGAAGCCGCGCACCTTGACCTGGAAGTCGCTGCGGCCCATGTACGCCAGCGCCGGGATGTCGGACCCGAGTCGGGTCCACCGAGCGAGATCGCCGGTTCGATACATGCGCGTTCCCGGCGCGCCGAACGGATTGGCCACGAAGCGTTCCGACGTCAGGTCATGACGTCCGAGGTATCCGCGGGCGAGCTGCGCGCCGGCCAGGTACAGCTCACCGGTCACACCGTCGGGCACCGGGTGCAGACGGGTGTCGAGGACGAAGACCTGACTGTTCCACTCCGGGCGGCCGATCGGCACGACCGAACCGATCTGCGCAGGCACCGGCTGGTGGGTGACGCTGACCGCGGCCTCGGTGGGCCCGTACAGGTTGTGCATCGCCGTACCCACGCCGGGACGCGACACCGCGGTCACGGTGCGGAAGCGCTGCACGACATCGGGCGTCAGCGCCTCACCGATGCACAGCACCTGCCGCAGCGTCGACAGCTGTTCGGGCCGGGCGTCGGCGAGGAAGGCGGCCAGCAGAGACGGCACGAAGGTCATCGTGGTCACGCCCGCCGACTCGATCAGACCGGCGAGGTACTGCGGATCGCGGTGGCCGTCGGCGTCGGCGATGACGAGTCGGGCACCGGCGGTCGTCGCCCACCAGAACTCCCACACCGACAGGTCGAACGTCGCCTGCGTGCGCAGCAGCACCGAGTCCTCGCTGCCGAGGCGGTATTCGACCTGGATCCAGTTGAGCTGGTTGACGATCGCTGAGTTCGGGACCGCGACGCCCTTCGGCCGTCCGGTCGAGCCGGACGTGTAGATCACGTAGGCGGTGTGGTCGGCGCGCAGCGGGGCGAGTCGCTCGGCGTCGCCGACCGGTCCACCGTCGCGATCGGACAGCTCGACCGTGCGCAGGTCGATGACGGCGACGTCGTCCGGCACCGTCTGCGGCGTGCCACCCGACGTGAGAACCACTGCCGGACGGGCACTGTCGATGATGTACGCGGTGCGGTCGGCCGGGTGGTCGGGGTCGATCGGCAGGTAGGCACCGCCGGCGACGGCGACGGCGTACATGGCCACGACGAGGTCGGCCGACCGTGCCATCGCGAGACCGACGACGACCTCCGGGCCGACGCCACGCTCGATCAGCACCCTCGCGAGTCGGTTGACCCGACCGGCGAGGTCGGCGTAGCTGACGGTCTCGGTACCTGCGATCAGAGCCGTTGCGTCCATCCGACTCTCGAAGGACGACGACAGCAGACCGGCGAGCGTTCCCGGCGTCAACACCACCGAGGTGTTGTTGCGTCCGACGATCAGCTCCGAGAGCTGCTCCGGTCGCAGGATCGACAGGTCTCCCACCGGCACGGCGGGCTGCGCGATGACCGCGTCGATCAGGGCGAGCAGGTTCTCGGAGAACGTGCGCGCGGTGCTCGCGTCGAAGAGGTCGTCGGCGTAGGTGAACACCGCGTCGACGCCCGACGGCGCGCCCGTCTCGTCGTGGTGGTCGGCGAGGATGAGGTGCAGGTCGAACTGGGCGACACCCTCGGGCAGCTCGACCGGATCGATGCGCAGGCCGGCCAGCTCGAGTCCGGCACGGTCGATGTTCTGGAAGGACAGTCCCACCTGGAAGATCGGGTGCCGTGCCGTCGACCGCGACGGGTTGAGCACCTCGACGAGGCGCTCGAACGGCACGTCGGCGTGGGACAACGCGTCGGCGTCGGCGTCACGGACGCGGTCGAGCAGCCCGGTGAAGTCGTCGGCGTCGTCGATCGTGGTGCGCAGCGCGAGGGTGTTGACGAACATGCCGACGAGGCCGTCGAGCTCGGCCTCACTGCGCCCGGCTACCGGTGCGCCGACCACGATGTCGTCGGATCCGCTCAGGCGGGCCAGGAGCAGCGCGAAGGCGGCGTGGAAGGCCATGAACGCGCTGGCCCCGCGCGCGGAGGCGAGATCGGCCAGACCGCGATGCCGATCGGCGTCGATGGTGAACGCGAACTGGCTGCCGCGCAGGGACTGCACCGGCGGGCGTGGGTGATCGGCGGGCAGCTCGAGCTGATCGGGGATGTCGGCCAACGCGGTACGCCAGAAGTCGATCTGCTCGGCGAGCATGCTGGTCGGGTCGTTCTCGTCACCCAACAGCTCGCGCTGCCAGATGGCGAAGTCGGCGTACTGCACAGGCAGCGGACGGAACGCCGGGGTCGTCTCACCGGCGGCGCGGGCCGCGTAGGCGATGGCCAGGTCACCGACGAACGGCGCCATGGACTGGCCGTCGGCCACCACGTGGTGGACGACCATCGCCAGCAGATGGTGGTCGGGGCCGAGTCGCATCAGACGGATGCGCAGCGGCACCGCCGCGGTCACGTCGAAGCCGGCCACGACGAACTCCCGCAGCAGCTCCGGGGCGGTCTGCGGCGTCGCATCGACGATCTCGATCTCCGGGGTCGCCTGTTCGGCGGGAAGGATGACCTGGATCGGACCGTGCGGGGAGTCGGGATAGACCGTCCGCAACGACTCGTGCCGCTCGACGACGTCGGCGACCGCAAGACGAAGTGCGGACGGGTCGAGATCGCCGGTCAGGGTGACCGCGGCCGGGATGTTGTAGGCGGGCGAGTCCGGGTCGAACCGGTTGAGGAACCACATCCGGGTCTGTGCCAGCGACAGCGGGATCCGGTCCGGGCGGGTGCGGGCGACCAGCGGAGGCCGGGGCTTGCTCGTGGCGCCCGTGACGGAGAGCCGTTCGGCCAGTTCGGCCACGGTGGGTGCGGCGAACAGTTCCCGGACGCCGATCTTGCGTTCCAGGCGGGTGCCGATCCGTCCGACGACCCTCGTGGCGTTGAGGGAGTTGCCGCCGAGGTCGAAGAAGCTGTCGTCGATCCCGACCTGGTCGACACCGATCACATCGGCGAAGACCTCGGCGATCATCGTCTCCAACGACGAACGCGGGGCTCGGAACTCGCGGTCGACAACCGCGAACACGGGCTCGGGCAGCGCCTTTCGATCGAGCTTGCCGATCGGGGTCAGCGGGATGTCGTCGAGCACGGTGATCACCGACGGGACCATGTGCCCCGGGAGCTGCTCGCCGAGGGCGGAGGCCAACGCGGCCGTGTCGATCTCGCGACCCGGTGCGGCGAGCACGTAGGAGACCAGCGCGGTGTCACCCCCGGGGCCTGCCACGCCGAGCGTGACAGCGAAATCGACCTCGGTGCGCGCGGCGAGCGCACGGTCGATCTCGCCGAGTTCCACCCGGAAACCGCGCACCTTCACCTGGAAGTCGCTGCGGCCCAGGTACTCCAACGAATCGGCGGGCACGCGTGGGTCGATGGAGTAACGCGCGAGGTCACCGGTCCGGTACATCCGCGCACCGGGCGGGCCGAACGGGTCGGCGACGAACCGCTCGGCGGTGACGCCCGGTCGGGCGTGATATCCGCGGGCGAGTCCGGGGCCGGCCAGGTACAGCTCACCGGCGACTCCGCGGGGCACCAGGCGCAGCCGGGCGTCGAGGATCCTGGTGGTGACACCCCGCAGCGGCGAGCCGATGCTGATGCGGTCACCGGAGTCAAGCGCGGGCGTGATGGTGACGATGACGGTCGCCTCGGTGGGGCCATAGGCGTTGCGCAGTCGACCCGACCACCGCGCGGCGAGCTCGGGCGGACAGATGTCGCCGCCGACGACCACGGACACGACGGTGTCGAGTCCGTCGGGATCGACCGTCATCAACGCGGTCGGTGTCATGACGACGTTCGTCACCCGCTCGGCGGCGATGAGCTCGGCGAGCTCCTCGCCACCGAAGACGTCCTGCGGCGCGACGACCATCGTCGCACCCGAGGTGAAGCAGGCCAGCAGTTCGCCGACGGAGGTGTCGAAACTGGGCGACGCCACGTGCAGGAAGCGCGAGTCCGCCGACACGTCGTAGTGCTCCCGCAGGTCGAGCGCCAGCGTGGCCAGACCGCGGTGGGTGACCGTGACGGCCTTGGGTTTTCCGGTGGACCCGGAGGTGTAGATCAGGTAGGCGAGACCGTCGATGTGCAGCGGGCGCAGCCGATCGGCGTCGGTGATGGGCGCATCCGAGCCGTCACCGTCGAGAACCGCCGTTCCGGTGAGGTCGAGCCACTCGACGGCGTCGGGGAGGTCGTCGGCGTCACCGGCGGCATAGACGCCGAGGACGGCGCCCGAGTCGGTGAGCATCTCGGTGATGCGCTCGCGGGGGTACTCGGGGTTGATCGGGAGGTAGGCGGCGCCGGTCTTGGCGATCGCCCAGGTACCGATGACCGACTCCGCTGACCGCCGCGCTCCCAGTGCGACAACGGTTTCCGGGCCCGCACCGGCGGCGATCAGGCGCCGCGCGACAGCGTTGGTGATGCGGTCGAGTTCGGTGTAGGTCAGCACCGTGTCGCGGTACGACAGAGCGTCGCCGTCCGGGTTGAGGCGGACCCCGGCGGTGAGGAGGTCGGGCAGGGCGACCGGCGCGATACCCGCGCCGCCGCGCACGGATGCGAGATCGGCGCGCTCGCGTCCGCCCAGCACGTCGATGTCGCTCAGGCGCACGGACGCATCGGTCGCCACCGCGTCGAGGATCCGGACGAACCGATCGGCCAGGGTGGCGATCGACCCCTCGCCGAACAGGTCCGAGGCATAGGTGAACGAGGCGACGAGATCCGAACCCGGGTCACGGTTCTCACCGATGGACAGCTGCAGGTCGAACTTGGCGACGGCGAAGTCGGGACGCTCGGCGGTCACGGTCAAGCCGGGCAGGACGAGCTCGGGCGACTCGTTGTTGTCGAACGACAGTGCCACCTGGAACAACGGGTGGTGCGCGGTCGAGCGGGCCACGTCGAGCACCTCGACCAGGCGCTCGAACGGGATGTCGGCGTTGGCCATCGCGTCGATGTCGGTCGTGCGCACCGTGCCCAGCAGGTCGACGAACCGCGCGTTCGGTTCGACCTCGGTACGCAGCACCACGGTGTTGACGAACATGCCGATCAGGTCGTCGAGTGCTTCCTCACCACGCCCTGCGATCGGTGTCCCGATCGCGACATCGCCGGAGCCGCTGAGTCGTTCGATCAGAACCGCGAGCGCGGCGTGCACGACCATGAACATGCTGACGTCATGCGCCCGGGCGACGGCGTCGAGGCCACGCATCGTGGCGTCGTCGACGGTGAAGTCGAAGCGGCCGCCGCGCAGCGACTGCACTGCCGGACGCGGGTGGTCGGTCGGTAGGTCGACCGACTCCGGCAGTCCCGCGAGCGAATGCCGCCAGAACTCGATCTGCCTGGCCGCCAACGACTCCGGGTCGCTCTCCTCGCCGAGCAGTCGGCGCTGCCAGATGGAGAAGTCGGCGTACTGCACCCGCAGCGGGGTGAATCCGGGCTCCGAGCCCTGCTGCCGGGCGTGGTAGGCGATCATCAGGTCACGGAACATCGGGGCCAACGACGCGCCGTCGACGGCGATGTGGTGGGCCACGAGCATCAGCACGTGGTCGGTGTCGCTGATCCGGATGAGGTCGATGCGCAGCGGCAGACCGGTGGTGACGTCGAACCCGCGCACGGCGAGTCGACGGATCTCGTCGACGACGTCGCCGCCGGCCAGGCTGTACTCGCGGTAGATCTGCGTCACGGCACCGTCGACGGGCAGGATCACCTGCAACGGGCCGTCCGGGGAATCGGGGAAGGTCGTGCGCAGCGACTCGTGCCGCACAGCCAGGTCGGTGATCGCCGCCCGCAGTGCCTCGGTGTCGAGGTCACCCACGAGACGGACCGGCAGCGGCAGGTTGTAGGCAGGCGACGAGGTGTCGAACTGGTTGATGAACCACATCCGGGACTGGGCCAACGACAGCGGGATGTTCTCGGGCCGCTCGACCGCGACGAGTGCCGGACGATCGCTGCCCTGCCGGGTCCCGGCGAGCTGCGCGAGCTCGGCGACGGTGGGCCGGTCGAACACGTCGCGCACGCTGACGTCGACACCGAGGGCGGCCTGGACCCGCGCCGCCACCCGGGTCGCGCCGAGTGACGTGCCGCCGATGTCGAAGAACGAGTCGGTCGCACCGACCCGATCGAGACGCGTGATCTCGGCGAAGACCGCGGCGACGGCACGCTCGGCGTCGGTGGCGGGTTCGACGAACTCGGCGGCGCTCTGCACCAGGTCCGGTGCGGGCAGACCGCGTCGGTCGAGCTTGCCGTTGCTGGTCAGTGGCAGTGTGGCGAGGACGACGAACGCGTCGGGGACCATGTACGCGGGTAGCCGCTGCCCCAGGGTCCGTGCCAGCGCCTCGGTGTCGGGCCGGGTTCCGGCCACCGGCACCACGTAGGCGACGAGATGTTGCTCGTCGGCGACCTCGGTGACCACCGCGATCGCGTCGGAGATCCCCTCGATGTCGCCCAGCACCGCCTCGATCTCGGGCAGCTCGATGCGCAGACCACGCAGCTTGACCTGGAAGTCCGATCGTCCGATGTACTCGAGTTCTCCGTCGGATCGACGGCGGACGAGGTCACCGGTGCGGTACATCCGCTCCCCCGACGACGACGACGTGTCGGCGACGAACCGATCCGCCGAGAGGTCCGGCCGCCCGACGTATCCGCGGGCCAACTGCACACCGGTGAGGTACAGCTCGCCGACCACGGTCGGCGGCACCGGCCGCAGCCGTTCGTCGAGGACCTGGACACCGGTGTTCGCCACCGGCCGTCCGATCGGCACCTGGTCGACGTCGGCGGGCACGTAGCGGTGGTAGGTGACGTCGACCGCGGCCTCGGTCGGCCCGTAGAGGTTGTGCAGTTGGACCTCGGTCAGTGCGGTGAGCCGAGCCGCGACACTGGGCGGCAGCGCCTCACCGCTGGCGAAGACACGCCGCAACGAACCCAATGCCGAACCGTCGACCGTCGAGACGAACACCGACAGCATCGACGGTACGAAATGCAGTGTGGTGACGCCGGTCTCGGCGATCAGCCGCGCGAGGTACTCGGGATCGCGATGCCCGTCGGGGATCGCGATGACCAACTGCGCGCCGACCTGCAGGGGCCAGAAGAACTCCCACACCGAGACGTCGAACGACGCGGGCGTCTTCTGCATGACGACATCGGAGCCGTCGAGCGGGTACTCCGACTGCATCCACTGCAGCCGGTTGACGATGGCGCGGTGCGCGATCGCCACACCCTTGGGTCGACCGGTCGAACCGGAGGTGTAGATGACGTAGGCGGTGTTGTCACCGTGAACGGGCGCGATGCGGTCACCCGCCTCCAGCGGTGCGGTGGAGTACGCGCTCGTGTCGACCTGGTCGATGAGAGTGACCACGCGCTCGGTGCCGTCGGCCCCGGTCGGCAGGTGTACGTCGTCACGGGTCGTCGACAGGATCATCGCCGGTGCCGCGCTGTCGAGCACGTAGGCGACGCGGTCGGCCGGGTTGTCGAGGTCGATCGGCACGTACGCGCCACCGGCCTCGATGACCGCGTACATACCGACGAGCAGGTCGAACGAGCGTCGCATGGCCAGGGCCACATGGACATCGGGACCGACACCGTTCGCGATGAGGTGGCGGGCCAGTGCGTACACCCGGCCCGCGAACTCCCCGTAGGTCAGCTGCGCGGAATCGAAGACCAGTGCCGTCGCGTCCGGGGTACGCCGCGCCTGCTCGTCGAACAGGTCGGCCAGGGTGAGGCTGTCCGCGGCGGGGGCGCCGCCGGACTCGGCGATGACCGCCGCCAACATCCCGGAGAACCGCTCGGTGAACGCACCCCCGGACGCCCCGTCGAGCAACCCGGGCAGCAGCGTCGACAGCGCGACGGTGATCGCGGCCTCCGGACCGACTCCGACCGCGGCCAGTGTGGTGACCAGCTCGCTGGACTTCGCCTGCAGCGCAGCGTAGGTGACGTCGGTGCCGGCGTGCGACAGCGCGATGCCGTCGGGGTTGATCCGGGCCGCGGTGGCCAGCAACTCGGTGAGCGACGCTCCCTCGACACCCGACAGCGCCGAGCCGAATCGGGTCGTCTCGGTGGAGTCGTCGGCCGCGGCGAGCTGCGAGCGCTCGTCCTCGGTGAGGATGTCGATGTCGCCGATGGTCACCTGCGGGTCGCGGGCGACCGCGGTGAGGATGGCGAGGAATCGTTCGGCCATCGCCGAGATCGTCGCCTCGTCGAAGATGTCGACGGCGAAGTCGAACACGGCATCGATCCCGCGGCCTCGGCCGTCGGCACCGAAGGTCTCCGAGATGGTCAGGCCGACATCGGATTTGGCGAACCGGATGGGCCACTCGAGCCCACTGACCGACACGCCGGGCAACTCGACGGTCGGGATCTCGATGTTCTGCATCGTGAGGTTGGCCTGGACGAGCGGCGCGTACTTGCGTGAGCGACGCGGCGCGACCGCCTCGACCACCTGCTCGAGCGGGAGATCTGCGTTGTTGAACGCCGCGAGATCGGCGTCGCGGGTGATGGCCAACGCCTCGACGAACCGTTGCGAGGAGGGCACGACGGTCCGCAGGACCAGGGTGTTGACGAACATGCCGACCAGCCCGTCGACCGCCGAGGCGCTGCGCCCCGCGGTCGGGGTGCCCACCGAGACGTCGGTGGAACCGCTCAGTCGCGACAGCAACGCGGCGTAGGCCGCGTGGATGACCATGAACATCGTGGTCTCGCCCGCGCGGGCGATGGCGTGCAGGTTCTCCTGCAGGTCGGCCGGGATCTCGAAGTGGACCTCGCCACCCGCGATCGACCGACGGTCGGTGCGCGGACGGTCGGTCGGGATGGCGAGCAGCTCCGGGGCACCGGCCAGGGTGGAGCGCCAGAAGTCGATCTGGGCGGCGGCCAACGAGTCCGGGTCATCGGGCGACCCCATGACCGCGCGCTGCCAGATCGCGAAGTCGGCGTACTGCACGCTCAGCGGTCGGAAGCTGGGTGACGCACCGGTGGCCCGCGCGGTGTACGCGGTCATCAGGTCGGTGGCCAACGGGACCAACGACGAACCGTCGGCGGCGATGTGGTGGATCACCAGCAACAGCACGTGGTCGTCCGGCGCGATCTGCAACAGCCGGGCGCGCAGCGGCGGCGCCGAGGTCACGTCGAATCCCTGACCCGCCAACTCCAGACACAGCGCGTGCAGCTCGTCCTCGGAGGACACCGCCGCGGTGCCGAGCGGCGGCGTGTACTCGTCGAGCGACAGGACCCGCTGGAACGGCCCGTCGTCGGAGTCCGGGTAGACGGTGCGCAGGATCTCCTGGCGGGCGACGAGATCCATCAGCGCGGCGGTCATCGCCGACTCGTCGAGCGTCCCGCGCAGACGCAACCCGAGCGGGATGTTGTAGTCGGCCGCGGTGGGGTCGAGTCGGTTGAAGAACCACATCCGCTGCTGCGCGAGCGACAGCGGGACCCGCTCCGGTCGGGGACCGGCGGTGAGGGGTCGGACGGGCTTGCCGTCGAGGTCGGGCGACGCCTCGATCGCCGCCGCCAGCTCCGACACCGTCGGCGTCTCGAACAGCATCCGGACACCGAGGCGCACGCCGATGGACTCGTTGATCCTCGCGATGGCCCGCGTGGCGGCCAGCGAGTTGCCGCCGAGGTCGAAGAACGAGTCGTCGGCCCCCACCAGGTCCACACCGAGCACCTCTGCGTAGGCGGCCGCGATCGCCTGCTCCATCGGGGTCCGCGGCGGGCGGTGTTCGGTAGAGCTGTTGGGGAATTCGGGCTCGGGCAGGGCGCGACGGTCGAGTTTGCCCACCGGCGTCAGTGGCAGACGGTCGACCAGCGTGATGGCCGCCGGGACCATGTACTTGGGTAGGAACCCGCCCGCGTAGTCGGCCAGGTCCCGCGCGTCGATGGTCGCACCCGGCGTGATCTGGACGTATGCCGCCAGCGCGGTGTCGCCGCCGGGCCCGGGCACACCCAGGGTGACCGCGTAGTCGACGGCCGGATGCGCCGCGAGCACCGAGTCGATCTCGCCCAGCTCGATGCGGAAGCCACGGACCTTCACCTGGTGATCCGAGCGCCCCTGATACGCCAGCTCGAGGCTGGTGGTCCCGTCGGCGGCGGCGATCTCGGTCCACAGCACCACGTCGCCGGTGCGGTACATGACCTCGCCGGGCGCACCGTGGGGGTTGGCCACGAACCGGCTCGCGGTGAGGCCGGGCTGCCCGCGGTACCCGCGGGACACCCCGGGACCGCTGAAGTACAGCTCACCGGGCACACCCAGCGGCGTGGGCCGCAGGCGTGCGTCGAGCACCAGGGCGTCGACCCCGGTGATGGGACCGCCGATCGTGATGCGCTCGCCCGCGGTCATGGGCGGGCTGATCGTGGTCATGATGGTGGTCTCGGTCGGCCCGTATCCGTTGTACAGGCGACGACCGGGCGCCCAGCGGGCCACCAGTTCGACCGGTACGGCCTCGCCGCCGACCGCGACATCGCTCAGCTCGGGCAGACCACCCGGGTCCACCGATGCGAGTGCCGCCGGGGTGATGAAGGCGTGGGTGACCCGCTTCTCGGCGAGCAGGTCGTGCAGTTCCTCGCCGCCGTAGACACCCGGGGGGACGATGACCATCGTCGCGCCGGCACCCGCCGCCAGCAACAGCTCCAGGATCGACGCGTCAAAGCTCGGTGACGCGAAATGCAGCGTGCGCGAATCGGTCCCGGTGCGATAGCGGTGTCGTTGCTCGGCACTGAACGGGGCAAGACCGCCGTGGGTGACCTCGACGCCCTTCGGCTTGCCGGTGGTACCGGAGGTGTAGATGATGTACGCGGTGTTGGCCACCCGCACCGTGCGCAGGCGCTCTGCCGCATCGATCGGCTCACCCCCGTGCCGGGACACGACCGGGTCGTCGATGTCGATCCACGGGACCAGATCGGGCAGTCGCGCGGCGTCGGCGGCGGTGCAGACGCCCACCGAGGCGCGCGAGTCGGTGAGCATGTGCGCGACCCGGTCGTCGGGGTAGGTCGGGTCGACCGGGACGAAGGCCGCACCGGTGCGGGTCACCGCCCAGGCCGCCAGCACCGACTCGATGCTGCGGGTGATGCCGAGCGCGACCACGTCCTCGGTACCAAGGCCACGCGAGATCAGCTCGCGGGCCAGCTGATTGGACCGCCGGTCGAGTTCGGCGTAGGACATCGTCCGGTCGCCCGACACCAGAGCGGTGCCGTCGGGGTTGCGGCGGACCGCCTCATCGAGGATCTCGATCAGGGTCGCCGGTTCGGGTGCGGCCGGCCCGTGGACCGGCACGAGCACCTGCGCCTCGCGCTCGTCGAGCAGCGCGATCTCCCCGACGACGGCCGTCGGATCGGTGGTCATGCCGGCGAGCACCCGCACGAGTCGGTCGCCCAGCGTCACGACGGTGGAGGTGTCGAAGATGTCGGTGGCGTAACCGACGAACGCCGCGATACCAGCGGCCGAACCGTCCTCGGCGAAGTGCTCGGTGAGATCGAAGGTGAGGTCGAACTTGCTGTACTCGGTGTCGATCGCGCCGGGGTTGATCGTGAGGTCCTCGATGTCGAACGACGAACGGTTGGAACCGTTCACGCCGAGGACGACCTGGAACAGCGGGGTGTGCGACGAGGTCCGCGTCGGTGCGATCGCGTCGACGATCTGCTCGAACGGGACGTCGCTGTGGGTGAACGCGTCCAGGTCGCGGGTGCGGACCTGCGCGAGCAGCGCGTCGACGGTCATCGCCGGGTCGACCTCGGTGCGCAGCACGAGGGTGTTGACGAACATGCCGACCAGCGCGTCGAGCTCGGCGCTGCCGCGGCCGCCGATCGGTGTCCCGATCAGGATGTCGGTGTCGCCGCTCTGTCGGGCCAGCAGCACCGCGAGGGCCGCGTGCACGACCATGAAGCGCGACAGCCCCGACCGGTTGGACAGCTCGACGAGGCGTGCGTGCAGCTCCGGCTCGATGAACAGCGGATGCGTGGCGCCCACCCCGCTGCGGGTGCTCCCGCGGGGACGGTCGGTGGGCAACCCGATGATCTCCGGCGCGCCCGCCAGCACCGTGCGCCAGTGCTCGAGCTGGGCTCCGGCCGGGGAGTCGGGGTCGCCGCCGTCGCCGAACACGTCGTTCTGCCAGATCGCGAAATCGGTGTACTGCGCGGCCAGCGGTTCCCACTCCGGGGACCGGCCGTGTCTGCGCGCGGCGTAGGCGGACAGCAGGTCGGTCGCCAACGGACGCATGGACAATCCGTCGGCCGCGATGTGGTGCACGACGAACACCAGCAGGTGCTCGGGCGGCTGCTCGGGGGTGTCCTCGTTGAGACGCCACAGCGCGGTACGCACGGGCACCGTGGTCGACACGTCGAACCCGGGTCCGGCGAACTCGCGCAGGCGCCCCAACACCTCGTCGCGGCTGATGGAGTCGACCCGCACCGGGGGCAGCGCGTCGATGGTCGGGACGATGACCTGTTCTGGCCCCTGCGGTCCGGACGGGTAGATCGTGCGCAGCGTCCGCTGCCGGTCCGCGAGGTCGACCAGGGCAGCGCTGAGCGCGTCGATGTCGAGCGGTCCGGTCATCAGCAGCGTCATCGGGATGTTGTAGGCACCCGACGTCGGGTCGTAGGTGTTGATGAACCACAGACGCTGCTGCGCCAGCGAGAGCGGGATGCGTTGCGGCGCAGGACCCTGCGGCACGACGAACCGTGCGAGAGAGGGGCCGGCGGCGTCTGCGGTGCCCGCACGACGCTGTTCGACCAGCTCCGCGACGCCCTCGACGGTCTGCGCGGTGAACAGGTCCCGGAGTCCGACCTCGGTGCCGAGGGTGTCGGACAACCGCGACGCGAGACGGACCGCACTGAGCGAGTTGCCGCCCTGCTCGAAGAACGAGACGGTGACGCTGACCGCCTCCTCCTCGACCGCGTCGGCGAACAGGCCGGCGATGATCTCCTCGAGCGGGGAGCGCGGGGCCACGAAGTCGGCGTCGGACACGACCGAGA
Source organism: Williamsia sp. (assembly GCF_016462415.1). Classification (GTDB taxonomy): domain Bacteria; phylum Actinomycetota; class Actinomycetes; order Mycobacteriales; family Mycobacteriaceae; genus Williamsia_A. The sequence goes on along the minus strand of NZ_JAEMTF010000005.1, from coordinate 24,283 downwards.
ACTCCGGTTCCGGCAACGCCTTCCGATCGATCTTGCCGTTGCTGTTGAGCGGCAGCCGCTCGAGCACCATGATCGCCTCGGGGACCATGTAGTCGGGCAGGCGCGAGCGCAACGCGTCGCGGATCGTCTCCGGCGACACCGACGTGTCGCCGCCGACGAACGCGGCGAGTCGGCTGTGCGAAGCCTCGCCGTGCGCGGTCACCACGGCCTGCCGCACGCCGTCGACGTCGGTCAGCGCGGACTCGATCTCCCCGAGCTCGATCCGCAGTCCACGGACCTTGACCTGGAAGTCGCTGCGCCCCACGAACTGTGCGTCACCGCCGGGGAGTCGTCGCACCAGGTCGCCGGACCGGTACATCCGCTCGCCGGGTGCGCCGTAGGGGTCGGCGACGAACCGGGTCGACGTCAGACCGAACATCCCGCCGTAGCCGCGGGCAGGGGCGACGCCGCCGATGTAGAGCTCGCCGACGACGCCGACCGGAACCGGCCGCAGTCGTTGGTCGAGCACCTTGTGCCGCACGTTCGGGATCGCCTGGCCCATGGGGATCGGACCGATGTCGCGCGCCTCGCCGTCGGCGTTGGGCTCGTGATCACCGAGGTCCAGCGCGATGGCCGACGAGGTCGCCGCGGTCTCGGTGGGTCCGTAGGTGCACAGCAGGCGGGTCTGCGTGCCCAACATGGTCCGGTACACCGCGGGCAGTGAGTACTCGCCACCCGCGACGGCGGTGTCGATGTTCGTCAGCGCCCGATCGGTGTCCATCTCGACGAGCAGCTCGTATGCACTCGGGGCGAGGTTCAGCAGCGAGATGTCCTCGTTGGCGAGCACGTCGATGACCTCGGCGGGATCGAAGCCCTCGGACACGACGCGGATGAAACAGCCGTAGGCCAGGGTGTTCCAGATGTTCTTCTGCGTGGAGTCGAACCGCGGCGACTGCGCGATCAGTACGCCGGCCCCCTCACGCAGCACGATCGCCGAGCGGTACCAGGCGTACATGTTGAGGATGCCTGCTGCCGGCACGAGCGTCGGCTTGGGCTTGCCGGTGGACCCCGAGGTGGTGATCACGTAGGCCAGACGCGACATCGCCGACGGTTCGGTCCACCGATCGGGCAGGGGTTCGTCACTGCGTGCGGCCAGACGCGCGTCGGTCGCGGTGTCGCCGAGTTCGATCAGCTCGACGCCGATCGGCACCAGTCCGTGCCGGTACTCGTCGGCGGTCTCGCTGTGGCTCGAGACGACGACCTTGGCGCCGGTGTCGGCGAGGACCGACAGCGCGCGTTCGGCCGGTGCGTGCGGGTCGAGCGGCAGGTAGGACGCACCCGCCTTCCACGACGCCAGCAGCGCGATGATCCAGTTCAGCGAACGCGGCGTCAGGACGCCGACCACGTCGTCGGGTCCCACCCCGAGCGAGATCAGTTCGCGCGCAAGTCGATTGGCCGCCGTGTCGAGTTCGGCGCGGGTCAACTCCCCCTCGGGCCCACGGGCGGCGAGCGCGTCGGGCGCCTCGAGCACCCGTGCCGACCACGCGGTGAGCGGGGTGCCGGTCCAGGCGTCGGTGGACGCGGAGGTGTCCGGACCCGGCGTGGTCGCGGTCGTGTACGCGGTGAGGTCGATGCCCTCGACCGTGCGCGCGGTGCGGGCGATGACGTCGTCGAGAACGGCGGTGAACCCCTCCGGCGCCGCGGCCACCATGGGCGCCAGACCGGTCAACGCGATCGACGCGATCGCCTCGGCGTCCATACCGCGTTCGGACATCGGCGCGAACAGCTGTCCGAACCGCTCGTTGAGCTCGGCGAAGGTGACCCGGGCGTCGGGGCGGTCCACGACGAGCCCGCCGGCGTCGACGGCGACCGCGGCGGCGAGCATCGCGGGCAGATCGCCTGCGGTGTAGTTGATCTGAGCCGGCGGAGCCTGCTCGTCGAGGTCGTCGGCGCGCTCGGCCTCGGTCAGGATGTCGATGTCGCCGAGGACCCGGTCGGGGTCGGCCCCGACCGCGGTGGCGATGGCCACGAACCGTTCGGCGATCGCCTCGACGGTGGACACCTCGAAGATGTCGACCGGGAAGTTGATGTGGCCGGACAACTCTCGTCGACCATCGGCGTCCACGCGGTCGTTGAGCACCACCGTCAGATCGAACTTGGCGCCGAGGATCGTGTCGTCGGCAGCGACCGAGACGTCGAGATCGGGAAGTGCCAGGCTCGCGCGCTCGTTGTTCTCGAACGTCAACTGGACCTGGTACAGCGGCGAATGCGAGGGCTCGCGCCGGGCGACGAGGGCACCGACCACGTTCTCGAACGGGATGTCGCTGTTGGCGAAGGCGTCCAGATCGCGGGTCCGCGCCTGGGCCAGCACATCGGAGAACCGGTCGGCGGGGTCGACCTCGAGCCGCAGGACCACCGCGTTGACGAACATCCCGACCAGGTCGTCGACCTCATGGTGTGACCGGCCGGCCACCGGTGTACCGATGGCGATGTCGGCAGAGTTCGACAGTCGCGCGAGCAGTGCTGCCAGGATCGCGTGCGCGACCATGAACATCGAGGCCCCCGCACGATCGGCGATCGCCTGCAGACTCGACACCAGGTCGACGTCGAGGTGCAGCGGCACCTTCGCGGGCGTGGTGTCACGACGCTGAGGGCGAGGGCGGTCGACCGGGAGCTCGATCACGTCGGGGAGACCGGCGAGGGTGGTCCGCCAGTAGTTCAGTTGGCGTGCGGCCACCGATTCGGCGTCTGTGGGTGTGCCCAGCGACTCGCGCTGCCAGTGCGCGAAATCGACGTACTGCACCGGCAGCGGCGCCCACCCCGGCGCCTGACCCGACGTACGTGCGACGTAGGCGACCGCGAGATCACGCGCCAGCGGCGCCAACGACGCACCGTCGGCGAGGATGTGGTGCATCACCGTGATGAGCAGGTGATCGGATCCGGCGCGCAACAGCCGGGCCCGGGCCGGCACACCCACGGTGACATCGAAGCCGGTCTGAGCGAACTCCAGTGCGGCGGGGAGCAATTCGTCGGCGCCGCCGAGATCGACGATCTCGAGTCCGAGTCCGGCGGCCTCGGTGGACAGCACGCGCTGGTACGGACCGGCGGCGGTGTCGGGGAACGTGGTGCGCAGCGACTGCTGACGGGAGACCACGTCGTCGAGAGCCGCCCGCAGTGCGTCGACGTCGAGATCACCGCGCAGCGTCAGCGGCAGCACGATGTTGTAGGCGGGCGAGGTCGGGTCGAGACGGTTGAGCAGCCACATCGACTGCTGGGCCAGCGACAGCGGTGGCCGCTCCCCCGCCTGACCGGCGACCACGGCCGGTCGCAGGTCTGCGGTCCCGGCCGACGAATCCAGCACGGCGGCCAGCGTCTCCACCGTCGGGTTCTCGAAGATCTCCCGGACCGCGAGTCGGCGACCGCTCCGTGCGCCGATGCGTGCGGCCGCCCTGGTCGCGACCAGCGAGTTGCCGCCGAGGTCGAAGAACGACGCGTCGGCACCGATCTCCGACATGCCCAGGATGTCGGCGAAGACCTCGGCGACCATGACCTCGGTGGCGGTCTCCGGCGCCCGACCGTCGCCGGCCATCGCCGCGAGGTCCGGTTGCGGCAGTGCCGCCCGATCGAGCTTGCCTGCACGGGTCAGAGGGATCTCGGCGAGGAATTCGATGACCGGCGGGACCATGTGCGAGGGCAGCCGGGTGGCCAGGAAGTCGCGGACGGTCTTCGGATCGGAGAGGCCCGGCGCGAGGACGTACGACACCAGCGCGGTCGCGCCCGACGGCAGCGTGGCGCCGACGGTGGTCGCGAAGTCGATCTCGGGGTGTGCGGTCAGGGCGGCGTCGACCTCACCCAGCTCGATACGGAAACCTCGTACCTTGACCTGGAAGTCGCTGCGGCCCACGTACTTGATCTCGAGGTGGTCGCCGACCTGCACCCACCGCACGACATCGCCGGTGCGGTACATGCGCGCCCCCGGGCCCGCGTGCGGGTCGGCGACGAAGCGTTCGGAGGTCAGGCCGGGACGGGCGTGGTAACCGCGGGCCATCGCCACACCGCTCAGGTACAGCTCGCCGTCGACGCCGATCGGTACCGGCTGCAGACGCCGATCGAGGACCAGTGAGGTCAATCCACGTACCGGCGACCCGATGGTGATCGGCTCACCCGGGTTCATCGGACCGGCGATGTCGGCGAAACACGTTGTCTCGGTGGGGCCGTAGCCGTTGAACATGCGACGGCCGGGAGCCCACCGCTCGACCAGTTCCGGCGGGCACGCCTCGCCGCCGACGACGACGGTCTCGAACGCGTCGAGACCCGTCGGATCGACCGACGCCAGCGCCGCGGGGGTGATGAACCCATGGGTCACGCCGTAGTCGGCGAGGAAGTCGTGCAATTCCTCGCCACCGTAGATCTCGGTCGGTGCGATCACCATGGTCGAGCCGTTGGCCAGGGCGAGCAGGACCTCGAGGACCGACGCGTCGAAGCTCGGTGAGGCGAAGTGCAGCGTGCGTGAGTCGGGCGTCAGGACGAATCGGTCGGACTGCTCGGCCATGAGCCCGGCGAGCCCGCCGTGGGTCACGGTCACGCCCTTGGGCGTACCGGTGGTACCCGAGGTGTAGATCATGTAGGCGGTCGACTGCGGGCGGATCGGTGCGGCGAGCTCACCGGCGTCGATGCGCGCACGCGCCCCGATCCCCATCTCGCGCGCCGTGTCGTCGGAGTCGAGTTCGAGCCACTCGACGGTGGACGGCCGTGCATGACGCCACGTCGACGTCGACAGGCCCACCACGGCAGCGGAGTCGGCGAGCATGTGCTCGATCCGGTCCATCGGGTAGCGCATGTCGACCGGGAGATAGGCGGCGCCGGTCTTGGCGACCGCCCACAGCCCGATCATGAAGTCGATGGAACGCCCCATTCCGAGCGCCACGATCTGCTCGGGTCCCACGCCGCGGGCAAGCAGTATGCGTGCCAACGTATTCGAGCGGGAGTCGAGTTCGGAGTAGGTCATCGAACCTGCCACGGACACCACCGCCTCGCGATCGCCGCCTGCGGCGACGGCGTCGGCGATCAGATCGGGCAGGGTCGCGATGATCGGTTGTTCGGCGCCCTCGGCGACCCCGTCCTGACCGATCAGGCGTGCGCGTTGCGCCGGGGTGAGGATGTCGATGTCGAGCACCCGTGCGGACAGGTCGGCGGCGATCGCCCCGAGCACGCGTGCGTAGGCGTCGACGATCGCGGCCGCCATGTCCGCGTCGACGATCTCGGGCAGGAACTTGATCGACAGCCGCAGGGTGGGGTCGGTCAGCGCGATCAGTGTCAGCGGGTAATGGGTCGCGTCGGCCACATCCGCGTCGGTCACCGTCATCCCGTCCACGGTCGCCGCCTCGGTCAGCGCGGCCCGATCGAGCGGGTACGACTCGTAGACCATCATCGTGTCGAAGAGCGTGTCCACGCCCGCGGTGGCGGTGATGTCGGCGAGCCCGACGCTGTGGTGGTCGAGCAACTCGGCCTGCTCGTGGGCCACGCGCTTGAGCAGTCGACCCAGGTCGTCGTCGTCGCGCATCGTCACCCGGACCGGCAACGTGTTGATGAACAGCCCCAGCATGGTCTCGATGCCGGGCACCTGGGGCGGTCGTCCGGACACCGTCGTGCCGAACACGACGTCGTCACGGCCGACCATGCGCGACAACACGATCGCCCAGGCGCACTGCAGAACGGTGTTCAGCGTGATGCCGGATTCACGGACGTGCTCGACGAGACGTCCGGTGACGGCGTCGTCGATGGTGACGTCGACGTGACCGGGCACCGATCCGGTGCTGTGCGCCTCGGCGAAGACCACGGTGGAGTCCTCGATGCCCTCGAGCGCAGAGGTCCACGCCTGCAGCGAGGCCGATCGGTCGTTCGACGTCAGCCAGGTCAGATAGTTGCGGTACGACGGCGGCGAGGCGAACCCCTCGGTCGAGCCGCCTGCGGCGTAGATGGCGAACAGATCGGTCATGAAGACCGGCATCGACCATCCGTCGAGCAGGATGTGATGGTTCGTCACGACCAGCCGGGATGTGTTGCTCCCCAGCCTCATCAACGCGAATCGCAGGAGCGGTGGCCGCGCCATGTCGAAGGGGGTCACGCGGGCGCGATGCATCAGGTCGGCCACAGCGGCGTCGCGCTCGGACCCATCGAGATCACGCAGGTCGTGTTCGGTCCAGTCGATCGTCACACCGGCGGTGACGACCTGCACCGAGGAACCCTCGTCGTCGGTCACGAACGCCGCACGCAGGGTCGGGTGCCGGTCGACGAGCGCCTGGGCGCTGCGGTGCATGCGATCGGCGTCGACGCCGGTGACGTCGAGGATCATCTGTGCCGTGTAGAGATCCACCGAACCGACGGCGAGTTCGGCGTGGAACAACAGACCGGTCTGCAGGGGGGCCAGCGGCCACACGTCGACGATCGGCGTGAACCGCCGCTCGAGCTCCTCGATGCCGGCCTGGTCGATCTCGACCAGATCCAGGTCGGACGGCGTGAGCCCCCCGGCGTCGGACGAGACCGCGTGCAGAGCCAGCGATTCCATCGAACTGAGCCACAGGTCGGCGAGGTCGTCGACCGAGTCGTCGCGCAGGACCGCAGCCGGGTAGTCGATCGTCGCGGTGAGCTCGGGTCCGGACGGGGTGTCGACGACCATCGCGTTGATGTCGAGCGCATGACGCACCGGGACCGCGTCGCCCCGGTTGCCGCGCAACGCACCGTCGCCGTCGGGGATCCAGGCGCCCTCACCGTCGGTGCCCGCCAGACGGCCGAGGTAGTTGAAGCTGATCGACGGTTCGTCGTGGGCCGCGAGCGGCGAGTCACCTCCCTCCGGCTGGTGTCGCAGCAGACCGTGTCCGACGCCCCGGCGCGGCACCTCGGCGAGCTGCTCCTTCACCGCCTTGATCAACGCGCCGGCGGCACGTCCACCGGAGCGCGCATCGTCGAGATCGATCCCGTCGGCCGACAGCGC
>NZ_JAEMTF010000005.1:12800-17210 GCF_016462415.1 Williamsia sp. | reverse complement strand
TGGTGGGCGACGATGATCAGGCGACGGGCGTGCTCGCCCTCCCAGGGGCCGGTGACGACGACGAACTCGAGGACCGATCCGGCGCCCGGGTCCAGCCGATCGGTGGCCGCCCGCGCCGCGCTCGCCATCGCCTCGGCGAACTCCGTCGTGCCCGGCGACGCGGTCACCGACGTCTCCGAGAACACCGGCGCGACAGCGTCGTCCATTGAATCGACGACATGGTGCACGGCGCCGAGGTCGTCGACCCTCAGGCGCGAACGCAGGATGTCGTGGCGCGCCCGGACCGCGTCGACCGCGGCGCGCAGCACCTCGGCCGAGAACGGCTGCGGCAGCGGCACCAGCACCGACTGGGAGAAGGCGGCGACGGCGGCCGGTACCTGGGCCATCGCGCGCACGATCGGGGTGGGGTCGACCTCGCCGACACCACCGCCCGGCAGCTCGACGAGGACGGTCGCCGCCGCGTCGTCGCGCGCCGCAGCCGCGAGCTCACCGATCGTCTTGTGCTCGAACACCTCTCGCGAGGAGAAGTGGAGACCGGCGGCCCGGGCCCGGGAAACGAGCTGGATCGACATGATGCTGTCGCCGCCGAGACCGAAGAACGAGTCGTCGAGGCCGACTCCGGTGCGGCCGAGGAGATCCTCCACCAACCCGACCACCGCACGCTCGCGATCGGTCGTGGGAGGACGGAAAACCGCTGTGTGCGCGGCGAAGTCCGGCGTGGGCAGCGCCCTGCGGTCGACCTTGCCGGTCGCGCCGAGAGGCATGGCGTCGAGCGCGACGACCGCGTCGGGAACCATGTAGCCCGGGACCGCGGCCCGCACGGCGGTGATGATGGATGCGGTGTCGATCTCGCGTCCCGTCGCGGGCACCACGTACGCCACCAGACGCTGGCCGTGTGCACTCTCGTGCACGGTCACGACGGTCTCGCGGACGGCGTCGTCGGTACGGACGGCCGCCTCGATCTCACCGAGCTCGATCCGCAGTCCGCGCACCTTGACCTGGAAATCGCTGCGCCCCAGGTACTCCAACGAACCGTCGATGGTCCACCGGACGAGGTCGCCGGTGCGGTACATGCGCTCGCCGGGCGCGCCGTGGGGGGAGGCGAGGAAGCGCCCCGACGTCTGCCGCGGATCGGCGACGTACCCGCGTGCGAGTTGGACACCGCCGAGGTAGAGCTCGCCGACAGCGCCCACGACACATGGCCGCAGAGCCCGGTCGAGCACGTACGCGCGGGTGTTCCACACCGGTGCGCCGATGGGGACGGAGTCGACGTCCTCCGGGCGGTAGCGGTGGTAGGTCACGTCGACGGCCGCCTCGGTGGGGCCGTAGAGGTTGTGGATGCCGACATCGACCAGCGACGCCAGGCGGGCGGCCGTGGTGGGCGCGAGGGCCTCGCCGCTGGCGAAGACCCGGCGCAGCGACGTCAACGACTCCGCCGAGACCGCTTCGACGAACACGGCCAGCATCGACGGCACGAAGTGGATCGTCGTCACCGCCCGGGCCGCGATGAGCGTCTGCAGGTATTCCGGATCCCGATGACCCTCGGGTGCCGCTATCGCGATCGACGCGCCGCGCTGGGTGGCCCAGAAGAACTCCCACACCGACACGTCGAACGTGACCGGGGTCTTCTGCATGACGACATCGTCTGCGGCCAAGGGGTATTGCGCCTGCATCCACTCCAGCCGGTTGACGATCGATCGGTGACTGACCGCAACACCCTTGGGACGACCGGTCGATCCGGAGGTGTAGATGACGTAGGCGGTGTTGTCCGGACGTAGCGGCAGGACTCGCTCCGCGTCGGTCACCGGCTCAGACGGGTACGCCGTCAGGTCGAGACGGTCGAGAGCCAGCACCGTGGTCTCGAGCGATTCGACCTCTGGTACCTCGAACGCATCGCGGTCGGTGGTCAGCACGACCCGGGGACGGCTGCTCTGTAGGACCGAGACAATCCGCTCGCCGGGGTTGTCGACGTCGAGAGGCACATACGCCCCGCCGGCCTCGATGACCGCGTACATGCCCACGAGCAGGTCGAACGAACGCCGCATGGCGAGTGCCACGTGGGTCTCGGGTCCGACCCCGTGTTCGATCAGCAGCCGGGCCAGACGCGCCACGCGGTCGCCGAACTCGGCGTAGGTCATCGCGTCGTCGCCGAACCACAGCGCGGTCGCGTCGGGGGTGCGCTCGGCCTGCGCTCGCCAGAGCGCGGCGAGCGTCGTGGCGGCGACGGGGTGATCGGTCGCGTTCCACACGCGGGTGACCGTGTCGATCTCGGCGGCCGATCCGACCGTGAGGGCTCCCACCGCGGTGTCCCGGTCGACGGTGAGCATCTGCTCGAGCAACTCGGTGAACCGCGCGAGGTGACGCGCCAGGTCCTCGTCGTCGTACAACCGGGGGTTGGCCTCGAGGTCGATACGCAGCCGCTTGTCCTGAGCGCCGGGATAGATGTTGATCGCCAGGTCCTCGACCGGACCGGTCGTCAGGACGTTGACGTGGCCGACGACGTCGCCGAGGTCGAGGGTCGACTGGAACATCATCAGGTTCACCGAGGGACCGAACAGTCCCCGTTCGCCGGTGCCCTGGCCGATGTCGCGCCGCATGTCCTCGTGCCGGTAGAGCTGGCGTCGCAGCGCGCCTGCGAGCCCGGTCTGGGCCGCGGTGATCAGTTCGGTGACCGTCGCCGAGTCGGACACCGCGAGCCGCAGCGGAACGACGTTCGAGACCATGCCCGCGGCGTTGCGCAGCTTGGCGGTGTTGCGGGCCGAGACCGGCAGGCTCAGGACGACATCGTCGGTGTCGGCCATGCGTCCGAGGTAGACCGCGAACGCCGCGATCACCGCGGGAGCGGAACTGCCGAGGTTGTCGCGTGCCACTTGGGCGAGGAGATCATCGACTCGTTCGGACAGTTCCTGCGAGACGACCCGCGAGAACTCACCGGGGGGTTCACGACGCGGGCTCAACGAGATGGCCGCCGGCAGCCCCGCGTTCTGCTCCGACCAGTACTCACGGTCCTTCGAGAACCGTGTCGAGGACCGATAGACCTGCTCGCCGTCGACGAGCTCGGTCAGCTTGGCGCCGCGGGCCGGGGGCAACTCGTCGCCGCGCTTCATCGCGACGTACAGCTCGGTGACACGCGCGAGCATCGCGGTCGCGCCGAAACCGTCCATGACGATGTGATGGGCCCGCCAGAACCAGAGGTGGTGGTCGGGTCCGAGCCTGATCAGGCAGGTGATGACGAGACGGTCGTCGATGATGTCGATGGGGGCGCTGTACTCGGCGCGCATCCACTCGAGCGCGCGGGCGCGCGGGTCGGGCTCGCCGGAGAAGTCGACGGTGTCGATCGAGTCGTCGGTGGCCGCATCGACGTGCTGCATCGGCATGTCACCGGTAGCGATGAGACGAAGGAACCCCGAGCCGGCCTCACGTCCGGCCATGTTCGTGGCGGCGGTGAGGACCTCGAGATCGATCGGTCCGAGCAATTCGACATACTCGGCGATATTGATCGGAATGGAGCCCAACGCCTGTTGCGCAAACCAGATACCGCGCTGAGCCGCTGAGAGCTCGAACGCGTCGGAAGGCACTTCTGCTGGAGCATCGAAGCGGCCAGCGACCAAGTTTCCTAGCTCCTATCCCGAACGAGTGCTCGCACTTGCTCCGCCAATGATTGCACGATGAATTCGTGCGGTGCGGCAGGACACGATGCTTTCATTCTGCGCCCCGGATAAGCGAATTACACGCTTATCTGTGCGGTAGATGCCCTCGGATCTGGACAGTCGCAACCAAGAGGAACGCTGTGTGAATATCGGTTAATGGACCACCGACGTTACACGATCAGGATAGGACGACGGCCGAGGCGGCGGTTGCGCGACCCGGCGTGGGACCAGCGAACTGCGGGTGTCGATCAGGCGCCGGCGAGCCGGCTGGCGATCCCTCGCAGGTCGATCTCGTTCGTGCGCAGCCCCGCGGCGGGCAGGGTCGACGGCGCGGCATCCAGTTCCGCCAGATCGGACAGCACCTTGGCGAACGTGCCGTCGATGACCGCGGCGACCGTCGCCGGGTTGCGCTCGGACGACAACGCGGGCATTCCCGCGAAGACGGCGGCGACGATGGCCGCACGGTCGTCCATCTGCTGACTGCGCGTGACCGGCACCATCAGATCGATGGCCGCGGTCAGATCGCGGTAGGTCATGGTGCGGTAGTGGTATCGGATGACCGAACGCTCCGGCGTCGTGTCGGCGATCCGTCGGACCGCCGAGACGAGGTCGGGCGTGACACCCTTACCGACCGCCTGTGCGTTCATGTGACCACCCGTGACAACCGAGCCCCCCGGCCGAACTGCTGCAAATGACATTTCTCACCCCTGTGCGTCTGGAGTCACCATACGTGTTGGGGAGAAGACTATGCGAGCAACCC
>NZ_JAEMTF010000005.1:0-12700 GCF_016462415.1 Williamsia sp. | reverse complement strand
CCCTGTGCGTCTGGAGTCACCATACGTGTTGGGGAGAAGACTATGCGAGCAACCCAGTCGTTTAGGTTGTGGTTTTGTTACGCAATCTATCGGTGACCTGTGCCACATTTGGCCCGAAAGTGCTTGCTAGCTGGGAAAACGCTGAGAACTCGATGGTCGATCGTGTTACCGGCCATTGTGATTCGTGCCACGTCCGTGTCGCGACCGCGCCCGTCGCGTTACCGAACGTGCCCACGGCCACCTGCGGACCCCCACCCCTCGACGCAGAACGACCCCCTGTCCGCAGGGACCGGGGGTCGTTCGTTCGAGAGCGTGGGCGGCTTACTTCGCGGCGTCGGCTTCCATGGCGTCGATCAGGCTCTGGGGCCGCAGATCGGTCCAGTGCTCGTTGACGTAGTCCAGGCACTCGGCCCTGGAGGCCTCGCCGAAGACCTTGTTCCAGCCGGCGGGAACGTCGGCGAACGTCGGCCACAGCGAGTGCTGGTTCTCGTCGTTGACCAGTACGAAGAACCTGCCGTCTTCGTCGTCGAATGGATTGCTCATGAAGTGGTCACCTTTCCTGGTCGGGGCGTGCGTGGTCGCTCATCGCGGTTCAGGCGCCGTCTGACCGGCCAACGCCATGGTCGCCTGGATGCGGATCGCGGACAGCGTAGCGGCCAGTCCCGACGGGCCGGCCATCGCCAACCCGGGAACGGTCATCATCAGCACCATCGTCAGCGCGGAGTCGTCGATCGTGGTCCCGCCGGTCATGGCACCGGCCGCGCCGGTCGCCCGCGTGGCCAGTTCACCGAACGTCACGGTCAGGCCGGGCTTGCAGATGGCGGGTACATCGGGAGCGGCGGCAGCAGCAGACGTGACGAGGTGCGCCAGCGAGTTGTTGTCGTCCGCGACGTGCGCCGTGCGGACGGACATCGTGTTCGAGTTTCGGTGCGAACGAAGTTGAATTGCCACCACGTTCTCCTTCCATCACCTGTTCCTGCGAATCCGTGATAATCACCGGACTCAGGACGACACCCGATTCCACTGCCCGCGTTGTCGCGCTCTGCGAAAATACTAGCCGCTTGCCGATCTACGAATCGAAAATGGCCGGTATCGGGTTCACGGGATACTTATCGTCGGATCACGCGGTGGCGTTACCGGTGGATTGCTGAGCTAAGTTCGGTGTGTACTCGATGCCGCCACACTGCGACGGCGGACACCATCTCCAGGACAGGACGGACATGCAAGCCAGGCCGGGTCCATGAGCACGCGAGACCACCCGACTACTGCAGCGCCGTACGGTACATCGGTGGAGCCGAGCAGGAACGTCACGTCGAACCGGAACACCGATCCGTCCCGGACGGACTCGGTGACCCGATCGTCGACGGGTGCGAGCGTGGTCGCCGAGGGACTCGTGAAGCGCTTCGGCGACTTCACCGCGGTCGACGGCGTCAGCTTCGAGGTGGCGACGGGAACGGTTCTCGGTCTGCTCGGTCCGAACGGCGCGGGCAAGACCACCACGGTCAACATGCTCACCACGCTTCTTCTCCCCGACGCCGGCTCGGCGCGCATCGCCGGTCACGACGTTGTCGCCGATCGTGCCGCGGTGCGTCGGTCGATCATGCTCACGGGCCAGTTCGCAGCACTCGACGAGGCGCTGACCGGCCGCGAGAACCTGATCCTGTTCGGTCGTCTGATGGGGTTGCACAAGAAGCAGGCCCGCCTGCGGGCCGATGAGCTCCTCGAGGCGTTCAACCTGACCGACGCCGCGGCGCGCCGGGTCGGGAAGTTCTCCGGCGGCATGCGCCGACGCATCGACATCGCCTGCGGACTGGTGGTGCGGCCCGAGGTGGTGTTCCTCGACGAGCCGACCACCGGACTCGACCCGCGCAGCAGGCAGGACGTCTGGAACATCGTCACCTCTCTGCGCGACCTGGGGATCACGACGCTGCTGACCACCCAGTACCTCGAGGAAGCCGACCTGCTCAGCGACAACATCGTCGTCATCGACAAGGGCAAGGTCATCGCCGAGGGCACCGCCGACGAGCTGAAGGAACGCGTCAGCGGCACTTTCTGCGAGGTACTCCCGAGCTACCCCGACGACATCGGCCGGATCCAGCAGCTGCTGGCCGACCTCGCACCCGCCGACCAGATCCGGGTCAACCCCGCGGGCACGTCGCTGACCATCCCGGCCACCCGCGGTACGAACACACTGGTCGAGATCGTGCGGCGCCTCGATGCCGAGAACATCGCGTTGACCGATGTGGGGCTGCGTCGCCCATCACTCGACGACGTGTTCCTCAAGTTGACCGAGTCGCCTGCCGACGCAGCCGCCGAACCGACCCGGGATCCGCGGTGACGACGACCCTCTCCGGAGAGGTGTTGGTCGTCGACAAGGGCCCCCGCCCGTCGATCAGCTCATGGGGCCAGACCGTGGCCCTCACCGGCCGGTCCTTGCGGGGGATGCTCCGTCAGGGCGAGTTCGTGCTGGGCATCTTCGCCCCGGTGATGCTCACCATCTGTTTCTACGTGCCGCTACGCGGCATCTTCGACGTCCTGCCCGGCGTCAACTACGCGCAGTTCCTCATGCCGGTGATCTGCCTGCAGTCGGTCGGCTTCGTCGCGACGTCGGCCGCGATGCGCGCCGCGACCGACGGGACCGTCGGCATCACCGACCGCCTGCGCAGCATGCCGATCGGTCCGATCATCCCGATGGTGGCGCGCCTGTGCGCCAACATCGTGCTCCTGCTGGTCTCGCTCACCTGGGCCCTGCTCTCCGGACTCGTGATCGGATGGCGACCGCAGCTCGGTGTCGGGAACTTCCTGGCGTTCCTCGGTGTGGCGCTGGTGATCGGCATCCTGCTCGCGCTCGGCGCCGACGCGATCGGAGTCCTCGCCAGCAACCCCGAGGCCACCAGCCAGGCGCTCGCACTTCCCCAGTTGATCCTGGGCATGCTGTCCACCGGCTTCGTGCCCGAGTCGCAGTTCCCGGAGTGGATCCGACCGTTCGCCCGCAATCAACCCATCTCCCAGTTCACCGAGTTGATGCGTGCTTTCGACCAGGGCGGCTTCACCTGGGACAAGGCGGTCGCACCGGCGATCTGGGCAGTCGGCATCGCCGTGTTCGCGCTCGGCGCCGGCGCGTACATCACGATCAAGACGGCGCGCCGATGAACTGGGAGATCACGGGCCAGCCGTCGGGCGATCCCGATCGTCGACGCTCGATCCCGTCACGTCCGCGCCATCGAGGCGCGACACCGCAGCCGACCCCGCACTGGCACTCCCCGGAGGGTTCGAGGCGGTCGCGGCGCCAGTCGGTGACCCCGGACGACAGCGAGACCAGACGCGTCACGATCGACACTCCCCCACAGGTGACCTTCCCGGGCACGGGGTCGTTCCGCGCGGTGGTCGGACCATGGACGGTCGTCTCCCCGGCCACCGACACCCATCCCACCGACGATCGTGACGGACGACGACGGTCCGAGGTCGACGACTCGGCGCCCACCATGCGGCTCACGCCGCTCCGGGATTCGGCGGCGTGGCAGGCCGGCGGGTCGGAGGAATCCGCCGACACCGGCGGCGGTGTCGCGCTGCTGGAGCGCGAGAACTCGCGCGTCACCGCCTTCCCGCCCACCGAGTCGACCGGCGAACGCGGCCTACACGCGTATCTGACCCACACAGCGGTGCTGACGGGTCGTCAGTTCCTCGTCTGGACGCGCGACCGCACCACGCTGTTGCAGACCCTCCTGTTCCCGGCGCTGAGCATGATCATGTTCAAGGTGGTGTTGGGCGACGCCATCGGCAAGGCGACGGGGCAGAACAGCGCGTTCGGCACGGTGCCGCTCGTGGTGCTCGTGGGGGCGATGTTCGGGTCGCTCGCCAGCGGTGTCCGGCTCACCACCGAACGCAAGACCGGCCTGCTGACCCGCATCTACGTGATGCCCGTGCACCGCGGCGCGGATCTGAGCGCTCGCATCGTCGCCGAACTCGCCCGAATCCTGTTGGGCACCATCATCCTGACCCTGCTGGGGATGTTCATCGGCTGGCGCTTCAACCAGGGCCTGCTCTCGGCGTTGGCCATCTTCGGTGTCGCCCTGCTCTACGGCGTGGCCTTCTCGACCCTGGTGTTGACGGTCGCCCTGTCGTCGTCGAACGTGCCGCTGGTACCGATCATGTCGCTCGTGTCGAGCCTGTTCATGTTCTTCAACTCGGGCTTCTCCCCGATCAGCGCGTATCCGGCCGTCATCCGCCCGATCGTGGCGAACCAACCGATGACCTGTGCGATCGACACGATGCGAGCCCTCGCGACCGGCGCACCGGTGGGCGACGGCCTGATCAAGACGGTCGCGTGGTCCGTGGCGATCGTCGCCGTGTTCATCTACCCGGCGCTGCGTGGATACCGTCGGGCCGCTGCGTCGCGCAACTGACGCCGCACCGAACCAACCCTGGCCCGAGTCCGCACCCGCTCGCGGACAGTTCAGCTCAGACGGCCACCGAGTTGAGATGTTCGATGACGGAGTGCGAGTCGTCATCGAGGTACGCGCCGGTCGACAGATACTTCCACCCCGCGTCGGGCATGACGAACGCGATGTCGGCTCGCTCGCGTGCGCGGATCGCGCGGTGCGCGATCCCCACCGCGGCCTCCAGGATCCCGCCGGTGGACGCGCCGGCGAAGATGCCCTCGAGGTCCAGCAGCGCTCGGACGTACTGCGCGGATGTCTCGGCGTGGATCGGATACCGCTCGGTGAGCATGGAGGCGTCGTAGAGGTCGGGGACGAATCCCTCGTCGAGGTTCCGCAGCCCGCACACCTTGTCGCCGAAAACCGGCTCTGCGGCGATGATCTCGACGGACGGCTTGTGCACGTGGAAGTAACGGCTCACGCCGTTGAGCGTTCCGGTGGTTCCCAGTCCGGCGACGAAATGCGTTATCTCGGGTAGGTCGGCGAACAATTCGGGACCGGTCGACTCGAAATGCGCCTGAGCGTTGACGCCGTTGCTGTATTGATCGAGCAACGTCCACTCGGGGTTCTCGGCGGCCAGGCGCCCGGCCGCGTCGACAGCGCCCTTGGCGCCCTCGGCGGCCGGGGTCAGGATGATCGACGCCCCGTAGATCCGGAGCATCATCTGCCGCTCGGCGGTCGAGTTCTCCGGCATCACGCAGACGAGTCGGTAGCGCTTGAGCTTGGCCGCCATGGCCAGCGCGATCCCGGTGTTACCACTGGTCGGCTCGATGATCGTCGATCCGGGTCGCAATCGGCCTGCCCGCTCCGCGCATTCGATCATCCGCAGGGCCGGTCGATCCTTGATCGAACCCGTCGGGTTGTGGTCCTCGAGTTTGGCCCAGAGACGAACAGCGGGCCCCGAGGAGTCCTCGTGCCAGCGCGGTGACAAGTTCTGCAGTCCCACGAGCGGGGTGTTGCCGACGGAATCGATCAGTGATTCGAACCGAGTCATGTTCACCCTCCATCAGCGGCGTGAACACCGCTTATTTAGACGCAGGCTGAGCATAACCGAGGGAGAACCATTCAGTCGGTGATAAAGGGAATAAAAAAGCTCCCAAACAATTCCCGTGGATTGTTTGTCGATCGACCGGATGACGTCAGGCAGTTGCGTCCAAACTCGCTATGACCTTGGTGGTGTTGATCCACACGACCAGCTCCCCCACCACCCCGTTGCGCTCGCCGAACTCCACCGCCCGGTCGTCGCCCATGTACCGGGCACCGGCGGCGGTCGCGACCCGGCGCACCTCGTCGAGGTCCTCGCTCACCTCGACCACACCCTGAACCTGGACGAAGGCGTACGGCGGCTCCTGCAGGTCGACGGTCAGGACCACTCGGGGGTCGCGGGCCATCGCCTTCCCCTTCGCCGTGCCGGCGCCGGTGTTGAATGCGATCCGGTCCCCGTCGAGCACGAACCACACGGGCGCGACCAGCGGCCGTCCGTCGGACGCGACGTATCCGAGGTGTCCTGTCTTGGTTCCCTCGTTCAGGAATGCCCGGACGGCCGGGTCTGCGATGCTCGTCATCTGATGACCCTAACGCGCTGCACTCGACCGAATCCGGCTCCGCGAGCCGCCGCCGGCACGGTCGCGCGATGAGGCAGCTGCGTCCACGCGACTCCGCGTACGTCTATCTCGACGACACGCATCTGGCCGCCACCGTCGTGTCGTGCTGGGTCCTCGCGCATCCCGACGGTGGTCCCTGCGGGCTCGATCCCGAGACCGTCACCGCCACCCTTCTCGAACGACTCGGCGCCGACGAGATCTTCGCCAGCGTCCTGTTCCGACTGCCCGGCGACATCGGCCATCCGTACTGGGTACATCGCCCCGATCTCGATCTCACGCGTCATATCCGTTTTCATCCGCCGGTGGGATCGACCTGGCCGCAGGCGCAGTCGATACTCGCGACCATCGCCGACACCCCGTTCGACTTCCACCGCCCGCTGTGGAACGTCGATGTGATCGCGGACGTGAGCGGTGTCCCCGATCGGGTCGGACTCGCCACCATCGTGGCCATCTCCTTCCACCACGCGGCGTTCGACGGAATCGGATGGGAGGAGACGATGCACCGACTGCTGACCGACGACCCCGACGACCTCCCGCCGGTCGAGCCCCGGTCCATCGGCGGCCGCGATCGGAGCACGGCCCGCCTCGTCGCGCGCGAGGTGCTCATCGCACCGGCGGTGTGGGGACGTTTCGGCGTCAATGTCATCCGGGCAGTGCACGAGGGCATCACCGGCACGCGTCGTGCCGATCGACCCGACTCGCCGGGGACCCCGGCCCCGAGCACGCGGTTCAACACCGGGATCCGGGGCCGCCGAAACGCCGACTACGTCGAGTTCGCTCTCGACGACGCCAAGCGGATCAAGAACCTGATCCCCGGCGCCACCGTCAACGATGTGCTCCTGTCGATCGTCGGCGGGGCGATGCAGAACCACCTCGCCTCTCTGGGCGAGGCCCCCACGACCTCGATGCGGGCGATCGTGCCGATGTCGACCCGCAAGGAGATCCACTCCGACGCCGCCAACCAGTTCCTGCCCCTCGCGATCGACATGCACACCACCACGAACGACCTGTCGACACGGATCGCCGCGATCACCGCGACCACCGCGGCGGAGAAGCAACGGGCGGCGACCACCATGCGAAGTCGCTACTGGCGCATGGTGTTCTCGGTTCCCGCGCCGGTGCTACGGCTGCTCGGTGTCCTCACCCGATTCTCCGAGCGTCGCCGCGCCCCGCGATCCACCGTGAACACGGCGTTCTCCAGCGTCATCAACCACACACCGATCGCGTCGATGCTGGGGGTGCCCACGGCGTCCGGGTTCGGGTTCGCCCCGTTGGGTGCATGGTCGACGATCACCCACTTCGTGGTCTCGGGTCTGGGCCGTCTGATGATCGTCGTCACCGCCGACGACGAGGTTCTACCCGATATCGCGAACTACAGTGACGCCCTGCGTGAGTCGGTGCGAGCGCACCTGGCCCTCGTCACCGACGGGTGAGCGCACTCAGCGCGCCTCGGTGACGATCGCATCGACGATCGTCGAGGCCATCATCATCTGCGTCTCGTGGGGTCCACTCGATCCCGGGGTCGGCAGGATCGATCCGTCGATCACCCGGAGACCGTCGAATCCCGTCGGTACGCCCAGCCAATCGGTGGCGCGCCCCATCGGCATCGACCCCCACGCGTGTTGCGATGTCAGTATCGTCTCGTCGACCGTGGCGGTGCCGGGGTCGAGAAGTCCGGAGAATGCGGGTCCGGTCACCATCTCCTGCACGCGCCGCGCCCATGACCGCATGCGCTCGACATCGGAGGGGTCGACGGTGCCGAGGTCCACCTGTTGTCGGCCGGTCTCGTCGATGGTCAGCGTGCCCACCGTCCTGGGTGCCATCAGTGCCACCCCGATCGCTGACGCGGTCGGCGCCAGACCTTCGATGTAGTGCGCGAAATCACCGTTGTAGCAGCGGATCTCCATGAAATCTTCGGTGTGCAGAACGGTCGGCAGCAGTGGACGCGGTGTCGCGTGCGCGTTGTCGGTCAGAGCACACCGCACCAGCAGCTCCCGGTGCTCGGCGATCCGATGCGTCGCGCCGACCCCGGTGGACCGCGCGATCAGCGCCGCGGACGCCAGGGTGCCGGCGCACAGGATCGTCTCGTGGGCGGCGATGGTCTCGCCGTCGGCGAGACGGACACCGCTCACCCGAGCCCCGGCGACCTCGAGCCGCTCCACCCGAGCACCGGTGCGCACGCTCAGGTTTCCTCGACCACGCGCCCGTCCCAGCGGTCCGCGGTCGGCGGGCATCCGCAGCGCACCCACCGAGTTCGACCGGACCCGGTTGACCCCGACGCGTGGCGAAACTGATTCGACCACGTCGTATCCTGCTTCTTGCCAGTACTTTTCGAAGGCGTGGGCGACGGGGTGCAGTTCGTCGTCGGCGAGGCGGCGCACCGACATCACCCCACCTCCGTGCGGTCCGCCGTCGAGTTCGTCGTAGGCGCGGGTGACGGTGTCGGGGTCCCACCGCTGCTGCTCCCAACCGATGAAGTCGTCGTCGTGCCACCGCATGAAGTAGCCGCCGTTGACCGCCGATGACCCGCCCAGTCCCTGACCGCGCGGGAGTCCCAGCCCCGAGGCGTCCCGATGGTGGGTCACGCGGTCCGACGACGCCCCGATCGGCAGGACGGACAGACGCAGATCGGCGTCCGCGGCACCGGACGGGCCCGCTTCGAGCAGGATCACCTCGATGTCGTCGTCGCGGGTCAGCCGCTCGGCCACCACACACCCACAGCTGCCCGCGCCGACCACGACGATCCGACGCCTCGCGTTCACTCCGGTGGTCGTCGGCCCGCGGCCGAGGACGGGAGCGCGGCGGACCCCCAGCGCCCGATCACCGGGCGCAGGGCGCCGAGATTGCGGCCGGTGACCGCCCCCTGCCACAGCCCGGTGCCGTAGGCGAGATCGTCGAGTCGCTTGATGGCCACGAATCGTGTGACGCCCAGTCGGACAGGCGCATCGGGGTTGAGCATCTCCGAGCGCATCCACTCGACGACACCCTCGGCCAGCGCCACGGCCAGCAGGACCGATCGAAAGCGACGGGACACGAGGGCCAGCAGGATCGACAGCGGCCAGTAGTGCCGACACAACGCCGACGCCATCTGCAGGAACCCGAACCCCACGGACTGCGCGGTGAGCCTCGCGGCGACGCGGGGTGCGTCCGGGATGTGGGCGATCCGCTGGTGGAGTCGGTGCGCGATGAACCCGATCATCGCGACCATCAGTCCGAAGCCCCACCTCGAACGGGTGAGGGCGGCGACCATGGCGACCATCATCGGGGTGTTCATCACCATGGGCGACGCCAACGTCTGGTGCCGGTCGGTGAGCAGCGCGGCACCGGTCCCGTAGTACCGACGCCTATCGAGACCCGCGCGGAGCGCAGCACGGTGGTCGTGCTCGGCCAGGGCGACCGGATCGTAACGGATGACCCACCCGTCCGACCGCAGGCGCCAGCACAGATCGACGTCCTCGGCCACCTGCAGCGACTCGTCGAACCCATCGAATGCACTGCGCCGCAGGATCATCGCTGCGCTCGGCACGTAGGCGATCCGGGTCCCCGGTGCGACTGGGCCTTCTCGTCGACCCATGTCCAGCGACGAGTGCAATGCCTCGTACCGGGCCATCGGGCCGCCGTCCGGCCGCATCGCGGTGATCCGCGGCGCGACCATCGCGACCTGCTCGTCGGAGAAATGGCCGAGTAATCTGGGCAACCAGTCCGACCCCGGCGTGACGTCGGAGTCGAGGAAGGCCACGAAGTCGGTCAGCACCCGGGCCGCACCCAGGTTGCGGGCCGCGGCGGGCCCGGCGCTGCGCTCGGTCCGGATCACCTCGGCACCGTCGGCACTCACCGGCACGCGCGATCCGTCGTCGACGACGATGATGCGCACGCCGTGCAGCGCCGACATCAGTCGATCGATCCCGATCTGGTTGTCGCGCACCGGGATCACCACGGTCACGTCGGACTCGGTGGGTCCGAACATCGGACGGGGATGGGCGACGCCGGCGTCGAGCAGCGTTCGGGCCAGGGATGCGGTGGCCGGGCTGCTCACGAGGATCCGACCGTCGGGATCGATCATCTCCGTAGCCGCCGCCGACAGCGACAGCACACGGAGCGGAGAGCCGCCCACGATGTGCCGTCCACCGGGGACCACCGTTGCGCGAACGTCGATCTGGACCTGAAAGCCGTTGGGCAACGCCTGCTTCGGCGTCACCGGGCGTTCGTCATCGGCATCCGGCGCGGTTTCGTCGACCGACGGTGTGGTGTTCGGGGTCATCGGATCATGCCGTTCGCGTCCGGCGACCACCGGTCCACGGCGGAGACGAGACGGGCGGTGAGGTCGTCGAACAGCGCACGTCCCCGATCCGCGGTGGCGCCGGCGGGATCCCCGAGAACGCCGGTGGCGCTCACGGCACGTACCCCGCCGGATTGCATGGCACCCATCAGCTCACCCACCGGGGCGGTGTTGCCTGACGCAACCCGGGCCACTCGGACGAGATGGGGTGAGAGATGAAGCAGCAGTGAGGTTTCCGTGTCACCTGCGTGAGCATCGGCCCCGGCGAGAGCACACGGGAACCAGGTCACGTCGCGGCCCTCGTGGCGCAGCAGGGCCACCGCCGACGCGAGGGTGGCCACGTTGCCGCCGTGGCCGTTGACGAACACGACGCGCCGGGCCCACAGACAGGCACTGCGTCCGAACTCCACGAGAAGGATCCGTAGCGCCTCGTGACCGATCGACAGGGTCCCCGGGAAGCTCTGGTGTTCCCCGCTGGCCCCGTAGTTGAGAGCCGGCGCCACCAGGACATCACCCGCGACACGCGCCGTCGCCCCCTCCGCGACCGCGGCGGCGATCCGCACGTCGGTGTCGAGCGGGAGATGAGGACCGTGCTGTTCGACGGATCCGAGCGGTACGACCAGAGTGCACCCGCGTTCGTCCAGCTCGGGCCACGTCTGCGCTCCGAGCCCACCGGGGCAGGTCATTCGGACAATGGTAGACACCGCGACCGGATCTGAACACCGGAAGCGCGTAATGGATTTCGAGACGTCGGCGTGTCGCGGGAACAGGTGCCGTCCCTCGGCGCGCCGCACCCCACATATGAACCCGCATTCAGTTATGCGATGCTGAGGTACCGTGCGGCCGCCAGGTGCGGACGCGTTCCCCACTGTCGACGACGAGGTGTGCGATGAGCGAGAGCAACCGTCCCCAGAATGGCCCGCTGAGCAGCGTGCGAGTGATCGAGTTCGCCGGGATCGGCCCGGGACCGCACGCCGCCATGGTGCTCGCCGACCTCGGCGCCGACGTGATCCGTGTCCAGCGCGCGGGCACGTTGCCCACACCCGGCCGTAACGCCGATCAGTTGCTGCGTGGGCGTTCGGCGGTTGTCGAGGCGAACCTGAAGTCGCCCGAGGACAAAGCAGCCGTCCTCCGCCTGATCGAGAAGGCCGATGTGATCGTCGAGGGTTTCCGCCCCGGTGTGATGGAGCGATTGGGTCTCGGACCCGACGATCTGCACGCCGTCAACGAGGGGCTGATCTACGGGCGGATGACCGGATGGGGCCAGGAGGGTCCGCTCGCCGACCGGGCCGGCCACGACATCAACTACATCTCGCTGACCGGTCTCCTGCACGCCGTCGGCCGTGCCGAGGAACGTCCGACGCCGCCGTTGAACCTCGTGGGTGACTTCGGCGGAGGGTCGATGTTCCTCGTACTGGGGGTGCTGGCGGCCATCGTCGAGCGGCAGCAGTCGGGCAAGGGACAGGTGGTCGACGCCGCGATGGTCGACGGCGCTTCGGTTCTGGGACAGATGATGTGGGCGTTCCGCGGCACCGGGCTGTGGCAGGACCAGCGCGGCGTGAACCTGCTCGACACCGGTGCGCCCTACTACGAGGTGTACGAGACCTCCGACGGCAAGTACATGGCCGCGGGCGCCATCGAGCCACAGTTCTACGCCGAGATGATCGCGGGCCTGGGCCTGGCGGACGCCGATCTGCCCGACCAGAACGACATCGCACGGTGGCCCGAGCTCAAGGCACGGTTCACCGAGACGTTCGCGTCGAGGACACGCGACGAATGGGCCGCGATCTTCGACGGCACCGACGCGTGCACCACACCCGTTCTCACCTTCGCCGAGGCCCCTGAGCACCCGCACATGGCGGCTCGACGGAACCTCACCGAGATCGACTCGGTCATGCAAGCCGCTCCGGCACCGCGCTTTTCGCGTACCAGCACCGACACACCCGCGGTGCCGGCGCGCGCGGCCACCGATCCGTCGACCATCTGGACCGACTGACCAGACACAAGCCGCCGATTGGTCCGAAACAACACCTTCCGTGCTGACTGTGTGGAAAACGCCAGTCGAGTGTGCTCACCACCCGACGCACCGTGCCTCGAGAACAACGCACACTCGACGACGCGTTTCCGCACCGTCAGCGGCTCTGGACCCACACACCTCGTGACACGAGCCGCCGACAGTGCCGAAACTACGCACCGAGCGTGCGCCGTCCACACACCAACTTACCTGTGCGCACAGCACACTCGATGCATCGTTTCAGCCCGGTCAGCAACACCTGCTCACCACCATCGAATCTGATCCAACGCCGATCAGATCGCGCGTGGCGTCGCTCAGACCTTCGTGCTGCCCTGATCCATCGAGAACTGCGACGCGGTGATCG
>NZ_JAEMTF010000143.1 GCF_016462415.1 Williamsia sp. | reverse complement strand
ATCAGACCTGGTTGCGACAGAAATCGTGGCTGCGTCCCGCGATGGGACTGGGCGGCGTGGACGAGAAACGGATGGCACAGGAACACGTCACCCGCCTCGCCGGTCGCGACTGCTTCTGCGCGGTCGGGGGAGTCGAGGGCGCCGGCGGAGTCCATCACGCCGCACAGTTCGAACATGTCGACCCCGCCGTCGCCGTAGGGCGCCAGGAACCGCGGGACATCCTGGTGTGAGCCGACTTTGAGACGCGTCGGCGCGTCGTCCGCGCCGACGTCGGAGAGCAGGAACAGCATCAGCAACCCGCGGTCCCGTGACGACACGTTGACGAAGTAGCGACTCGCGTCCGGGGGTAGATAGCTCGCGTCGATGTGCCATCCGGTGTCGTTCGACTCGGCGCCGGCGGGGAAGCGGATCGCGACATTCCCGAGCTCGACCCGTCGCTGCCAGCGGCCCGGGCCGACGAGCTGGTCGTACGCCTCGGTGAGTGCGGTCGCCTGTGCGGCTCTCGTGAAGGCCGGGGTGATCGGGCTGTCCATCCGTCGCACCGGCTCGGTCCAGGTGCTCGGATCGGTCGGGTCCTCGGAGACGAGATCCCACAGTTGCCTGCGGCACTCGTCGATCGTCGGGCGGTCCGCCGCGCCCCGGACGGCCACGAATCCATCGCGGACGAATGTCTCGATCTCAGTGCTGGTGAGGGTCATCGCGACCAGTGTCGGACGAGGGTCTGTTGCCCGGCAACCGATTTTCATCCCCCTGGTTTGCTACTTGCGCGAACTTTCGAGTGGATGGGCGATAGGTTCACCCCCGTGCCGTCCCTATCTGTGAACAGCAAACGCGGGCTCGTGATCGTTCTCGTCGCGATGACGGCGATCGCCTCGGCTGCGATCACGTGGAAGGTCGGTCACGACTACGACCGGCGCCGCGAGGCCGACCGGATGCGCTCGCTCGGCTTCGGCGTCCGTCCGACGCCGCTCTGGACACTCGACGTCAAACGTCTGACCGATCAGCCCGGTGAGGTCCTCAGGACCATTCCTTCCCTCGACAATGGCAACGGCTACGGAACTCTCGTGGACTCGTCGACTCATCTGATCGCTGCCCTCGGTCAGCCGCGCACGTACGGCGGAGCCGACATCACGAGTGATGTGACACTGGTCGGCCTCGACCGAACTCAGGGCTCGACCGTGTGGAAACGCCCTCTGGGGCCCGTCAGGCAATGTTCGGAAGGGCCCGTCACCGACGCGATCGCGTGCTGGTCTGACAGGCGCGTGATCATCGTCGACACCGCCACCGGTCGCGTACGAAGTGAGACCACCCCGGGTTTCGACGTCTCGGGGGTGTCGATCATCGACGGCACCACGTTCATCAACGGTAGCCGCGGACAAGGGCCCTCGACGACGGTGGTGATTCAGGCAGGGACCGCCGACAAACCGATGTCGTCGTTCACGAGGTTGGTCCCGAACGCGGGTACCAGTGCGTCGGTGACCGAGCTGGTTCCTTCACGGAATCTGTTCATCGTCGGTGGGCTCGGGGACCCGTATTCCATGTCGACGGTCTATGCGCTGGACACCGGAACGAGACGATTCGCCGTCAACGGCTCCCTGCGCCCGATAGGCGTCGACCTGTTTCGCGCCGAGAGTCTGGACCGGTACACCGAGCAGCTCATGGACGACAACGGGACCACCCTCCAGAACCAACGCCTGAGCCTTGCGGGCGGCAGTTTCCAACCACAGGTTCTGGCCACACCGTTCGCCCCGGTGGTGATGGGGGACGGTGTCTTCGACCCGACCAGCGGTGCGCTCCTCTGGCGTGACCCGGTGCTCGACTGGGGTAGGCCGGTCGGGGGTGTCACGCCGGCCATCGTCGGGGATGTCCTGGTCGCCGGATCGCTGGACGGAAATCTGATCGGCATAGACACCCGCACCGGTCGACGGGTCTGGACCACGCCGTGGCGCAACTCCTTCACCGCTCGGATCGGTATCACCGACGGCCGCTACCTCGTGTTCGGCGACCTGTCCGGAATGCACTCCCTCGACACCGTCACCGGCCGGATCGTCTGGTCCGTGGAATCGCCGGGCACCGATGTCGATCGGTACACCTATGTGTCGGGTGCGCGCGGTGACATCGTCCGGTCCGCGAAGGACTCGATCTCGGTGTGGCGTGCACGCACGGGCCCGGATCCGGCCTGAGTGTCACGTGCCGGCGGTCGTGGTCGCGAGGTGGCCTCGCGGGTGGGTGCGGGCCTCGCGGACGCCCATCGCGGTGACCGTCACGGCGACGATCCCGAGACCCGTCCACTGCGACCAGGCCAGGCTCGTGCCCAGCACGAGCACTCCGACGACGGCGGCGGTGGCCGGGAAGGCGAGTTCGCCCAGCGTTGCCCGGGACGCCGGGGTCGACTGCAGGGCGCGGTAGTACAGCGTCAGGGCGAGCAACCCCGGGATGAGGGCGAGCAGGACGAGACCGACCGCGTCGCCCCACGTCGGCAGTACGGGCGCGCCGGTCACCCCGACGACGCCGAATGCACCGACCGTGCCGAACCCCAGCCGCAGGGTGGTGAGGTGGCGGGGTGTCAGTGACGGCGACACCAGCCGCCCGAGGACGGTGCCGACCGCCCACAGAGCGGCGGCGCCGAGCGCGAGCAGTGCCGGCTCGAGTTCGGACACACTCAGGTGTAGCGGGTCGGCGAAGGCGAGGAGCCAGGCGCCGACGAGGGCGGGGATCACATACAGCGCGAAGCGGGGACGCAGGCGTTCGCCGAGGAGCAACACCGCCAGGGCGATGGCGAGGACGGGCTGCAATTTCTGCAAGACGAGCGGGGTGATGAAGTCACCACTGCTCCCGGCGATCGTGAACGCCCGCGTGAACAGCGCGGTCGCCACAGCCGACGACCCGACGCCGATGACCACCACCGCGGCCTTGTCCCGCAGACCGAGTCGGCCGAAGGCGCGGATCGCCGACGGCAGGAAGGGAGCGAGCACGACCATCGGGATGAGGTGCTCCCACAGCACGATCGTGCCCGCGGCGAGGTCGGACGCCAGGGGCTTGCGCAGCAGACCGTCGAGACCCCACAGCGCCGCTGACACGGCGATCAACCAGGTCGCGTCCCGCCGGCCGGCAGGACTCGATGACCGGTCGGTGCCGGTGACGATGACCGTCTGACTCATGGAGGTTCCCCCGAGGGCTGGGTCGACGGGCGCTGAGGGCCACACCCCGGTGACGAGGCGCGACAGTGGTCGCAACGCCGCAGCGTTGTCGAACCTTCCCGCCGTCGACGTCGCCGAGTGTCAGTCGGCGACGGTGATCTCGACGCGATCGGGGTAGAAGGCGACGTGGTCCTTGATGTCGGCGACTGCGTCATAGGGCTCGGTGTAGACCCACACGGTGTCGGACTGCGTGGTCCCGCGGACGTCGAGGTCGTAGTACGACGCGTCACCCTTGTACGGGCAGTAGGTCGTGGTGTCCGACGACTGCAGCGATGCCGGGTCGACGTCGCCGATCGGGATGTACTGGACCGCGGGGTACGACGACTCCTGCAGGGTCAGCGCCGCGTCGGTCTCGGCGACCGTGACGCCGCCGACGGACACCGTCACGCGGTGTCCGGTGGGGGTCACGGTGATGGGGTGGTCAGGTCCCGGTGTGAGCTGTGTACGCGACATCACCCGACCATAGGCTTCTCAGACGTGGTCGGTGGCGTCGAAGACCCAGGAGACGTCCGCGCCGGCGAAATCGTCCATCCACGACGAGGGAGCGCTGCCGAGGATGGCGTTGAAGTCCCAGTAGTCCTTCCACAGCGTCACCTTCCCGTCGACGACCCGGTGCACCGACACGAACGGCAGCTCGGCGGTCTCCCCGGTGGTCCACGCCCACGACTCGGAGTGCTCGAACATCACGTCGGAGCCGTTGCTCACCAGCAGCCCCGGGTGGTTCTCGTATTTCGCCAACGCCTCGAGTCCGACCTTCAGGCGCTTGACGATGTCGTCGGGTCCCCGGGCGGCCAGGGTGGGTCCGACAGGCATGTCGACGTAGATGCAGTCGTCGGAGAGGAACGTCTTCACACCGTCCCAATCCCGTTGCGACAGCGCGTTCCACAGGCCAAGGACCGCGTCGTCAACCGACATTGCTCACCGCTCTCGTCGAGGTGGATGCGGCCGGCGCCGCGTCGGCGCGCAGGAAGCGACCGGTGCGCCGGTGGCCGAGGACATCGGTCGGCTCACCGTCGAGGAACACCGGTTCACCGCCCACGAACACGGCCTCGACGGTCGGATCGTTCCGGTTGACCATCCGCGACAGGTCGCCGTACTGCGCGACGACCTCCTCGTGATAACCGTCCAACGACTCGTCGAGCCGCTCCGGGTCGAGGATGAACAGATCGGCTCGGTCACCGACCCGCAGATGACCCGCGTCGATCCGGTACCAGTCGGCGAGCTCTCCGCTGAGTCGGTGTACCGCCTGCTCCATCGACAGAAACGGCGTACCCGCGAGCTCGGCGTCGCGCACGTGGCGCAGCAGTCGGAGCCCGAAGTTGTAGAACGCCATGTTGCGCAGATGCGCCCCGGCGTCGGAGAACCCCATCTGGATGCCCGGTTCGGCGGCCATCTTCTTGAGCAGTTCGGGGCGGTGGTTGGAGATCGTCGTGCGCCACCGCAGCGCCTTCCCGTGTTCGAGGGCGAGGTCGAGGAACGCGTCGACGGGATGGACGCCGCCGCGATCGACACCGACCTGTCCGAACGACCTGCCGATCACCGCGGGGTCGGGGCACGCGACGATCTCGGCGTCGAAGAAGTCGCGATGCCACACCCGGGTGCCGAACCTGCTCTCGTAGTCCTTGCGGAATCGGCGGCGATAGCCCTCGTCGCGCAGCAGCTCGTTGCGCGCCATCTCGTCGCTCAGATGCAACGCGGCCGCACCCGAACCGAACTCCTCGAAGATGACCAGATCGATGCCGTCGGCGTAGACCTCGAACGGCACCGGCAGGTGTTGCCAGCGGAAGTTGCCGCCCAGCCGGTTGATCAGTCGGGCGAGCGGACCGATGATCCGGATCGCCTGCGGGTTGGCCTTGATGTCGGCGGCAGACAGCAGGCTCGTCTTGAGCGGGCGTCGGCCGATGCCCAACGACTGCACCAGCTGCGAGGCCACGTTCAACGGGTTCTTGAGATCAGGTCCCGACTGCAGGACGCGATCGCGCCTGCGCAGCAACGACTTCAGTCGACGCAGTTCCCGAGGCCTCGCGTAGGTCGACGGCAGGGTGCGCGACCGGCAGACCTCGCCGTCGAGCTTGTCGAACAGCAGCTGCTGCGACGACATCCCGATGAAGCCGGCGTCGAGCGCCTCGTTGAGCCAGCGTTCCATCTGGGTCTGCTCGTGGGCGTTGGGCCGCTGATCCTTCCGGGTCGCCCGGTCGAGGCCCATGGTCGCGGCACGCATGTCCGAGTGGCCGATGAATGCCGCGACGTTCGGGCCGAGCGGTCGGGCCTCGAGCGCGGCGATGTAGTCCTCGCAGTTCGACCAGGTCTTGTGCCGGTCGATCGCGTCGATGACGTGCTCGCGGGGGATGGCCTCGACGCGGCCGAACAGATCGCCGGCGTCGGTGCCGTCGACATGGATCGTCGACAGCGAACACGACCCCACCATGATCGTGGTGACCCCGTGGCGCAGCGACTCCGACAGCGACGGCCCGGCGAGTATCTCGACGTCGTAGTGGGTGTGGATGTCGACCATCCCGGGCAGTACCCACTTGCCCGCTGCCTCGATGACGCGTTCGCAGCCGGAGTCGTCGAGAGGGGTGTCGCTCACCGCCGCGATCCGGCCGGCGCGGATGCCGATGTCCCGTATCGCCGAGGGGCCGCCGGTCCCGTCGAACCACCGGCCGTTGCGAATGATCGTGTCGTAGGTCACACCAGTCATGGAACCGCTCATCCGCACGTGTGTCAAGAATGCTGTCTGGACAGGTGTCTATAACGGGGATGCCCCGGACCGCCCAGGGTGGCGGTCCGGGGCATCTCCCCGCGGCTCGCGTCAGTTGTCGTGGAGGATGACGCCGCGGATGTTCTTGCCGTCGCGGAGGTCCTGATATCCCTCGTTGACCTGCTCGAGCGTGTAGGTGGTCGTCACCAGCTCGTCGAGCTTGAGCTGACCGGCGTCGTACAGGCGGAGCAGCCGGACGATGTCGTACTGCGGATTGGCCGACCCGAAGAGGCTGCCCTTGATGGTCTTCTCGTTCAGCGTGATGTCGATGCCCGGCCAGTGGATGGTGAAGGCCTCGGGGCTCGAGAGACCGGTCAGGATGACCGTGCCGCCCTTGCCGACGGCCCCGATCGCCGACGACACGACCGCCTCGTCGACGGTGCCGACGGTCACGATGGCGCAATCGGCCCCCTGTCCCCAGGTGAGCTCGGTGATCTTCTCCTGCGCCTCGGCGGCGTCGGCGAAGCCGTGGGTGGCGCCGAACTTCAGCGCGGCGTCGCGCTTCATCGCCACCGGGTCGACGACGACGACGTACTTCGCGCCCGCGTGGATGGCGCCCTGCACCGAGTTGATGCCGATGCCGCCGATCCCGTAGATGACGACGGTGTCGCCGGCGCGCACGTTGCCCGCGTAGACCGCCGAGCCCCAGCCGGTGGGGACGCCGCAGCCCACGAGGACCGCCTTGTCCAGTGGCAGCCATTCGTCGACCTTGACCACCGAGTACTGCGAGATGACCGCCCGCTCGGAGAAGGTGCCGAGCATGCACATGCCGCCGAAATCGTTGCCGCCGCCGTGGAATCGGTAGGTCCCGTCGGGCATGCAGCCGTCGAGGATCGTCGCGCCGACGTCGCACAGCGACTGCCGACCGGTCGAGCAATAGCGACACGTGCCGCAGTTGGGGATGAAGCTGCAGACGACATGGTCGCCCGGCTTCACCTTGGTGACACCGACACCGACCTCCTCGATGATGCCTGCGCCCTCGTGGCCGCCGACCATCGGGAAACGCGGCGGCAGGTCGCCGTCGGTGAGGTGGAGATCGGAATGGCACAGACCCGACGCGACGTACTTGATCAGCACCTCGCCCGGGCCGGGCGCGTCGAGGTCGAGCTCCATGATCTCGAACGGCTTGTGCACGTCCATCAGAACTGCTGCCTTGGTCTTCATCGGTGACGTCCTCCGTTGTCGGTGTGGCCACACATGGCCGTGCCTCAACTGTGATCGCGATCACTGACCCGGGGTGTTCAGATTCTGGACGTTCTCGCCTCAGCCGGGGATGTGGAGTTCCCGCATGCGCTTGTAGAGCGTGGTCCGACTGATGCCGAGGTGATCGGCCGTCGCCCGCTTGTTGCCGCCGTGGCGGCGCAGTTCGTTGGTGATCGCCTCGTGCAGCGCGGTGTCGATGGGGTTGCGGGTGCAGTCCGACGGTCTCGTCCGTCGTGGTCGGAGGAGGTCGGTGTCGGTGATCGCTCCCGCGGAACGGCGAGCGACGAGATCGTCGATCTCCTGGGCGAGCTCAGCGAGATTGCCGGGCCAGTCGTGGTTCGCCAGCGCGGTGATCGCGGCCGGGGTGAAGTGCAGATCGAGCCCGTGGCGCCCCAGCATCGAGCGTGCGATGGAGGGGATCTCGTGGCGACGCAACCGCAGCGGGACCAGCTCGGTGCAGTCGGCGCAGACCGACACGAGTCGCCTCTGCTCGTGTCCGACATCGACGACGGGATTCGACGAGAGTCCGACCCGCGCCGACGCGGATCCGATCGTCTCGCGCAGCGCGCACGCCAACAGGTCGGGGAGCAGATGCACGTTCTCCACGAGGACGACCGCGTCATCGCCCCGCAACCGCTCCGACACCCGGGCCATCCATGCGTGGGCGTCGTCGACGGCGAGGTCGGCGGCGTCGAACCGGTCGGTGTCGGGGGTGCGGGCCCAGTCGGACAGTGCCGTGGACCGCCCGGAGCCGGGCTCGCCGATGACCGCCGTCGTCCGCGCGGCCGGTGGCCGGCCCGCGGCGTCGATGACCGTCGGGGCGTCGACCGGATCGATCTCAAGCACTACTCCCGCCCCGGACCGCGGACGCTCCCAGCGGATACGCACCGCGCGGCCGGCGCGCAGCGTCATCGACCCGATGGTGCCGCTGCGGCGTGTCGAGCCCTCGATCTGTGCGCGCAACGCACCGTGGTCGTCGGAGCCGACGAGGGCTGCGGCGCTGGTGTTCTCGAGCAGGATCTCGTCGGCCATCGCGATGACCGGCGCGCCACGGCGCGTGGCGTTGCTGCGTTGGAACGCCGCGAACAGCAACTGCTCACTCCAGCGGGTCTCCTCGAGCAGCCGGCTCTGGATGTCGGTGGCCGACTGCGCCAGCAGGGGCTGCAGCAGCGGGTTGTCCTCGTCGACGAGGCAGGTGATGTCCAGGACACCCTCGATGCGCCGGGTCACCGGATGGATCAAGGGATGGCCGTGACAACTGAACCCCTTCATCGCCTCGATGTAGTGCTCGTCGCCACGCACGGAGACGGGGACCCGCAGTTCGTGCACCGTCGCGATCGAGTTGGTCCCGGAGGTCTCCTCACGAAACGGCCGGCCCAGGACGGTGCCGGTCGCGGTGACCGCGTCGCGCACCTGATGCGAGCCGAATCGGAGGTCCACGAGCCGGGCGTCGCGGTCGGAGAGCAGGACGCAGTAGCGGGTCCGGGCGAGCATCGATTCCATGCGGTCGAGGACGGGCTCGGCGGCGGCGAGCAGGCGGCTGCGTCGGTCGACGTCGGACACGGAGAACCGCTCGAGCGAGTCCGACGGACGCAGTCCGCTGCTCCGGGACCGCTCCCAGGATCGGGCGATCTCGTCGCGAAGCGCGGGTGGGTCACCGGGGCTCGGTGTCGCGACAACTGTGTCGTGGGCCACACCCAGGTTCTACACCTCATTCGGACATCCGCGCTGTCCCATACCTCCGCGCCCAACTCACGAATCCGCGCCGGGCACGACGCGGGTTCGTGAGTTCGACGCGG
>NZ_JAEMTF010000212.1 GCF_016462415.1 Williamsia sp. | reverse complement strand
CCCCAGTCGTGGCCCACCAGCCGAACCCGATCGATGCCGAGGGCGTCGAGCAGCGCCAGGATGTCCGTGGCCAGGCGCTCCTTCCGGTAGCCGCCCGGAGGCGCGTCGGTCCAACCGAAGCCGCGGAGATCGGGCGCGATGACGCGGTAGCGGTCCGAGACCGCCGGGATCACGTCCCGCCAGAGGTACCAGTGCTGCGGCCAGCCGTGCAGGAGCAGGAGGGGCGGCGCGTCGGCCGGGCCGGCGACTGCGACGTGCATGCGGAGCGGGCCGGCGTCGACATACTGGTGCTCGACGCCGTCGACGTGGGGGAGGGGACGGGTCATATCCGGCCCGATCCTACTATGACGTAACTCATAGATGCGACCTCATCCCACTCTCACTTCGCTCCGTCTCGCCGCCGATCCTGACGCATGGCGCGGGTGCGGTGTCGATGTCGACGTCAACGGCTGCGCCAGGCTGGGCGGCGTACTCCTGCACATCGCTGGGCCCGACGCCGGCAGGGGGCTCCTGGGCTGGAACTTCACCGGGCTCGAGGACCGTGCGGAGATCGCGGGGATCCCGGTGCTCGACGACATCACCGGCACCGGCGGAGCCGACCACCCGCTGCGCATCGACGCGCTCGACCACGTCGTCGTGATGACCGGAGACCTCGACCGAACCCTCGCCGCGCTCGACGACGCGGGCCTCGACCGGCGCCGCATTCGTGAGACCGACCAGATCCGCCAGGCGTTCTACCTCGTCGGGCCCGCGCTCATCGAGGTCGCGGCGCCGCGGGAGCCGACCACGGAACCCGCGCGACTCTGGGGCCTGACCGTCAACGTCGAGGACCTCGACGCCGCAGCGGATCTCCTCGGCGAGAAGCTCGGCAGCATCCGCGACGCCGTGCAGCCCGGCCGTCGGATCGCCACGGTGCGGCGCGAGGCCGGGCTCGGGATCCCGGTCGCGCTCATGACGCCGCGGCGCCCGATCGAAGCCCACCCCCCAGTGGCCTCGTAGATCGGGCGCCGCGTCGCGTCGTGTTCATCGCTCCACCGTGATCCGGGGCTCCACGTCCGGATCGCAGCGGGGCGAAGCCCCCCAGGGCTGGTCCTAGAAGTCCTCAGGCAGGATCGCGCCGGCCTGAAGTGCGGCGGCGAAGCGGTCGGCTTCGTCGCGGGCGTTCGCGGCGGAGAGCGCGTCGAGCGCGGCCACCAGGGTTCGGGTCCCCTCGTCGAGACCGAGGTCGAAGCGCTCGAGCGCCTCGTCGTCGTAGATCCCCGCGCCTTCCCAATCGCAGTTGGGGCAGCGGAGCCCGACCGCGAAGTGCCATTCGTCGACCTCGAGGGCCTCCGTCGGGAACACGAATGGCAGCTTGCACTCCGGGCAGACGTGCGGAGAGGGCTCTTCGGTCTTCGCGACCTCGTGGAGGTGCACCCCGAGAGCCCGGTGGATGTCGGTGCTTGTGGTGTCGACCTGCGGCATGAACGGCAAGGTGAAGCGCACGGGTGTGAGAACGGTGTGAGGGCGGTGTCGGAGCGGTGGTGGCGCATTTCTTCACGTTTGCGTAATCCCGAAGCGGGTCAGCCGTTGACGTTCCGACCGACCAATTCCACCGCCCCTCAGGAGGCAGATGAACATGGGTTTCTTCAAGGACATGCGCAATCTTCAGAAGCAGGCCGAGGCCATGACTCCTCCCGAGTACCGGGGCATGGGCGGCTCGATGCGACAGATGCGCGACGGCGTGGCGATGGCCAACCAGACGCTGTCCGATCTCAACTCGGGCCAGATGCAGGCCCAGACCCTCATGGCGACCGGCGTCGTCGGTCAGGCGACCATCGGCGGCATCCGTGACACGGGCATGACCGTGAACGAGAACCCCGTGGTCGAGCTCGACCTCCAGGTCACGAGCCCGAACGTCCCGAACCCGTACCCCGTCACCCACCGTCAGATGATCAACCGCCTGCAGGTCCCGCAGCTCCAGCCCGGCACGACCGTGCAGGTGCGCGTGGACCCGATGAATCCGCAGTCGCTGATCCTCGGCTGACACCCCCTCGGCCCGGTCGGTCGAATCCCCGGTCCACCGCGTCCGTCCGTGGCGTGGTGGACCGAAGGGGCCGGTACGCTACGTTCCGGTAGGGATGCTTCGGAGAGGGCTGCTCACCACACTTGCGCTGTTCTGCGCGATGGCACTGACGCCCACCGGCGCAGCATTCGCCGGCGAGCAGACGCAGAAGTACCGGTTCGGGCCGATCATCGTGAAGCCCGGCCAGAACGACATCCTGTTCGAGGCCAACGACAAGAAGCCGTCGGTCCCGGGCTGGATCACGTCGTTCAAGCCGGACCTCGTCTACAAGGACGGGACACCGACCAAGACCGACGTCATCCACCTGCACCACGGCGTCTGGCTGAAGAACTTCATGCCGCAGTTCGCCGCGGGCGAGGAGAAGTCGATCGTCGACCTGCCCGACGGCTACGGCTGGCGCAGCG
>NZ_JAEMTF010000211.1 GCF_016462415.1 Williamsia sp. | reverse complement strand
TGGTACAGCACCAAGGACCGCGACACCACGGGCAAGCAGGTCGACGTCCGCTGACTCATCCTCTCGTCGGCGCGATGGCCTGCACGGTCGGGTAGTCGGTGTAGCCGCGCTCGTCGCCGAGGTAGAACGTCGATTCATCCGCGGTCGTCAGCGGCGAACCGAGGCGCAGCCGCTCGACCAGATCCGGGTTGGCGATGAATGCGGTCCCGAACGCGACGATGTCGGCCAGACCGTCGTCGACCACCGAGAGTTGGGTCGGCCCCGCCGGGAAGTCCTCATACGCCGCATGGGGGTTGAGCATCAGCACGCCGCCCCACTGTTCGCGGATGGCGTGGGTGAGCGCACGGTGCCCGGGGAATTCGAACACGTCGAGAAAAGCGAGGTCACTCGGCAAGTCTCGGACGAGCGCCAGGTAGACATCGTGTATCGCATCTTCCTCGATGCCGCTCGCCGTGCAGCCGGGGGAGACGCGTAGCGCCAGTCGATCCGAACCGATCGCATCCGCGACCGCGTGTACGAGCTCGACGGCGAACCGGATGCGACCCTCAACGCTCGTCCCGTATCCGTCGACCCGAACGTTGGCGTTGGAGCTGAGGAACTGCTGGATCAGGTATCCGTAGGCGCCATGGAGTTCCACGCCGTCGAACCCAGCACGCATGCAGTTCTCGGCGGCGGCCACGAAGTCAGCGGTGGTGCCGGCTATCTCGTGGATCGCCAGCGTCCGGGGTGTTGGATACGGTTTGCGGATCGCGGGCCCCGTGGTCGAGACCCGTACGACGCCGTCGGCCGCGACCGCAGAGGGCCCCACCGGATGCAGTCCGCCGCCGAGCAGATCTGGGTGACTGTTGCGGCCCGCATGCTGAAGCTGGCCGAAGATCCGACCACCGGCCGCGTGGACGCGGTCGGTGACCTGTCTCCATGAGTCCGCCTGGGCGGCGGTGTGCATACCGGGCGTGAACGTGTAGCCCTGACCGACCGGGCTGGGCTGCATGGCTTCTCCGATGATGAGGCCCGCCGACGCGCGTTGCTCGTAATAGTCCGCCATCATCGGGGTGGCCGTATGTGCTGGGCCGTAGGCGCGGCGACGCGTCAACGGCGCCATCGCGATCCGGTTGTCGAGGGTCAGATCACCGATGGTGATGGGTTCGAATGCGTGTGACATGTCCCGATGGTGCGTCGGGCACGCCGGTGCGCCCAGTCGATCGGTGCGGATCTCGGTCTTTTCGACACCGAGACAGCGTGCGGTCGAGGTTCTCGACACCGGGCGCGGATCAGAGCAGGGGGTCGCGGCCCGCCCTCTTCACGCTCCTGATGAGCGGCGCGGTCTCGACGGCGCGCAGACCGGGGAGCTGCGCGGCCGCGCCCGTGAGGTAGCGGTACAGCTCGTCGGTGCCGGCGCAGTGGGCGGTGGCGTAGAGGTTCGTCGACCCGGTCGTCGCGGCGGCGAAGCTGACCTCGGTGTGCGCCGCTAGTGCGCGGCCCGCATCGTCGACGGCAGACGGTGCCACGGTGATCCACAGACTCACCGAGGAGCGCAGCCCCAACAGCTCGGCGTCGAAGTCGATGTCGAAATAGAGGATTCCGCTCCGGACGAACATCTCCAGACGCCGACTGACCGTTTCCTGGGACAAACCGCTGGCCTGACTCAGTTGCCTGACACCGGCGCGGCCGTCAACGGTCAACGCGGCCAGTAGTCGTCGATCGGGGTCCTCGAGGTCGACGGGGATCCGGTGGGGCCACGTCTCGTCGACCATCGGGGCGACAGACGCGGCGACATCGGACTTCGTGAGCAGGCTGTCGGGGCCGCCAAAGAACATGTGCAGACAGGTCTGAGCCGTCACCGATCCGACGTCGGGGAGGTCCGAGAGTCGTTTCATCAGAGCGAACTCCCCGCGCGCGGTGCGGTCGCGGTAGACCATCGCGGTGAGTTCCAGACCGCTCGGCCCGCTCACGACGTTCACCCATGCCGTGTCGTCCCGACGGGCGAGATTGGCGGCGACGGTGTCCAGATCGTGCGAGACACTGATCCGAAACAGCGACATCCCCTCGGTGTTGATGTTGGGTTGGGTGACTGCGACAACCCGCACCCCCGCCCTGGCCCGCAGACGCTGATACCGACGAGCCACCGTCTGATCCGACACCTCGAGTTCTGCTGCCATTGCCGAGAAGGGACGCCGAGCATCGAGTTGGAGTAGACGCAGGATGGCCCGGTCGATGTCGTCGGCGACGTAGGGAGGCACAGGCTCCGAAGGGTCGCCGCGTCGCGTCACGAGTCGAGTGTATTCGCGCAGAATGCGTCGATTTCCCGTGTGTCTGGGAGTCGGCGGCGCCTGTGGAGCGATGCCGACGCCCAGCCACACGAGAAATCGATTGTTCTCACCCCACCGCAGTGTTGAGGGCCTTGGTGATGATGCCCGTCAATGCGGAGACGATGTTGTCGCCGGTGACCACCGTGTAGAGGATGGCCCCGAACGCCGCCG
>NZ_JAEMTF010000142.1:6473-9236 GCF_016462415.1 Williamsia sp. | reverse complement strand
CGGCGGACGAAGACGTGCCGTCGACATCTGCACCCGACCGTCGGTGATGACGACGCCCTCGGCGCGCAGGGCCTCCAGTTGAGTCGTGCGCAGATGTGGTGCGGGACGGCCGGATACGCCGATCACCCGATGCCACGGCAGGTCGAGCGAATCGGTGCGCATGATCCAGCCGACGATGCGCGGGCTGGACAGGCCCGCGGCCTCGGCGAGGTCGCCGTACGTCGACACCCGTCCGGACGGGATCTGCGCCACCAGGGCTCGTACCCGCTCGACCTGGTCATCGGTGATCGGCGCCATCGATCACCCCGCGGCGACCGACGCCACGGCCTCCCGGATGAGCCGCGCGGTCAGTTCCGGGCGCGACAGCGGCACCATGTGGTCACAGTCCTCGTGGTGCAGCATGAACCGCTCACCCTGCTGTGCGGCGAGGTCGGCGAGGAAAGGCGCAGGCGCATAGGGCGGCTGGACCTTGTCGGCGACCACCAACCGGACGTCGATGCCGGGCGCGGGCAACACGTATGGGCGGGCGAGCTCACTCCAGGTCGTCGTGACCGCGGGGAGATGCACCCGCCACGACATCCGACCGTCGTCGGCCACGAGCAGATGCTCGGCGATCTCGGCCTCGAGGAGCGCGTCGGGCACCTCCCACCACGCCTCGGCCCGCTTGCGATCCCAGGCGTCCTGCCGGTCCCGGAGATACCAGCTGTCGAGGTTGGCCGCGGCCACCTCCGACATGACCGCGCCGTCGAGACCGATGGCCGGATCCAGCAGGACCAGTCCGGCCACCCTGGCCGGCTCGACGCGGGACAGATGGATCGCAAGCGCACCGCCGAAGGAGTGCCCGACGACGACGACCGGGCCGTCGGTGTGGGTGTCGAGAACTTCCACGATCGCCGCGACCTGCGCCTCGATCGTCCACGGTGCATCCCACGACGAATGGCCGTGACCGAGCAGATCGGGGGCGACGATCCGCAGTTCCGGCAGGTGATCGTCAGCCAGCGTCGTCCACCGCCTGCCGTGCCCGGTCACACCGTGCAGGGCCAGTACCGTGGTCCCGTCGGCCGGTCCGAACACCGGCACCGTCAGAGCTGTCATGGTGGAGATCATGCCGGATCCACGACGACCCGGGGCTGTCGCACCGTCGTGATCTCATCGGTGCGCACAGGCCACGGGAACCGATCGGAGGGCCACACATCGACGAGGGGAGGGATCGCATGACGCAGCCGTCCCGAGGATCCTCGCCACGCCGTGTCGAGGTCCGGGCCACGCTCGTGACGCCCCCTCGGGCGGCCTCGACCGACCACGTGTGGGACGACGATGCGGCCGCTCTGATCGCCGGCACCGCCCCGATCGAGGCGGACGAACGATCGGGCTGGCATCCGTTCCGGGTCACCGGCGGTCCCGGGACCGGCAAGACCGCGCTGCTCGCCGACATCGCGGTCGCCCGCCTCACCGATCCCGACACCGACCCCGAGTCGGTACTCGTGTTGGCCGCGAACCGCCGCGCCGCGGCCCGGCTGCGGGAGCAGATCAGCGCCCGCGTGCTCGACGCGTCCACGCAGCGCAGTGACCTGCGACGGTCCACGCGGGAGCCGCTGGTCCGCACCATCCACTCGTACGCGTTCGCGGTCCTGCGACTCCAGGCCGCCGCATACGGGAACCC
The DNA here is from genome assembly GCF_016462415.1 of Williamsia sp. Lineage (GTDB taxonomy): Bacteria > Actinomycetota > Actinomycetes > Mycobacteriales > Mycobacteriaceae > Williamsia_A. Next base: position 7,573 of record NZ_JAEMTF010000142.1, on the reverse strand, counting down.
ACCGCCGCGCCTGATCACCGGGTCCGAGCAGGACGCCGTGCTGCGCGAGCTGCTCGCCGGCGACATCGACGACGGCGCACGCCACTGGCCCGAGCGGCTCCGACCGGCCCTGGGCACCGACGGCTTCGCCCAGGCGCTGCGTGACCTGATGATGCGCGCCGCCGAACGCGGCATCGGGCCGGAAGGTCTCATCGCCCTCGGCCGCGAACACCGCCGCGAGGAATGGGTGGCCGCCGGGATCGCCTACCGCCAGTACGAGCAGAGCATGCTGCTGCGCGGTGCCGTCGGGGTCGAGGCGCCGCAGGCGTCGGCTCCGGCCGTCGACGCCGCCGAACTCATCGGCTCCGCACTCACCGCCCTCTCCGGCGACGCGGTGTTGCTCGACCGCGAGCGCGCCCGGATCCGCCACCTCCTCGTCGACGACGCCCACCACCTCGACCCGCACGCCGCGGCCCTGGTGCGGCTCATCGGGACCGGCACCGAGGTCACCGTGATCGCCGGTGACGGCGACCAGTCGATCTACGGGTTCCGCGGCGCCAGTTCACGTTTCCTCGACACCCTCGTGCCGGCGGGTGGCGACCACGACGTGGTCCTCGAGCTGAACCACCGCAGCGCCCACGGGGTCGCGGCGGTGGGAGCCGGCATCGCGGCGCGTCTGCCCGGCTCGCGCATCCACCCGCCGACGCGGGGTGTGCGGACCGACACCGAGACCGGCGGCCGACCCGCGGTCACCGTGACCTCGTACTCGTCGGCGGCGAAGGAGGCGACGGCGGTCGCCGACGCGTTGCGGCGCGCGCATCTGTTCGACGGTGTCGCATGGTCGGACATGGCGGTCATCGTGCGGTCGGTCCCGAGGGCCATCGCGCCGCTGCGACGTGCCCTGCGCTCGGCCGGTGTGCCGGTGGTGACCCCCGCGACCGAGATGCCGCTGCACCGACAGCGCGCCGTCGCGGCACTGATGACCGTCCTGCGTGCGGTCGAGCGCCCTCTCGACGCCGACGAGATCGTCGAACTGCTCACCGGCCCGGTGGGCGGCGCCGATCCGACCGCCCTGCGCCGGCTGCGCCGTGGCGTGCGTCGCGTCGACACCGAGCTGCGTG
>NZ_JAEMTF010000142.1:0-6373 GCF_016462415.1 Williamsia sp. | reverse complement strand
GGTGGTCGGCGACGGCGTTGCGCGGCGGCCCCGGAGCCGATCAGTCCGACCGCGACCTCGACGCGGTGGTGGCACTGTTCGACGTCGCGGCCAGCTTCACCGACAACCTGCCCGCGGCGACCCTCGGCGCCTTCGTCGAGCACGTCGGCAAGCTGCAGATCCCCGGGGAGGCACCGCGGCGCAGCGCGATCTCCGACGCGGTCACGATCGTCTCCGCGCACGCCTCGGCCGGACGGGAATGGGAGGTCGTGGCCGTCGCCGGTGTGCTCGACGGACTGTGGCCGAGTCTGCGCAGCCGCGGGAGCATCCTCGCCACACCACAACTGGTCGACCTGCTCGACGGTGTCGCGGCCGAGGGCATCGACACGGTGTCCCGTTCGGCGGTCGCGCTGGCCGAGGAGCGCCGACTGTTCCTGGTCGCCTGCTCCCGCGCCCGTCGGCAGCTGCTCGTCTCCGCCGTCGACGACGGCAGTGGGGACTCCGCGCCGTCGCGGTTCGTGGTCGAACTGGCCGCGGCACTCGGCACCGACCCCGACGCCTCCGATGTGGCGGTCTCCGCCGACGAACTGCTGCCGGTGGCCCCTGCGGTGCAACGGATCCTGTCGCTGCCGTCACTGGTGGCGACACTGCGTGCGCAGGTGTGCAGCCCTGACCCGCATCCGCAGGCCGCCGAACTCCTGGCCCGCCTCGCCGACGCCGGTGTGCCTGGCGCGCACCCGCATGACTGGTACGGCCTGCCCGAGACCAGCAGCGAGGTGTCGCTGTGGGCCCCCGAGCGCGGACCGGTGACGTTGTCCCCGTCCAACATCGAGGCGCTGCAACGGTGTTCGCTGCGCTGGATGCTCGAACGCAACGGTGGCCGCGACGGGGACAAGGTGCCCGCGGTCGCGGGCACGCTGGTGCACACCCTGGTCCAGGCCGTGGCCGGCGAGATCGACCCGGCCGACGTGACCGGCGCCCTGCGTCGGGTGTGGGATCAGGTCGACGTCGGCGCCGACTGGTTCTCCGCGCACGAACTCGACCGCACCGAGGCCATGCTCACCCACTTCGCGGAGTGGCTGACCTGGTCGCGGGCCGATCTCGACGCGATCGGTGTGGAGGTCGACGTCGACGCGGTACTGCCACCCGAGACGGTCGACCCCGACGCCGACCCGGCCGACGACCCGATCGCCGGCGTGCCCATCCGCCTGCGCGGGCGTATCGACCGGCTCGAACGCGACCACGCGGGCCGCCCGGTGGTCGTCGACGTCAAGACCACCAAGACCACGGCCACCGCCGCCGATGCGGAGGTGCACCCACAGCTGGCCACCTATCAACTCGCGCTGCACCTCGGGGGTGTGCCGGAGGTCGGGTCGGCCGAACCCGGTGGCGGTCAGCTGGTCTACGTCAACACCGCGTCGAAGAAGACCGGGGCCGCGGTGCGCACGCAGTCGCCGCTGACCCCCGATCAGGTGCAGGAGTGGATCGAGGTGGTCCGTTCGGCCGCACGGGCGAGCATCGGTCCGCGGTTCGTGGCCACCATCAACCCCGGTTGCGGTCACTGCGGTCTCGCGGCGTCCTGCCCGGCGACCCTGCGCGGCAAGGCGGTGACCGATGACTGACCAGTTCACGACGGATCGTCTCGCCGACGTGCGGTCGATCTCGGCGCGGTCGCTCTCGGCGGCCCTCGGGCTGCCACCGCCGACCGACGAGCAGGTCGCGGTGATCGAGGCGCCGATGGAGCCGGTGCTGGTCGTCGCCGGTGCGGGGGCGGGCAAGACGGAGACGATGGCCGCGCGGGTCGTCTGGCTGGTCGCCAACGGGATGGTGTCGCCGGACGAGATCATCGGACTCACCTTCACGCGCAAGGCCGCCTCCGAACTCGCCGCGCGCATCCGACGACGACTCGCGATGCTCGCCGGGTCGTCGGCGATGATGCTGTGGGATCCCGATGGCTCCATGCGGACCCTGCTGCGCAGCGCCGATCCCGAGGTGAGCACCTATCACGCCTACGCCGGACGGCTCATCGCCGACTACGGTCTGCTGCTCCCGGTGGAGCCCGCGTCGACGTTGCTGTCGGAGACGGAGTTGTGGCAGTTGGCCTTCGGCGTCGTCACCGGGTGGACCGACGACCTGCAGACCACCAAGACGCCGGCGGGTGTGACCGAGGCAGTCCTCAAGCTCTACTCCGACGCGGCCGAGCACCTCGTCGACCTCACCGACATCGCCGAGGCCGGACTCGACCTACACCGGCTCGTCGACACCCTGCCGCCGGGCAAGCGGCAACGCGCCGATCCGTCGCAGGCCATGCGGTCGGTGCAGGACGTCATCATCGAACGACACCGTCTGGTGCCCCTGGTCGCCCGGCTGGCGCAGATCATGCGTGAGCAGAACGTGCTCGATTTCGGCAGCCAGATGTCGCTGGCCGCGCGGTTGGTGCGCGATCACCCCGAGGTGGCCGCCGCCGAACGGCAGAGCATCCGGGCGGTGCTGCTCGACGAGTACCAGGACACCGGGTTCTCCCAACGGATCCTGCTGTCGACGCTGTTCGGCGCCGGCCTCGACCCGACGACGAAGAACACCTCCATCGCGGTGACCGCGGTCGGCGACCCGATCCAGTCGATCTACGGATGGCGCGGTGCCTCGGCGGCGAACCTGCCCCGCTTCGCCCACGATTTCCCGTCGACCGACGGCACACCCGCCCGCCGGATGGAACTGCTGACGAGTTGGCGCAACCCGAGCACGGCGCTGGTCCTGGCCAACCAGATCTCCGAACAGCTGCGCGCCTCGGGTATCCCGGTGTCCATCCTGCGCGCTCGCGACGGCGCACCGGACGGCGACGTGGAGGTCGCCCTGTTCGAGACCGTGCTCGACGAACGGAGCTGGGTGGCCGACCGTGTCTCGGCCGAGTACGCCGCCGCCGAGAGGGCCGGTGTCCCCGCCCCGACGACCGCGGTTCTCGTCCGACGCAACGAGGACTCGGCGCCGCTCGCCGCCGAGCTGGAGAGCCGCGGCATCCCGGTCGAGGTGGTCGGCATCGGTGGCCTGCTGCATGTCCCGGAGATCCAGGATGTCGTGGCGATGCTGCGCCTGATGGCCGACCCGATGGCAGGCAGCGCCGCCATGCGGTTGCTGACCGGCGCGCGGTGGCGGCTCGGTGCCGCCGACCTCGCGGCCCTGTGGCGCCGGGCCCGTGAGCTCGCGGCCGTCGAGTTCGCCGCGGTCACCGGGTCGGTCACCTCGGCGGAGGCCCTCGACGACGCGCTCGACGCGGCGCTGCCCACCGACGCCGTCGACCAGGCCGGTCTCGGTGACGCCATCGCCGACCCCGGCGACAAGGCGCACTACAGCCCGGAGGGGTTCCGGCGGGTGAGCGAGTTCGGTGCCATGCTCGATGGCCTGCGCCGTCGGATGGGGCAGCCCCTGCCCGAGCTCGTCGCCGATGTCGAGGCCACGCTCGGTGTCGGCATCGAGACCCAGATCCGAGCACGGCGGATGCGCGGGAACATCACCGGCCGTGAGCATCTCGACGCCTTCGCCGAGCACGTGTCCGGCTACGCCGAGCGGTCGGCGGCGACGCTGCCCGGTCTGCTGGCGTTCCTGGAGTCGGCGACCCTGATCGAGAAGGGCCTCGAGCCGGGCGCGGTCGAGATCGCCGAGGAGCGCGTGCAGATCCTCACCGTGCACGCCGCGAAGGGACTCGAGTGGGACGTCATCGTGCTCCCGCACCTGTGCACGAACATCTTCCCGGGTGGCCGCTCGGACGGGACCTGGCTGGGCAGCGCGCGCGAGTTGCCCGCCCATCTCCGTGGTGACCTCGCCGATGCCACCGGCGTGGGTTTCCCCCGGTTCGACACCGAGGGTGTGACCGACCGCAAGGAACTCGAGACCGTCATCGACGAGCACAAACAGGCACTGCGCGACCGGCGACTGGAAGAGGACCGCCGACTGCTCTACGTCGCACTCACGAGAACCAAACGACGACTGCTGATCTCGGGCCACCACTGGACGCAGAGCAGCCCGAACCCGAAGGGGCCGTCGATCTTCCTGCAGGAGATCCACGACATCGTCTCCGAGCTGGTCGATGCCGGCGAACCCATGGCCGGTCTACGGATCGATCGATGGGACCCGACGCCGGAGGAGTCGGCGGAGAACCCGTTGGCCGCCCATGCGGTGGCAGCTGCGTGGCCGCGTGATCCCCTGGGAGAGCGTCGATCGCAGGTCCGCGCGGGTGCCGACCGGGTGCTCGAGGCGCTGCGCCGTCGCGGTCAACCGGCCCTGTTCGACACCGACGTCCTGGGCGGCGGCGCCGAGGTCGCAGGCGAGCCGATGGATCCGGAGGTCGAGGAGTGGCGCCGCGAGGTCGACGCATTGTTGGCCGAGCGGGCGGGGGCCAACTCGATCGACCTCGAGGTAGCACTGCCGCAGCACCTCTCGGTCAGCGACCTCGTCGAGCTGGACCGTGACGAGGCGGCGTTCGCGCGCCGCCTCCGGCGACCCATGCCGTTCAAACCCAACCGTCTCGCGCGCCGGGGCACCGCGTTCCACGCCTGGGTGGAACGACGCTACGGCGCGACCCGCCTGCTCGACATGGACGAGTTGCCCGGCGCCGCCGACGCGACCGCCGGATCCGACACCGACCTCGCCGAACTCCGCGACGCATTCCTGCGGTCGTCATGGGCCGCGCGCAGCCCGGTGGAGGTCGAGGTGCCCTTCGAGACCGTCATCGGCGACACCGTCGTGCGAGGCCGCATCGACGCGGTGTTCGCCGAGCCGGGCGGCGGAGCGGTGGTCGTGGACTGGAAAACCGGTGCGCAGCCCGACGCGGCGCAGCAGCATTCGGTGCAGATCCAGTTGGCCGCCTACCGCATCGCCTGGGCCGAGCTGACCGGCATCCCGGTCGAGTCGGTCCGGGCAGCGTTCCACTACGTCCGTTCCGGCGTCACCGTCGAGCCGGAGAACCTGCCCAGTCGCCAGGAACTCGCACGACTGCTCGGTGCCGCGGCATCCGATCAGACCTGATCTGCCGCGGTCGATCACTCGTCGACGACGAACACCCCTGCGGCGATGGCCGCCGAACACGCCCCGACCGCACGGGTGACGTCGAGGTCGGCGAGCGGTTCGGTCGTGGTGAGGAACCGGTAGTACAGCGGAGCCGACAGGTGGCTGATCGTGGCGACCGGGTCGGTCCCGATGGGTGCCTCCCCGCGCGCCACGGCGTCGGTGACGGCGTGCGCCCATTCGGCGACGCGGGTCCGGTAGAACTCCGCTAGCGCCGCGGCGGTGTGCTCGTCGTAGGTCGCGGCGGAGAACAGCGCCTTGAAGAGTCGGCCCTGACGTGGGTCGTTGAGTGTCGTCTGCACCAGCGTCGCATTGGCGGTGAGATCCCCGTGCAGGGTGCCGGTGTCGGTGCGGGCCACCGATTCGGCCGCCATCGTGGTCAGCAGGTCGGCGACGAGCGCCGAGGGTGACCCCCACCGTCGATAGACGGTGGTCTTGCCCACCCCGGCTCCGCGCGCGACCGTCGCGAGATCGACTCCGTGGAACCCGTGACGTGCGAGGAGATCTCCGGTCGCGCGCAGCACCGCGGCGCGCACCTCGGCGGTACGGCCACCGGGTCGGGTCATCTGAGGGCCGGTCATGTGTCCAGCTTAACGGAATCGGGGTCCCGTTATGAGGCGCCGCGTGCTACCGTCTTTAACGGGAACACAGTGTCATTAAGGAGAATGATGGAGTATCGCAGAGTGGGCGCATCGGGTCTGACGGTGTCCGAGGTCGGTTTCGGCACAGCGACTTTCGGTGGTGTCGGCGAATTCTTCGGCGCATGGGGTTCGACCGGCGTCGACGAGGCGCGGCGGCTGATCGACATCTGCCTCGAGGCGGGCGTGACGCTGTTCGACACGGCCGACGTCTACTCCGACGGGATGTCGGAGCAGGTGCTCGGCGCCGCGCTGAAGGGTCGCCGTGACGACGTCGTGGTGTCGACGAAGGCCTCACTGCCCATCGGCGACGGCCCCGGGGACGCGGGGTCGTCACGAGGACGCCTGATCACCGCCGTCGAGACGGCGCTGAGACGGTTGCAGACCGACCGGATCGACCTGTTCCAGCTCCACGCCTATGACGCACACACCCCGATCGAGGAGGTCGTCGCGACGCTCGACGACCTGGTCAGCGCGGGAAAGATCAGGTACACCGGTGTCTCGAACTTCTCCGGCTGGCAGCTGATGAAATCGCTGGCCGTCGCCGACCGCGATCACCGCAATCGGCATGTCGCGCACCAGGTCTACTACTCCCTGGTCGGGAGGGACTACGAATGGGAGTTGATGCCGCTCGGTGCCGCGGAGGGGGTCGGGGCCATCGTGTGGAGCCCGCTGGGCTGGGGGCGGCTGACCGG
>NZ_JAEMTF010000047.1:30353-35452 GCF_016462415.1 Williamsia sp. | reverse complement strand
TCCAGTAAGTGGCGCACGGCGGCGACGGCGTCCTCAGGCTCGGCGGATCGGGTGACCACCTCGAACACCTCGGTTCGGCGATCGAGAGCCCGGTGGATTGCGGTGAGGATGTCGAGGCGCGCTCGGTGGCGATCGGCGTCACGATCTCCTCGGTGTGATGGGTCGTCGATGTCGGCTAGTGGGCCGTCCCAGGTGAACACCGAATCGGGGAGTTCGTCGTGGACGGAGATGTCGGAGACCGCGGCGACGGCGATCTGTCCGGCGGACTCCATCCGCAGCGTCATCCCGGTCTCGTCGTCGAGCACCACAGTCATCGCAGCGGAGTCGCTCGTGCCGATCGGCACCGACCACCCTGGTCGCCCGTCGACAAGCACAGACGCCGCGGGCCCGACGTACGCGTCCTGACTCATCTTCATCAGCATCGACTCCGAGCCCAGGAGGTCGAGAGGATTGACCTGCCCGAGGAGCGGTAGAACGATGTCGGCCACCTGGCGCCTCATCTGGCCGTCGCCTCCCCGCAGCACCGTCGCGTCGGGACCTCGGACGTAGACCACCTCATCGCCCGACTCGATCCGCCACCGGTTCTGCGGACCGTGCCAGAACCGGAACCGGTCGTCGACCGGCGCTGCGTCATCGGCGACGGTGAACCGCAGTGAGGCGCTGAGGAACGACGTCCCGGCCGCCGCATGCCGGCCCATCAACTCGACCCAGGAGGGAACTCGGACATCCATGCGCCGAGACGCTACCCCCGCCACCTGCAGGGTCGGGCGTCATCGGGCAGTGTTGTCACCATGAGCGACCAGCAAGACCGCGCAACGATCGGCGTGATCGGCGGCACCGGCTTCTACTCCTTCTTCGACTCGGGATCGGAGGAGGTGGTCGTGGACACCCCGTTCGGCGCGCCCAGCGCCCCGATCTCCGTCGGAACCGTCGACGGCGTGCAGGTCGCGTTCGTGCCCCGACACGGCCGCAACCACGAGTACGCGCCGCACACCGTCCCGTACCGCGCCACCATGTGGGCGCTGCGGTCACTCGGTGTCCGACGCGTCTTCGCGCCGTGCGCGGTCGGCAGCCTCACGACCGACATCGGGCCGGGGACGTTGGTCATCCCCGACCAACTCGTCGACCGCACCTCGGGACGCACCCACACGTTCTTCGACACCTCGGCGGTGCACGTCAGCTTCGCGGATCCCTACTGCCCACAGCTGCGCTCCGCAGCACACTCGGCGGCGCCCGACTCCATCGACGGCGGGACGATGGTGGTCATCGAGGGACCGCGCTTCTCCACCCGCGCCGAGAGTCAGTGGTTCGCGCGCCAGGGTTGGACGCTGGTGAACATGACCGGGCACCCCGAGGCCGTCCTGGCCCGTGAGCTCAAGATGTGTTACGCCGCAGTCGCTCTCGTCACCGACACCGACGCCGGGGTCAGTGAGGGCGAGGGAGTGTCCGAAGCCGAGGTGTACGCGGTGTTCGAGAAGAGCCTGGAGATGCTCAAAGGTGTTCTGACACGATCGGTGGTGGCGGCTGACGCAATCGCCGACTGCGACTGCGCCCAGGGCGGCCACGACGTCGACGCACTGATCGCGAGCGTCTGATGAGCACCGTTCTGTTGACCGGCGCTGCCGGGTTCATCGGCTCCCACATCCGTGCGCAACTCGAGGCGCGGGGCCACGAGGTCGTCGCCGTCGACGGCATGATCCCGGCCGCGCACGGCCCCGACGCCACCGCGCCCGACGGCGTGACGGTCGCCAATCTCCGTACCGCGGACATCGATTCGATGCTCGGCGGCGTCGACGTCGTGTGTCATCAGGCCGCGATGGTCGGTGCAGGTGTCGATGCCCGGGACGCTCCCGACTACGCCGCCGACAACGACCTCGTCACCGCTCGACTGCTGGCCGCGATGTACCGGGCGGGCGTGAGCAGGCTGGTCCTCGCCTCGTCGATGGTGGTCTACGGCGACGGCACCTACACCGACGCCGTCGGCGCAACGGTCGACCCACCTGCGCGCACCACCGAGGCTCTCGAGGCCGGACACTTCGAGCGCTACCTCGCCGACGGCACCCCCGCGCAGTGGGCGCTCACACCGGAGAGCGCGCCGATCGCGCCCCGAAGCTATTACGCGGCAAGCAAAGCCGCGCAGGAGGCGTTCGCGAAGGCCTGGACCCTGGAGACCGGCGGCCAGGTCACCGCGCTGCGCTATCACAACGTCTACGGGCCGCACATGCCGCGCGACACCCCGTACGCCGGCGTCGCCGCCATCTTCCGGTCGCAGCTCGAGTCGGGCATGGCGCCCACGGTGTTCGAGGACGGCGGTCAGATGCGCGACTTCGTCCACGTCGACGACATCGCCCGGGCCAACGTCACGGCCATCGAGAGCACACCGCCGGGATTCGATGCATTCAATGTCTGTTCCGGACAGCCGATCACGATCGGCGAAGTGGCCGCCGAGCTGTGCAAGGCCATCGACGGACCGGACCCGGTGACCACCGGCCGCTTCCGGCCCGGCGACGTCCGACACATCGTCGCCGACCCGGCCCGCGCCACCGAGGTGCTCGGGTTCACCGCGTCGGTGTCGCCGGCCGACGGAATCCGCGAGTTCGCGACAGCGCCGCTGCGCTGACGAACCTCAGCCGCGGTGCAGCGGCAGGGTGACCTCGAAGCGGCTGCCGGGATGGCGGTTGCTCACCGAGATCCGTCCCTGGTGCGCCAGGACGAGGCCCTCGGCGATCGCGAGGCCCATGCCCGATCCGGCGGGGAGGCCGCGTTCGCCGGGCGGCGTCCGCGCGGCGGTGCCGCGGTAGGCGACGTCGAAGATCCGTGCCAGGTCGTCGTCGGCGATGCCGGGCCCGGTGTCGTCCACGCGGACCACCGCGCCGTCGGTGACCACCTCGATCCCGATGGTCACCGTGCCGCCCTCGGGGGTGTGCGCGATCGCGTTGATCACCAGGTTGGTCAGCACGCGAGCGAGCGCGCGGGTGTCGGCGTAGACGGGTACCACCGCGGGCGGCACCGACAACTCGAACCCGACGCCGGCGCGGGCCGCGGTCGGTGTCGACGCCGCGGCGACCTCGTCGACCACCTCGCGCAGATCCACCGCCTCGCGGTCCAGGCGCAGTGCCCCGGAGTTGATCTTCGACATCTCGAACAGGTCGTCGACCATTGCCGACAGCCGGATCGCGTCCTGGTCGATCAGCTGGGCGAATCGGGTCACCTCGGTGGTGTCGGTGACGACGCTGTCGGTGAGCGCCTCGGCGACGGCACGGATGTCGGCGAGCGGGGTCCGCAGATCGTGACTGATCCACGCGATCAGCTCTCGTCGGGAGTGCTCGGCGGCGCGTTCCTGGTCACGGATCTGCCGCTCCCACACCGTGCGTCGGGCCTGGAACCGGGCGAGCGCGACCGAGGCCGGGATGGCCACGAGGAAGACCGTCGCAAGGACGGTGACGGTGCGTTTGAGGTCGTTGGTGAACATGAACCCGCTGACGCCGATCAGGCCCGACAACAGCGCGACCAGCGGCGTCAACACCAGGATGACGTTGCTGACGACCAGCGAACGTCGCCGGACCAGCAGGAGGACCGCGGTGCCGGCCACGGTGACCGGGGTCGACCACAGCAGGGCCGTGACGACGATGGATCCGATGTCGTTGTCCATCAGCTGCTCCGGTCCCAGCGGTACCCCTGGCCCCAGACCGTCTCCAACGACGCGGCGTCGCCGAGCTTCGCGCGGAGTCGTTTGACGTGCACCGTGACCGTGGACATGTCTCCGAATGTCCACTCCCAGACCTCGGAGAGCAACTGTTCGCGGCTGAACACGACCCCGGGGTTGCCCAGGAAGAACGCCAGCAGGTCGAACTCACGCTTGGTCGTCGAGATCGCCCGACCCGACACCGTCACCGTCCGGGCGTCGGCATCGAGCACGATCACCCCGTCGCGGATCACCGGCGACGCACCCGCGCCGGTGGTGTCGATGCTCGGCGTGACGGTGCCGGAGCGGCGCAGGACCGAGGCCACCCGCAACGCCAGCTCACGCGGACTGAACGGTTTGGTGACGTAGTCGTCGGCACCCGCCTCGAATCCGACCACCCGGTCCTCCTCCTCGCCGAGCGCGGTGAGCAGGATGACCGGCACCTGTCGGTGTGCGCCCGAGCGCATGGCCCGCAGCGCACTGAGACCGTCGAGCACCGGCATCATCACGTCCAGGATGACCAGGTCGATGTCGGCGCCGGCGCGGCCGGCCCGGTCCAGGGCCTCCAACGCCTGCGCCCCGTCGTCGACCATCTCGACCTCGACGCCGTCGCGCTCGAGGTAGCGCCGGACGACGTCGCTGACCACGGGGTTGTCATCGGCGAGCAGGACGCGCGAGCGCCGGCCGTCGGCAGGGACGCTCACCAGTACGTGAACACCAGGTGGTTGATCAGCAACGCCGTGGCCACCTGCCCGGCCAGCCACACGCGTGTCCAGCGCGGTGGGATCAGGGCGGTGGTCACCAACGTCCACATGCTGAACGGCAGCCAGATGCGTTCGGTCTCGGCCTTGCTCAGGGCACTGAGGTCGGCGATGAGCATCGCGAGCAGCGCAGCGAGGCCGAGCACGACCACTGCGTTGCGGGTGCGGATCGGGGTCCAGCGCATGCTGCGGCCGAGGCCGATCGCGACCGCCGGACCCACTGCGCACAGCGTCGCGGCGAAGTTGCCCCACACCCAGTACGAGAACGGGCGGTCGCTGGCGATGCCCTGGTAGTAGCGGTCGGTGACCAGGTGATATCCGTCCAGCCACCAGAACCCGAACGCCGCGAAGACGCCCACGACGACGAGGGCGGCGGGGATCGCGTAGAGCAGTGGACGCCACTGCCGGGCGATGATCAGGACGCCGAGGGCGATCACCCCCATGAGGGTGAGTCCGTAATTGAGGAAGATGCCCCAGCCCAGGACGAGGCCGGAGGCGATGCCCGCGGTCGCCGTCCACCGGGTCTGCGTCGAGGTCGATGCGATGGCGAGCAGCGCGATGCCCCACGCGGCGACACCCATGAAGTAGCCGTCGGCCGAGACGCCGATCCACACCGCACCCGGTGTGAGGGCGAGGAACGGCGCGATGCGACG
>NZ_JAEMTF010000047.1:3505-30253 GCF_016462415.1 Williamsia sp. | reverse complement strand
AGACGCCGATCCACACCGCACCCGGTGTGAGGGCGAGGAACGGCGCGATGCGACGCGCGGTGGTCTCGTCGGCGAGGCGACGCACCGTGACCAGGACCGCGATCACCGCGCTCACGCCGACGACGATGCAGAACACCCCCGCCCAGGCCCCGCCACCGAGCCCGATGCGGTTGAGCCAGACAAAGGTCAGCAGCGCCCCCGGCGGATGACCGGCGACGTGCGTCGGCCACGAGATCGGGGTGTAGTCGATGATCCGATCGCTGAACTCACTGATCATTGTCGGGACGCTGCGCACCAGGTTCACCGACAGCAGGTACTCATCCGGCCGGAGGAGTCGCTGGACGACACCCCGGTTCCACCCGTCGATGAGGGCGAGGCTGAACGTCCAGCCGAGGCCCGTCGCGTAGGAGACGGCCAGCAGACCGCCCCACCGCAGGCGAGCGGCGACCTGCGGACCCACTGCGATGACCAGGAGCGCGACGAGCACCGCGGCGATCGTGCCGTAGTCCCAGTGCGGGCCGTACTTCGCGAACAGCGGCGGCGCCTGCACGAAGATCTTCAGCTTGAGCTCGTCGGATCCGTAGAACGGGACCAGGATGGCCGTCAGCAGCAGGGCCGTCGCCACGAGCAGGGAGGCGGTGTCGCGGATCCACCGCGGACGGTCGACGCCCGGGTCGTCCTCGATGTCCGTTTTGTCGTCGCGCGTCTCGGTCACCCCACCAACCTAGGGGTGGATTCATGATGATTCGCGCAGCGGGGCCACGCGTTATGGTTCCGTCATGGCATTTCCGTGGCGCGACGACCTGGCGAAACAATAATCTTGTGAGTGATGAGCAACTTCTGCCGACCGATGAGGTCACCGTCGTGATCCCGTGCCGCGACGAGGCCGGGGCGCTTCCCGGTGTGCTGGCGCGCATCCCCGAGGGATACCGCGCACTGGTCGTGGACAACGGCAGCACCGACGGCACCGCCGACGTCGCACGTGCGCACGGGGCCGACGTTGTGCACCAGCCGATCCCGGGATACGGCAGCGCGGTCGACGCCGGTGTCCGTGCCGCGCGGACGGACATCGTGTGCACCATCGACGGCGACGGCTCGATGGAGCCGTCGGATCTGATCGATCTCGTCGCACTCCTGTCCGAGGGGGCCGACCTCGCCGTCGGCCGCCGCCGACCCGTCGAACGTGGTGTGTGGCCGCTGCATTCGCAACTGGGCAGCCGTGCGGCCGCCCGACGGTTGAGCCGTCGGCACGGACTGGACATCCACGACATCGGGCCGATGCGCGCCGCGCGTCGTGAACGCTTGTTGCAGTTGAAGATCAACGACATGCGCTTCGGTTACCCGGTGGAATTGTTGGCCCTGGCAGGCGAAGCGGGGTGGACGGTCGCCGAGACCGACGTGTCGTACAGCCCGCGCACCGCGGGCGAGTCCAAGGTGTCCGGTTCACTGGTGGGATCGCTGCGGGCGGCGCGCGATTTCCTCGGTGCGCTGCGGTGATCCGGCGCGCAGTTCTCGTCGTCGCCAAGGCGCCGGTGCCCGGACAGGTGAAGACTAGGTTGATGGCAGCCTATTCAGCGGTCGACGCGGCGCGACTGGCCGCGGCCGCGCTCGTCGACACCCTCGACGTGGCACTGTCGGTCCCGGAGACCGAGGTCGTGGTCTCGCTGGCCGGCGATCTCGACGCCGCCATCGCCGCCGAGGACATCGCGACCCGCCTGGCCCGCACGACGGTGATCGGTCAGGTCGGCGACACCCTCGGCGACCGTCTGCACCGTGCGCACGTCGACGCCGCGCAGATCGTCGATGGCGGCGCGGTGATGCAGGTGGGCATGGACACCCCGCAGCTGACCGTCACGCTGCTGACCAGTGGTTTCGATGCACTCGGCGTGCACGATGCGGCGCTGGGCCTCGCGGAGGACGGCGGGTGGTGGGGCCTCGGCGTGGTCGGTGCACGCGGCGCCCAGACGCTGCCGTCGGTGCAGATGTCCCGTCCCGACACCGGCGCCCGCACCCTCGACGCACTCCGGGCCGACGGGTCGACCGTCGCCCTCCTCGACTCGTTGTCCGATGTCGATCATCCCGCAGACGTTCTGGAGGTGGCGAAGAAGTGCGCCCCGACCAGCGCGTTCGCGACCACGGCAGCAGAACTCGGATCGGCGGTGCGCCCATGAGCGTTCCAGATGACCTTCAGCCCGAGGCGACAGCCGAGGATCAGCCGCACTTCGACGACGCGTTCCTCGACGCCCTGCGCGGGCAGAACAGTTGGCTGCGCCATGCCGACGGCACCCGCGCCCGTCTGCCCGTCACGCGGTGGCTGGGCACCAGCGGCAACCGTGACGACGCCGCGTTCGATCGGCACGTCGCCGGGTTGTGTAGCGGGCCCACCATCGATCTCGGCTGCGGCCCTGGTCGTCTCGTGTGTGAGCTGATCGAGAGCGGTGTCTCCGCGTTGGGGGTCGACCGCAGCGAGCGCGCGGTGGCCATGACCCGTCGTCGCGGCGGGGTTGCGTTACGCCGCAGCATCTTCGAGCGTATGCCCGCCGAAGGGCGCTGGCATCACGCGCTGCTCATCGACGGCAACATCGGCATCGGCGGTGACCCGTACGAGACGGTGTCGCGCGCCGGTGAGCTGGTGTCGTCGGGGGGCAGCGTCGTGATCGAGCTCGACGCCGGCGTGCACAACGTCTGGCGTGGCGCCGTCCGGGTGGAGTCGCGGCACGTGGCCGGGCCGTGGTTCCCGTGGGCCCGTGCCGGCGTCGGATCGACCCGGGAGATCGCCGAACGCGCAGGCCTGCAGATGGGGACCGCGCACGTCATCTCCGGCCGACACCTCGTCGAACTCATCAAGCCCTAGGGCCCGCGCGTGCTGAACCCTGATTCAGGAACTGGTTGATCCGCCGCCGCCCGCGATCGTAGGCTGCGGGAGTGGATATAACTGGAGCAAGTGCAATCGTCACCGGTGGAGCATCGGGGATCGGCGCAGCCGCCGCCCGTCAGCTCGCCGCCAAGGGCGCCAAGGTGGTCGTCGCCGACCTGCAGGCCGAGAAGGGTGAGGCCCTGGCCAAGGAGATCGGCGGCGTGTTCGTCAGCGTCGACGTCACCGACACCGAGCAGATCAAAGCCGCGGTCGACAAGTCGCTGGAGCTGGGACCGCTTCGCGCACTGGTGAACTCGGCCGGCATCGGCTGGGCGACCCGGACCATCGGTCGCGACGGCGAATACGACTCGGCCTTCGACATCAACGCCTACAAGAAGGTCATCGCGATCAACCTGGTCGGCACCTTCGACTGCATCCGACTCGCCGCGACGGCCATGACCCGCGGCGACGAACTGCCCTCGGGTGAGAAGGGCGCCATCGTGTCGATGGCCAGCGTCGCCGCGTTCGACGGTCAGATCGGACAGGCCGCGTACTCGTCGTCCAAGGGTGGTGTCGTGGGCATGACCCTGCCGGTGGCACGCGACCTCGCCGCCGCGAAGATCCGCGTCAACACCGTCGCCCCCGGCCTCATCGACACCCCGATCTACGGCGAGGGTGAGGACGCCGAGAAGTTCAAGGCGCACCTCGGACAGAGCGTGCTGTTCCCGAACCGTCTCGGCAGCCCGGACGAGTTGGCCTCGATGGTGCTCGAGCTCATCACCAACTCGTACATGAACGCCGAGGTCGTGCGCGTCGACGGCGGCATCCGGATGCCCCCGAAGTAGGCAGCGCGAGACCGGGATCAGCCGGTTCGGCCGAGAATGAGTTCCACGGTCTGGGCCGGCTGATCCCACATCGGGAAATGCCCGCATTTGGCGAACCAGTGCAGCTCTGAACCCGGGAATGCTGCGTGCGCCCGTTCCGCCTGCTTGGGCAGCGTGACACGGTCCTGGCGACCCCACCCGATGGTGACCCGTCCCGGCGTCGTCCCGGCCGGAGCGCCCTCCTGCAGCGGACCGTCGACGAGCGCGTCGAGTGCGTCGCGCAGGGACGTCGCCTTCTTGAAGCTGCGCATCTCGTGCAGCGCCACCGACGCGGGCAGTTTCCACGGCGCCGCGGAGAACTGCGTGAGCAGCGCCGTGCGTCCGACCGGGTTGCCGGTGAGTGCGGGCATCACCGGTTGCAACCCGAGCACCAGCGGCAACGACGCCTTCAGCGCCGTGCTGAAGAAGCGGAGTTCACCGGGACTCCAGAAACCGCCGGGATCCAACGCGACGGTGTCGCCGCCGACACCGCGGCGCGCGAGCTCGAGAACCATGCGTGCGCCCATCGAACTGCCGACGGTGTCGATACCCGCGAGGTCGTGCGCATCGATGAAGTCCGAGACCGCATCGGTGAGCGACGCGATCGTCACCTCGCCCGCGAGAGGCGCGCTCTCCCCGAATCCGGGGAGGTCGACGCTGATCACGTCGCGGTGCTGCGCGAGCTGATCGAGGATAGGCGACCACGAGGCCCAGCTCGCGCCGAGACCGTGGACCAGCAGCAATGGGGTGCCGCTACCGCGGCGGTCGAAATTGAGTGAACCGATGGCCATGGGGTACGGCCTTTCACCAGAGGGAAGTCCCGTGTGACGACTGCTCCATCACTGGTGGGATTGCTCCACCAACGCTACGCATGGGTCGAAGCCCATTCCGATACCTCATGCACCCCATGCCACAATGCCGCTTTTCGCATGCCCCCGTCGTGTCTAGCGTCGAGTTCGGAGACGAACAGAGAAAGGACGACCATGATGCTGGCTGCGGTGATGGACGATTTCGGAACACCGTTGGATGTGCGCGAGGTGCCCGATCCGGGTGTGCGCGGGGGCGAGGTGGTGGTC
Organism: Williamsia sp.; assembly: GCF_016462415.1. Taxonomy (GTDB): domain Bacteria; phylum Actinomycetota; class Actinomycetes; order Mycobacteriales; family Mycobacteriaceae; genus Williamsia_A. The sequence continues at coordinate 25,457 of NZ_JAEMTF010000047.1, read as the reverse complement.
GAGGTCCTGGCCACCTGCATCCTGCCGTACGCGTCCGAGGTGTTCGGAGGTGCGCGACGGTATCCGTTGGAACCCCCGGTGATCCCGGGCCTCGGCGGTGTCGCGCGCGTGGTGACGGCTGGACCCGACGCGACGCGTCTGGCCCCGGGGGATCTGGTCTGGTGTGACGCGACGGTTCGCTCCCGGGACGATGCGACGACCCCCGACATCACATTGCAGGGATGGAGTTCGCGGGGCGACGGGGGACTCCGACTGTCGCGGCTCTTCCACGACGGGTCCTACGCGGAGCGGATGTCGGTGCCCACCGAATGCGTTCACCGGTTGTCGGACGTCGCCGAGACCGGCGCCGCCCGCTGGGCTGCGCTCGGGGTCTACCTCGTGCCGTACGGCGGTCTGCTCGCCGCCGACTTCCGGGCGGGCGAGTCGCTGCTGGTCAGTGGTGCGACGGGCAACTTCGGGAGCGCCGCGGTGGCGGTCGGCCTCGCAATGGGTGCCGGTCGGGTGGTCGCCGTCGGTCGCAATCAGCTGGCTCTCGAGGACCTGAGCGCGCGTTTCGGCGACCGTGTCCGCACGGTCGTGCTCAGCGGTGAGGCCGATGATGACCAGGCCGCGATGCTCGCCGCCGCGGGCGGCCCCGCCGACGTCGTCCTCGATCTCCTCCCGCCGTCGGTGGACACCACCGTGGTCCGTGCCGCGGCGATGACCGTCCGCGAGTACGGGCGCGTCGTCCTGATGGGCGGGGTGGGAATGCTCGGAGGCGACGACCTGTCGTTCCCGTATCCGTGGCTGATGCGGAACTCGGTCACCGTCCGCGGTCAGTGGATGTATCCGCGTGATGCCAACGACCGCCTGATCGCGCTGGCCCGGTCCGGGCTGCTCGACCTCGGGCAGGACAGTGTCCGCACCTTCCCGCTGGCGCAGACCAACGACGCCATCGCGCACGCCGCCGAACACGGCGGACCGTTCGTGAGAACCGTTCTCACGCCGCAGGATCGGTGAGGGCGTCGGTCATCGCCTCGATGGCGGGTTCGGCACTGTCGGCGCGGTGCGCGAGGACGATGCGCCGAACCTCGGTGGGCCCATCGGCCACCCGGACGAGTCGAACGCCGACGGGTAGGGCGTCGGTCATGTTCGATGCCACCGTCGTCACGCCGAGCCCCGCCGCGACGAGGCTCGACTTGGTCATCCAATCGCGGGCCACGTGCGCCACGTGTGGCTTGCCCGGAAGGGACGGCCACGCGCCGAGCAGCGGCTCGTCGGTGCGGGACGGCGCCGCGATCCACCGCTGATCCATGAGTTCGGCGCGGGTGAGCGATTCGCGATCGCCGAGCGGCCCCGAGGCCGCGACCGCGACCATCAGTGTCACCTCCGCGAGGGTGGTGACGGTCAGACCGGGTGACTCGGAGTCGAGCGGACGGTGTGGGGGACGCGACGTCACGACCGCGGCGTCGAGAGAACCGGCTCGGACCGCCCGGATCAGTGCCGGCGACGATCCCTCCCGGGTGGTCACGGCGATGTCGGGTCGGTTGCGACTCAGCGCCGCCAGGGCTCGCGGTACGAGAACGGCTCCGGCGCTGAAGAACATCCCGAGTCGGATCGTGTGCTCGGTCGGTGACGGTCCGCGCAACGTGCGTTCGGCCGCGTCCATCTCGTCGAGGACACGCGCCGCGTGGGGGAGCAGACGTGATCCGGCGGAGGTCAGGACCACGCCACCCGGCACGCGGTCGAACAGCCGGGTGTGCGCGGCCGTCTCCAGCGCCGCCACCTGTCGCGAGATCCCCGACTGTGTGTAGCCGAGCGCGTGAGCTGCGGCGGTGAAGGTGCCTCGCTCGGCGACCTCGCGAAGCACGCGCAGACCCGAGATGGAGATGTCCATGACAAAGAATGACAGGTGTACGCCCCGGATCGCCGGTTACGTCATCGAGCGGGACGGTTCGACGTCACGAGCGTCACGATCGCGTCGGTCACCGAGTCCAGGTAAGCGTCATCGACGCACTGCGCGCGCACCGCTGACCGCCAGTAGACGGGCCCGGCCAGCAGGTCCATCGCGAGTTCGATCTCGACGTCGTCGTCGATCTCCCCACGATCGCGGGCGCGGGCGAAGATCGCCGCGGCCCGTTCGCGACGGGGCACTCCGATCATCGACGTGTGGAGATCCGCGAGTTCCGGGTTCCGCCCGGACTCGGCGACCAGGTCGGGCAGGATGCGCGAGAACAGCGGGTGGTCCAGCCAGGCGAGCAGCGCACCGACCGATTCCCGGATGTCGCCGCGCAGAGACCCGGTGTCCGGTGTGGCGGCGAGCTCGACGCTGAAGTCGGACAGGACCGCGATCACCATGGCCGTCTTCGATGACCACCGGCGGTACAGGGCGCTCTTTCCCACCCCGGCCCGCTTGGCGACTGCCTCCATCGAGAGACGTCCGACGCCGACCTCGGCGAGCGTCTCGAGCACGGCTCGGTTGATCGCGTCGGTGGTGCCCGCATTCAGAACGGCGGCACCGCTGGGTTGTCGGGTCATCGGCAGAGCCTATCAATGAACGAGACGGTACCGTCCTGTGTAGAGTGGACGGGACGGTACCGTATCGTCCCTCTCGCAACACCGGAGCTGATCAATGACATCCACCGAAACGGTCGATCACGCACTCGACCTTCTCATCGCACACGACATGCCTGCATTCGCAGACCTCTTCGAGCACGACGGGGTGATGGAGTTCCCGCTGGCCACCGGCGGCGCCACCCGTGAGGTTCGTGGACGCGATGCCCTGCACGATTACCTCGACGACTACGCATCGCTCCTCGACATCCGCTCGCTGGACCGCACAGTGCACGTGACCACCGACCCCGAGGTGGTGATCGTCGAGTTCACCGTGGACGGCGTGATCGTCGCGACCGACCGGCCCTACCGAATGGTCTACATCGCGGTCATCACCGTCCGCGACGACGCGATCGTCCGTTACCGCGACTACTGGAACCCGGCCGCGGTCGTCGACATCGTCGGTTCCGACGCCCGACTCGCGGGCGGTCGGGCCTCGTGAGCCCCGTTCTCGTGCTCGGTTCGACCGGGACCGTCGGCCGTTCGGTGTCGGCGCTTCTCGCCGAGGAGGGGCTCGACGCCCGGAGGGCGACCCGGAGCCCACAGTCCGCAGGGCAGATCCGATTCGACTGGTTCGCGCCGGAGACGTGGGCGCCGGCACTCGCCGATGTGTCCGCGGTGTATCTGATCGCGCCCGTCGGCGCTGCGGATCCGGCCGTGGTCGTCGAACCGTTTCTTCGCGCCGCCCGTGACGCGGGAGTGCGGCGCGTGGTCGTGCAGAGCTCGTCGGCGGTGTCGGCGGGCGATCCGGGTCTCGGCGAGATCCACACGCTCGCCGAACAATTGATCCCGGAGTGGACCGTGCTGCGTCCGTCGTGGTTCATGCAGAACTTCACCGGCAGCTCGTCGCTGGCCGAGGGGGTGCGTGCCGGCGAGATCGTCACGGCAACCGGCGACGGACCGGTGGCCTTCATCGACGCCCGGGACATCGCCGCGGTCGGCGTGCGCGCCCTGGTCGATCCGATCCCGCGTGTGGGTGCATACGTCGTGACCGGCCCGCAGGCCGTGACCTATTCGCAAGCAGCGGAGGTGATCACGCGATTCACGGGCGCACCGGTCACACACCGGTCGGTCACCGTCGACGAGTTGGCCGCGCTGCATGTCGAGCACGGTCTGCCTGCGGAGTACGCGCCGATCCTCGCGGCGCTCGATCTCGACATCGCCGCCGGCTCGGAGAATCGGTTGACCGATGTCGTCGAAGACGTGACCGGCCGCGCGCCGCGGTCGTTCGAGGATTTCGTGAGCGAGTTCCTCACCGCCCCCTGACAGACAAAAACGGGCCCGGTCGTGGTGACCGGGCCCGCTTTGTCGTGTCTGTTCAGATCAGAACGCGGCTTCGTCGAGCTCCATCGGATCGTTGTCGATGTTGTCGATGATGGCCTTGGTGGAGGTCAGCTGCGGGAGCATGTTCTTCGCGAAGAACGACGCAACCGCGATCTTGCCCTCGTAGAACGGCTTGTCGGTGCCCTCGGCGCCGGCGTCGAGAGCCGCGAGTGCGACCTCGGCCTGACGGAGCAGGAGCCAACCGATGACCAGGTCGCCGACCGAGAGCAGGAAGCGGACCGAACCGAGACCGACCTTGTAGAGCTGGGTCGAGTCCTCCTGCGCTCCCATGAGGAATCCGGTCAGCGTCGCGGCCATGCCCTGGACGTCGTCCAGTGCCGTCTTGAGCAGCGCGCGCTCGGCCTTGAGGCGACCGTTGCCCGCCTCCGAGTCGATGAACGAGCTGATCTGGCCGGCGACGTGGGCCAGCGCCTGGCCCTTGTCGCGGATGATCTTGCGGAAGAAGAAGTCCTGCGCCTGGATCGCGGTGGTGCCCTCGTACAGCGAGTCGATCTTGGCGTCGCGGATGTACTGCTCGATCGGGTAGTCCTGCAGGAAGCCGGATCCGCCGAGCGTCTGCAGCGACTCGGTGAGAACGCTGTAGGCGCGCTCGGAGCCGACGCCCTTGACGATCGGGAGCAGCAGGTCGTTGACGCGGAACGCGAGATCCTTGTCGGCGCCGGAGACGATCTTCGCCGCGGCCTCGTCCTGGTGCGACGCGGTGAAGAGGTACACCGCGCGCAGGCCCTCGGCGTACGCCTTCTGGGTGAGCAGTGCGCGACGCACGTCGGGGTGGTGGGTGATCGACACGCGCGGGGCGGTCTTGTCGGTCATCTGGGTCATGTCGGCACCCTGGATGCGCAGCTTGGCGTACTCCAGAGCCTGCAGGTAGCCGGCCGACAGGGTGGCGATGGCCTTGGTGCCCACCATCATCCGGGCGTGCTCGATGACGTCGAACATCTGCGCGATGCCGTCGTGGACCTCGCCGACGAGCCAGCCCTTGGCCGGGATGCCGTGCTGGCCGAAGGTGACCTCACAGGTGGCCGAGACCTTCAGGCCCATCTTGTGCTCGACGTTGGTGACGAAGACGCCGTTGCGCTCGCCCAGCTCGCCGGTCTCGTGGTCGAAGTGGAACTTGGGGAGGAAGAACAGCGACAGGCCCTTGGTGCCCGCGCGGGCACCCTCGGGACGGGCGAGAACCAGGTGGAAGATGTTCTCGGTCATGTCCTGGTCGGCGGAGGTGATGAAGCGCTTCACGCCGTCGATGTGCCAGGTGCCGTCGTCCTGCTGGACTGCCTTGGTGCGGGCCGCGCCGACGTCGGATCCGGCGTCGGGCTCGGTGAGCACCATGGTGGCGCCCCAGCCGCGCTCGGCGCAGATCTCGGCCCACTTCTTCTGCTCGTCGGTGCCGTTGCGCCAGAAGATCTCGGCGAAACCGGTGCCCGCGCCGTACATGAACAGCGCCGGGTTGGCGCCGAGGATCATCTCGCTGATCGCCCAGAACAGCGACCGCGGTGCCGGCATGCCGCCGAGCTCCTCGGCGATGCCGACCTTGTCCCAGCCTGCGTCCATGAACGCCTTGTAGGACTTCTTGAAGGGCTCGGGGAGGGTGACGGAGTGCTCGTCGGGGTCGAACACCGGCGGGTTGCGATCGGAGTCGGTGAACGACTCGGCGATCGGTCCCTCGGCGAGGGTGCGTACCTCTTTGAGCATGTCGATCGCGGTTTCGCGGTCGAGGTCGCCGAAGTCGCCGCTCTCGAGCACCTTGTCCAGCTGGAACAGCTCGAACAGGTTGAACTCCAGGTCGCGCAGATTGCTCTTGTAATGGCCCATGATGGCGTTCCTTTGTTGCGGGGCTGAATTCGGTGCTGCTTCAGCGAGCGACAGACATGAGACAACCCCGGCAACGCCGATGTCCAGTAAGTTACTCGCCAGTAATAACGACGAATATACCTCCGGATCGGGCGTGGAACAACTCACAATTCGGAGATGTGCGCCATAGGGACAGGCGACTGTGACGTGACCTCTCGGCGGGCTTGCTAGGACAGGGCCGAGCGGAGATATGCCAGGTCATCGGCCACGCCCTCGGACGGGGTCTCGAGGATGACCGGCGCCCCGGCGGCCCGCACGATCTCCACGAGCACGTCGGCGTCGATGTGTCCGGACTCGAGATTTGCGTGCCGGTCGCGACCCGAGTCGAATTCGTCGCGTGAATTGTTCAGATGGATCAGGTCGATCCGGCCGGTGATGTTCTTGATCCGTTCGACCAGCCCGACGAGGTCTTCACCGCCCGCCCACGCGTGGCAGGTGTCGAGGCAGAAGCCGGCCTGATCGAATCCACCGACGGCGTCCCAGAGGCGTTCGATGGATTCGAGGGTGCGGGCCATCGCGTGGTCGCCGCCCGCGGTGTTCTCGATGAGGATCGGCACGCCGAACCCGCCCTTGTCGGCCTGGCGCTCGAACAGTTTCGCCCAGTTCTCGAAACCCTTGGCGTCGTCCTCGCCGTCGCCGAGATGTCCGCCGTGGACGACCAGCCCGAACGCGCCGATCTCCGCCGCCGCCGCGGCCTGCTGTTCGACGGCCTTGCGCGACGGCATCCGCAGCCGGTTGTTCAGGCTCGCGACGTTGATGATGTACGAGGAGTGCACGACGACGTCGATCGGCGACGACCGGATGCGCTCGGCGTCGGGGTGCGGCGCGGGTTTGGGCATCTTCCGGTCCTGCGGATCGGTGACGAACATCTGCAGCAGATCCGCCCCCATCGCCTCGGCGGTCCCGATCGGATCGGCGTCCTCGCGTACATGTGCTCCCAATCGCATGCCGTCCACGATAGGAGTAGTCCAGAGTGGAAGCACAGTCGCGGGAGAGGGCAGCACTATGGAGCGGTTGAGTGGTCTGGACGCATCGTTTCTGTATCTGGAGACGCGCTCCATGCTCATGCAGGTGGTGGGGCTGATCGAGATCGACCCCTCGACGGTGCCCGGCGGATGGTCGTTCGATCGCATGCTGCGCGAGATGGACCGCCGCATCACAGCGATGCCGACCTTCCGGCGCAAGCTCCACGACTCCCTGTTCAACCTCGACCACCCGGTGTGGATCGAGGATCGCGCGTTCGACATCGAGCGGCACGTCCATCGGGTCGCACTCCCCGACCAGGGCGGCGACACCGAACTCGCCGACTTCTGTGCGCACATCGCCGGCGTCCCTCTCGATCGCAGCAAGCCGCTGTGGGAACTGTGGGTCATCGAGGGACGCCCACACGGCAACATCGCGATCATGCTGCGCATGCACCACGCGGGAGTCGACGGTGTCTCGGCCGCCGATCTCCTCGCGCAGCTGTGTTCACTCACCCCCGAGGACCCCGAGCTCGACGAGGCGAAGGTGGACACATCGGCCGGTGGCGCATCGCTGCCGGCGCTGGTGGCCGACGGACTGGTGAACTTCGCCGTGCGGCGACCCATCTCGATCGCGCGGATGCTGCCCCAGACCGTGCGGGTGCCGTTCGGGTGGGCGAGTCGAGCGCGGTCGCACGAGGCGATGCCCGCCCCGTTCAGAGCGCCACGCGTCGCGTTCAACGGCACGATCACGCCGCATCGGTCGATCGCGTTCACCCAGGTCTCACTCGATGACATCAAGACGATCAAGAACCACTTCGACGTGACCATCAACGACGTCGTGATGGCGGTCGTCGCCGGTGGCCTGCGGAAGTACCTCGCCGACACCGACGACCTGCCCGACCGCCCGCTCATCGCCGCGGTTCCGGTGTCGACCCACGGCGACGCCGACGACGACCGGTTGGTGGTGGAGGGAACGAACAAGGTCACGGCGATGATGATGACGCTCCCGACCGATGTCGACGACCCCGTCGCGCGGATCGAGACCATGCGCGAGCTGTCGTCGACGGCGAAATCGCACAGCAACACACTCGACGCGTCACTACTGCGGGGCTGGGCCCAGCTCATCCCGCCGATGACGATGGGCGCGTTGACCCGCCTGTACTCGAACTACCGTCTCGCCGAACGTCATCCGGCGGTGGTGAACGTCATCATCTCCAACGTGCCGGGCCCGTCGTTCCCGCTGTACTTCCTGGGGTCCCGGATCCGTGCGCTGTTCCCGCTGGGCCCCGTCGCCCACGGCATGGGGCTCAACGTGACCGTCATGTCATGCGACGGTCAGATGAATTTCGGCGCCATCGCCTGCAAGGAGCAGATGCCCGACGCGTGGCCGCTGATGCGCGCCATCGAGGACGACATCAAGCTGCTGCTCGAGGCCTGCGACGCCTGAGGCCGGCGGGCGTCGTCAGCTCGTGGTCTCGCACGCCCGGCGTCGGCTGCTCAGGGGGTGGTGTCGTTCGCGGTCTGCTCGACCCAGGCACACGCCGCCACGAACTCGGGGTTGAACACGTCGGCCTCCAGGACGCAGCACGCGTGACCCGCGGCGATGTCGAAGCGGCGCGCGCCGGGTATGCCGTCGACCAGGAGTTGCTGTCGTGCAATCGGTATGACGCGGTCGCGCGTGGTGACGCAGACCGCGGTCGGGACATCGATCTCCCTCAGCCAGGGACGTGAGTCGAACCTGCCGAGTTCGTAGCCGATCTCACTGATGTGCGACAGGCGCGTCGACCGCACCTGTCGCAGGGCCCAGGCCCCGTCGGACAACCCGCGCTCGTCGAGGACGTGCCCGCGCAACGACCGCACCGGTGCGGTGAACTTGGTGGCGACCACGTTGACCAACCGGTCGATGGCGAGTCGGCCGGTGGTCGAGGTCCCGAAGTAGGGGCCCGTCGACGCCAGGACCAACCCGCGCACCCGGTCGGGATGTCGTCTCCAGGTGAGCTGCGAGGTGCCGCCGCCCATCGAGAACCCGCCGACGAGGAACTCGTCGAGGCCCAGGACGTCGGCGAGGGCGACCACGTCGTCGGCACAGTCGGTCAGGCGGAAGTGGTCGGATCGGATGCCCCGACCGTGCCACCGCTGATCCATGGTGATCACCCGGAACGACTCGCTCAATGCCGGGATCACCGAGTACCAGGACAGCAGACCCGTCGTCACGACCGCGTGCAGCAGGACGATCGGGGGCTTGGTCCCGGCGGGGTCGGAGTCGGTGACGAACGTCCTCCCGCGACCGGGGAGGTCGACCATCGACCCGTCGGGGACGTCGTGGGTCGGGTAGGTCCGGAAGAGGCGACTGACGCCGCCTGCGGCCCGGTCGACGAGGGTGACGGCCATCAACCGATCGTAACCACGGCTCTCGAAATGACGGGGCGCCGAACCTCGGACAAACTATGGTTTAACAGAAGTGAACAACCGGCTTTCTCGGTGAAGGGTGTTGCGTGACGATTTCCGAGGCGGACCGGTCGTCCGGGGGGACGGCATCCACGCCGGACGGATCAGCCGCGGTCGAGGTCCCGACGCCCTCGAGCGACGAGCCCACGAGCGACGAGCGCTCGGGCGGGCGCCCGCTCCTACGCAATCTGCGGATGTGGCGTTACCTCGCCCTGACCGTGTGGCTGGCCGTCCTCATCTGGCAGTTCATCGAGGTCGGTCTGGCCTTCGACCGCACCCGGCTGATCCTGTGGATGTGCCTGGGTCTGGCCGCCGCGAGCATCGGCAGGCGACGGGTCATCACCGTGCTGATCGACTGGCTGCCGTTCGTCGGCATCCTCATGCTCTACGACCTCACCCGCAACGTCGCCCAGTGGATGGGGATGCCCACGCACTGGCATCTCGCCGTCGACGCCGACCACGCCCTGTTCGGCGTCAATCCCACGGTGTGGCTGCAGGGCCACATCAAGATGGCCTCACCCCCGTGGTGGGAGGTCGTCACCAGCGTCGTCTACATCTCGTACTTCGTCGTGCCGTATGTGGTGGCCGGTGTGTTGTGGCTCAAGGACCGCTCGGCCTGGCGTCGCTACGCGGTCGCCTTCGTGGCGACGACGTTCCTCGCGCTCGTCGTCTACACGCTGGTCCCCGGCGCCCCGCCGTGGGCGGCGGCGCGGTGTTCGGCCGAGCAGGTCGTGGACCATCCTCGCGACCCCGCCTGTATGTACACCGAGGTCCCGGACGCCTCGGGTGGTCTGCTCGGGCCGGTCACCACCACCCACGCCGGCGCGCAACCGTATGTGGAGCGGATCTCGGCCCGCGGCTGGGAGGTGCTCGACATCCGCGCCGCCTCGACCCTGATCTCGGTCGGGCAGTCCAAGGCCAACCTGGTGGCCGCCATCCCGTCGCTGCACGCGGGCCTGACCATGCTGCTCGCGCTGTTCATGTGGCCCCGCGTCCGCGCGCTGGGTCGAACGCTGTTCCTGGGCTATGCCGTGGTCATGGCGTTCACGCTCGTCTACACCGGTGAGCACTACGTGTTCGACATCCTCGGCGGGTGGCTGCTGGCCGCGGCCGTCATCGCGGTGCAGCGCCTGTACCTGCGTCGGCGCGCGAAGAAGACCGCCGACCCCGATCCGGCATACACCCCGGGGGTATCCTCGACCGCGTGATCACCGGCGCCTCCCGACGACCGCGGCCCAGCGCTGCGATGTCGGGCGCGCTCGCGGCGGCCGTCGCAGTGATGCACATCGTGATGGTCGGCTGCCTGTCCGGCGGGTCCGTGACGGCGGCCGCATCATCGGATCCGCACGCGGCGCACAGCTCGGTGATGTCAGCCGCGATGGGCTCGGCGACCGAGCATGCGGCGGCGTCCGCCGACTGCGTGATGGGTGATCACGCCTGCGTGTTCGTCCGCGCCGACGCGGTGCTCCTGACGATCGCGGTCGGGCTGGTTCTCGCCACCGCACCGCTCGCCGTCGCCGTCGTGACCCGACTGGCCCGTCGCGGCGAGGTGCTGGGTCGGTCGCCCCCGTGGGCCATCCCCGACCACCTGGAACTCTCGGTGATCCGTCGCTGAGGAGATCGCACCACCGCGATCCCCTCAGCTCGTCGTCTGTCGACGAGACCGACCACCCCACAGGAGTTCTGATGTCTTCACGTGTCACCACACCGTCCGCTGTCCGTACCCGCCGCGTGCGGCTCGGCGGAGCAGTCCTCGCCGTCGCCGCGGTGGTGTCGACGGGTGCCTGCGCAACCGACGGCACCACCCGCGCCGCACCCACCTCGGCATCGTCGTCGGCCACCGACGGTCACAACGCCGCCGACGTGACGTTCTCGCGCGACATGATCCCGCACCACCGTCAGGCCGTGGAGATGGCGGAGCTGGCGTCCGGTCGGTCGTCGGATCCGCGGGTCACCGCGCTCGCCGAGCAGATCGCCGCCGCACAGGGCCCGGAGATCGACGAACTCGTCGGACGGCTGCGGTCCTGGGGCGAGACCGTGCCCGCCGACCACGGGGCGATGGACCACGGTGCGATGGACGGCGCTGGGATGGACGGCGGGGGCTCGTCGATGGCCGGGATGATGAGCGCCTCGGACATGACCGAGCTGGCCGGTCTGCGCGGCGCGGACTTCGACCGCAGGTGGTTGTCGATGATGATCGAGCACCACACCGGGGCCATCGAGATGGCGCGGACCGAACTGGCGGACGGGACCGACCGGGAGTCGAGGGCGCTGGCCACCGACATCGCGTCCGCGCAGCAGTCCGAGATCGACCGCATGAGGTCGATCCTGGCCGGGTGAGGCCTAGGTGGACGGGCCGGCCTGCGCCGAGTCCGTGCGCTGCTTCGGGCGACGGCGCCACCCGCCCTCCGACGGTGGCGCCTCGCCGAAGTGGTCGGCCTCGCTCGACCCGTAGTAGGCGACCGCGATGGCACCGATCACGGCGCCGATGAACCCGACGATGGCGAGCCATCCGAGTCCCGGCTCGGCCTCGTCGCCGAGGAACAGCACGCCGATGATCCCGGGGGCGGCGGTCTCGCCGACGACCAGCACGGCGGTCACGCCGTTGACCGCGCCGAGTTGCAGGGCGACGGTGTGCACATAGAAGCCGATCGCACCGGCGATGGCGATGGTCCACGCGGCCGGGTCGGTGAGCAGCGTGACGGGGTCGAACGGGTCGATACCGCCCAGGATGCGCACGGCGATGGCGATGATGCCGAACAACAGACCGGCCGCGGCGCCACCGATGATCGACCCGCGCGGTCCGAGCCGGTAGATCGCGTAGACCGCTCCGGCGGCGATGGCCACCGTCGCCCCGAACAGGCCCCAGTGGAACGCGAACGACTCGGCACCCTCGGTCGGGTGATGCGCGGACGAGAAGCCCAGCATGCACAGCGACGCGATGACCGCGCTGATCGCGATCCAGTCGCGGGCGTGCAGCCGGATGCCGAGCACCGCGGTACCGAGCAGTGCGGTGACGATCAGGTTGGCCGAGACGATGGTCTGCGACAGGAACAGGGGGAGAAAGCGTGCCGCGATGGCGCCGCCGCCGAAACCGAGCACGACGAGCGCGGTGCCGACCAGGAAGGCGGGGTCCCGCAGGGTGGCCGCGGTCGACTGGACCGACGGTCCGCCGGCCGCGGTGGTCATCGGTGCGCCGCCGGCGTCGCGGGCGGTGACCGCGGCACGGCGCGCCCCGAGAGCGCGCAAAACGGACGAGAGGCCGTAGCCCAGAGCGGCGAGAGAGGCGAACACGATGCCGATGACGAACACGTGGACACCTCCGCGGCCGGGTCGCGCCCCGAATGAGGCCGCGCGCAGGCTGATCCGGTGAAACCGTGCCTGACCGTTGGTTAAGCTACCATGTTGAGATTCTGTCCTTGATCTCGGTGTGAGAGTAATGGAGTTCCATGTCAGCCCCAGGGAGCAAACGTGTCCTGATCACGTTTGCCCGGTCGTTTCTCACCCTTGATCTCGCACGGCTGATGTCCGCGGGTGGCCACGACGTCACCGTCGTCGACAGCATCCCGCTCGCCGTCACCCGCTTCTCCAATTCGGTCACCTCGTTCGAGAAGGTGCCGTCGCCGACGTTCGCGCCCCGCGAGTACTGCCGCGAGCTCGCGCGGATCGTGCGGGAACGCTCGATCGACCTCCTCATCCCGGTGCACGAGGAGACCGACATCATCGCGATGATGCGCGACGAGTTCCCGGACACGTGCGAGCTGTTCCTGTCCGACTTCGAGACCGAGAACAACCTGCACAACAAGTACGAGTTCCAGCGCGTGCTCTCCGAGCAGGGCATCCCGACGCTGAAGTTCGCCCAGGTGCGTACCCCCGAGGAACTCGCCGCACTCGAGTTCGACACCCCGTTCGCACTCAAGGAGTGCTATTCGCGCGGGTCGCAGCAGGTGTACAAGGTGTACCCGGGTCAGCTGCCCACCGACATCGAGTTCAGCCCCGGCAACCCGTGGATCGCCCAGGAATGGCTCAAAGGCACCAACTACTGCACCTATTCGGTGTGCCGTGACGGAGAAGTGCTCGCCCACACCGCCTATCCGGTCGGGTACGCGATCGACGGTCGCTCGTGTATCGCGTTCGACGCGATCGAGCACGCCGGGATCCTCGACTGGGTCACCTCTTTCGTCAAGCAGATGAACTTCACCGGACAGGTGGGTTTCGACTTCATCGAGGACGCCGACGGTGCGCTGTTCACCATCGAGTGCAATCCGCGTGGCACCAGCGGCATCATGCTGTTCGACCCGGCCGACGGGGTCGACCGGGCGTTCACCGGTCAGACCGACGCGATGATCACCCCGAAACCCGGTACGCGCAAGATGATCGGCTTCGGCATGGGCCTGTACGGCTGGAAGAAGTCGTCGCTCAAGGGCAACACCCTGCGCGGCTTCCTGCGCGACTTCCGCGCCTACGACGACGTGATCACCAACCGGGACGATCGCGTCCCGGCGCTGATGATGCCGATCGCCTACCTCAACATCGCCAAGATGTGCTTCACCTATCGCGTCGGCCTGGCCGAGGCGTTCATGCACGACCACGAGTGGGATGGCCAACCCATCTAGGGATGTGAACTGCCGATGACGAACCTTGCCGTGCTCGGGGTGCCGAGCAGTGCGGCCAGTTACGCAGCCGGACAGGACCAGGCGCCGCGGGCGTTGCGCGCGGCCGGGCTGTTGTCCGCCCTTGCGGATGCGGGCGTCGAAGCGCACGACGCCGGTGATGCGACCGAGCAGGTGTGGTCGCCGGACCCGTCCGCCCCGCACGCGCAGAACGAGGCGCAGACGGTCGAGTCGGTCCGGGAGACGGCCCAGCGCGTCCGCGACCTGCTCGCCACCGGTGATCGCGTGCTGGTCGTCGGCGGCAACTGCACGATCGCCACCGGAGCCGTCGCCGGGCTGGCACAGGCGTCGGGCGAGCGACCGGGGCTGGTCTACATCGACCGCCACTTCGACATGAACACCCCCGAGACGACGAACGAGGGCGCGATCGACTGGATGGGGGTCGGGCACGCCCTGGCTCTGCCCGGCGCGCTCGAGTCCTATCTCGATGCGCTCGGCGACCGGCCGCTGCTGGGGCCCGACCAGCTCGTGTTCTACGGCGTAGACCCCACGCAGTCGACGCGGTTCGAGCGCGATCACGTCGCGGCGCTGAAACTGCCGGTCACCACCCAGGCCGACCTCATGGCGGATCCGGCGGAGTCCGCCCGCGGGGTGCTCGCCGCCCTGCCGGAGTCGCCGTTCGTGGTGCACGTCGACGTCGATGTCCTCGATTTCACGCGAGCGCCGTTGTCGGAGAACACCAGTGGTCGCAACGTCGGACCGTCCCTGGCGCAACTCGAGGCCGCGCTGAGCGTGCTCGTCGCCGATCGGAGGTGGCGGGTGTTGACGGTGGGGGAGATCAACCCCGGCCGATCGGCCGGCGTCCCCGACCTGCTGACCGAGTTCTGCGCGCTGCTGGCCCGGGTGCTCGCGTCCGGTCGCTGATCGGGCCGGACGTCAGCTCGTCGCGGGCCGGTTCTTCTCGCAGAACGCGGTGATCCGTGCGACCGTGTCGGTCTGACCCGTGAACAGACCGCCGTGGGCGACGCCGTCGATCTGCGCGTACTCGGCGTCGGGCATCTTCGATGCCGCGGCACGGCATCCCTGGGGCGGGAAGAACAGGTCGTGCTCGAAGGCCAGCACCAGGGCGGGTGGCTCGAACGCCTCGAGATGCTCGGGGAGCGGTTCGTTCGCGGTGATCCACGAATACGACGCCTGCAGTTGACCTCTCATGCCCGCGTCGTTCGTCCAGACCTCGGAGCTCGCGCCCAGCACCTGCTCCCATCCGACCACCGAGGCCGGGTCCTGCAGCAGCGCCGGCTGCAGGGTCGTCATCAACTGCTCGAAGGTCATGACATCGGCGGGGATCTCGCCGTACTTGTCGAGCAGGCCGAGTTCCATGCGTCCGACCAGCTCCCCGATCGGGGAGGGCTGCAGCCCGGCGAGCAGCACCGCCGCCCGCACGATCCCCGGCTGGCGGCGCACGAGGGCCTGTGTGGTGTAGCAGCCCATGGAGTACGCGACGACGATGATCTCGTCGAGACCCAGTGTCTGCACCAGACATTGGGCATCGAAGGCCAGGTCGTCGACCGTGTAGGGCGGTTCCGGCGCCGACGAGGGCGCGACACCGCGGGCGCTGTAGGAGATGACCTCGAAGCCGGCGTCGACCAGTGCGCCACTGACCCCGGTGACCTCCCACACCCCCGCGGGTTGGCCGAGGCCGCCGACCAGCAGCACCGCCGGACCGGATCCGGCGCGTTCCACCCCGAGGGTGACGCCGTTGCCGATGTCGATGTTCTCCATGCCGTGCTCCCGGTGTCGTCGGTGGTCTCTAGTGCCCGCTGAAGTCGATCTGCGCGGCGGCGTTGCTCAGTGCGGTCACCATGCCGGTGCCCAGCGGCCCGAGGTGGTCGAACAGGGTCGCGGTGCCGACCGCGACACCATCGGAGGTGATGTGGGTGTCGGCGGTGAGACCGATCCGCTCACCCGCGGGCAGCCGCGAGATGGCAACGGTGAGATCGCAGTTGATGTAACCGATCCCCTCCGAGCCCCAGTTGGTCACCAGGCTCGTGGCCTCGGCGGCCATCACGAGTTGCACGAAGGGGGTGTTCTCGGTGTCGAGGACGGCAGGGATGCTCTTCGCCCACAACTGTTTGCGACTGCCGTTCTGGTGGTCGCCCATCGTCTGGGTCCATCCGGCGTCGGTGCTGCCGTACCACCGGCGGTGGCCCTCGGTCTCCGGCGGATCGAACGGGTGCTCGGAGTGCCACTCCTGCCCGGGCGGGGCGACGGCCCGGCGCAACTGGACCAGCGTCGCCTGCGCCACGACCGTGTCGCCCTGGCACACATCGGCCTCACTGATGTGGATGCGGCGGCCGGACCGGACCGCGCGCGTACGCACCTGAAGGGGTGCGTTGCGGGCGGCCTTGAAGAGATCGATCGTGATGCGGGCGGGCACGAAGTCGTCGAGTCCGAAATCACTCTCGAGCGAGCGGGCCACCGCAGCGCACACCGCGGGACCGTTGAGCATGTCCGGTGCCCACCGCCCGAGGGCGTAGGTCGACGGTACGTAGCGCCCGTCGTCGTCGATGGTGAAGAAGTAGGGGATCGCCGTCACCGGCTCATCCTGTCCTAACCGGTTCGTCGTCCGTCTCAGGGACCCGATACCGCGTCAGCACGGCCACCAGCGACGCGATGGCCAGGAGCACGCCGAAGCCGAACAGGACCGGGTAGGTGAGCGCGGGGACCGCGTCGTGCACGAGCGCCAGGACCACCGGGGCGGCGAAGCCGAGGTAGGTCAGCGAGTAGAAGACCGCGGTCAGACCGGCGAGGTCGGCGGGTTCGGCGATGCGACCGACCTCGGCGAGACCCGCCACGAGCGCCATTCCGTAGCCGCAACCCAGAACGGCGCCGGTGACGAGGGTGAGCCACGGGTTGAGCACGGTCGACGCCCAGGCGCCCATCGCCATGCCGATGATCAGCAGGACCAGCGCGGTGACCGAACTGCGCGCGCGGTCGGGACGGTCGATGCGTCGTGCCACCGACTGGACGCCGAACCCGGCGCTCAAGGTGACCAGGGTGACCAGGGCGGCGTAGGCGATCTGCAGGTCGCCGACCTTCTGGGCCATCAGGGTGGGCAGGACCGCGTAGGCGGCCGCGGCCGCCCCGAACACCCAGGGGGCGACCGGGATGACGACACGGACGAACCGTTGGTGGCCGGCGGCGGTGATGGTGAGGTCCTCACGCAGGGATCGCGGTGCGGTGCTGGGGTTCACCGTCTCCGGCGGTCGCATCACCCAGATCGCGCCGACCGCGCAGAGGGCGACGTTGACGAGGTAGGCCAGGGAATCGGGCAGCGGTGCCCACTGCGCGAGGACGCCCGCGGCGGCGGCGCCGATGCCGAATCCGGCGGTCAGGCTCATCGCAGCGCGCCGGGCACCACGCGTCGCCGATCCGTGCGCCTCGAACGGTGGGCCGGACAGCTCCTTGATCCAGCTGCTGCCCACCGCCATGGCGATCCCGAGCGCGACACCACTGCAGATACGGCCGATGACCAGCAGCGACACGTGATCGGCGCCGACCGCCAGGATGATCGAACCGAGTGCGGCGATGATCGGCGCCGGCCGCATCAGCGGCGCGCGACCGAACCGGTCGGACAACGGACCGCCGATCATCAACGCCGGGACGATGCCGATGACATAGGCGAACAGCAGGGCGTCGACCACCGGACCGGACAGGCCGTGGCTGTTCTTGTACATGACCAGCAGCGGGGTGAACTCGTTCCCACCCCAGGCGATGGCGAAGATCGCGGCGGCCACGCCCCACCACCGACCGCGGCCCGTCGAGACGGCTGCGGTCCGTTCGGTGGGGGCTGACGCGGCGGTGGACACGCTGTTCATCCAATCCCGTTCACCTGGGCAAGCGCAAAACGGTCGGCGTCAGCGGATCAGGCGCAGACCGTCCATCGTCAGCGACCCGTCCGGGGCGGGCAGACCCGCGGCGAGCAGCACGGCGGCGGTCTGCAGATCCGGACCGTTGCACAGTCCGTCGAACGTCAATGTGGTCACCGCGCCGGATTCGTCGTTCTGTCGGTGGACCACGGCGGCCCCCAGCAGTGCCAGCGATCCGGCGCGGTCGCCGGCGGTCCAGAGCGCGTCCGCGGTCGCGAGGTAGAGCGCGACGGCCGGATCGGTCTTGTTCAGCTGCACCAGGGCCCAGGCGTAGCGCTTGGCGGCGTCGACGGTGTCGGCCTCGCCGGGGCCGTGGGTGCGCCGGTATTTGCCGTACAGCTCCCGGCAGAGCGGTTCGGAGTCCGACCACAGCTCCAGCTGGCACATGCAGCGGACGGAGTCGTGCAGGTTGGAGAGGTACATCAGGGAGTAGGGCCCGTCGCGTCGCGAGCGGATCTCGCGCAGGACGGAGAACTCGGCGAGCGCGTGGGTCCACTCACCCGCCGCGAGCAGCGCCGCCGCCTCGTCCTGCAGCTCATCGATCACCACCCCATGATGACCCTTCGCACACCGATCAGGTCGGTGTTTGCCGCATAGAGTGTGCCGGGTGAGCGAGCCAGACGATCCGCACGCCGAACATCCACCCGCTCCCACCGCAGGGCATGGTCACACCCACAGTCCGTCGGCCATTCGCGTACACATGCAACCCACGGTCGCCCGCATCGTGGTCGGATCGATCATCGCCGCCGCGGTGGCCGTCGTCATCGGTGCGATCGTGCTGTGGCCCGCGCACCGCCAGCACGAGGTGCCCGTGCAGTTCCAGTCCTCGGCGCCCGACGGCCGCCTCGCCACCGCGACCGGCACGGTGATCGCACAGACCCGTGCGGCCTGCCTCAACCGGCAGGCGGGCACGGTGTTCGGTGGCGCCGCACAGGTCACGCCGACCGACGACGGCCCGTGCATCGAGAGCACCGTCCGCATCACCTCCGGCAAGGACGCCGACGCCAACACCCTCGTCGAGGTGCCCACCAACCGCGCGCAGTCGGGGACAGCGCCGGGAACGGTGCCGCAGAAGTTCTCGGCCGCCCAACTCGATCAGGTGCAACCCGGGCAACCCTCGCTGGACATGGGCGACAAGATCCGACTCGTCGTGTCGCCGGGGTCCGACGGGACGGCCTCGTACGCGTTCTACGACTACAGCCGCGGGACGTCGACCATCGTCTGGGCGCTGTTGTTCGTCGCGGCCATCGTCCTGGTGGCCGCGTGGCGGGGCCTGCGGTCGGTGATCGGTCTGGTCATCGCGTTCGTCGTGCTGCTCGGTTTCACCCTGCCGGCCATCCTCGACGGCAAGTCGCCGGTGGCCGTGGCCATCACGTCGTCGGCGGCGATCCTGCTGATCGTCATCTACCTCGCCCACGGGGTGAGTCTGCGGACCAGCGCTGCGCTGTTGGGGACATTGGCATCGCTCGGGGTCGCGGCGGTGCTGTCCTATCTGTCGGTGGAGACCATGCACATCACCGGACTGTCCGGTGAGCAGACCACCAATCTGCAGGTGTACCAGAACGGTATCTCGACCAACGGGATCCTGTTGGCGGGCTTCATCATCGGCGCACTCGGCGTCCTCAACGACGTGACCATCACCCAGGCGTCGGCAGTGTTCGAACTCGCCGGCGGCGGACGTTCGCGGCGGGCGTCGTTCGCGGCCGCGATGCGTGTGGGCCGCGACCACATCGCCAGTACCGTCTACACGCTCGTGTTCGCCTACGCCGGTAGCGCGCTGCCGTTGCTGCTGTTGTTCTCCGTTGCCGGACAATCGTTCTCGAGTCTGGCGACCACCGACACCGTCGCGGTCGAGCTGGCCCGTTCATTCGTCGGCGGGATCGCGATCGCGCTGTCGGTGCCGCTCACCACGGCCATCGCGGTCGCGCTGGTGCACCGGCACGAGAGGCCGGACGGCACACGTGGACACATAACGGTTCCGGCGCCGACCGCGCCGCAGCCATCGACGCCGGATCCGATACGACCACAGGCCCCCGCCGTGCGTCGATCAGTTCCGGGTCGGCACTCGCTTCCCGACTGACCACATCGGCGCGACTCTGTCGTTGCGTCGGTCAGCGCGGCGCGGTGACCGCGATGCCGACGGTGGAGCTCTTGCCCTTGAACAGGCTGCTGGCCGTCGTCGCGAGACGACCGACGAGCCCATACTTCGCGTTGATGACCTCGCGGGTGTGCGCGGTGCCCGCGTCGTCGAGGATGCGCGCGGTCGCCTCCATCGTGGGACCGACGTTGCGGCCGGCGCGGTCGCAGGTGGCGAGCAGGACCCGAGGGGTGTTCCCGATCCTCTTGACCTTCCACGACTTCGCCTGCGTCCACATCAACAGCTCGCCCGTGTCGTCGAGGGCCGCCCAGATCGGGACCGGCTTGGCGACACCGGCTTTGGTGAAGGTGGTCAGTTGTACGTATTTCGCGGTGCCGATGTCCCCGAAGGGATTGGGGCCAGACGGACTCGATGGCATGGTCGTGGCCTCTCGCTACTTCGCGTTCAGGGTGGACTCTTTGTGTGCGGCCTTGGAACCGCTCTTGTCCGACTCGACGATCCAGTACGGCTCGTCGTCACTGGCCTTGAACTTCTGGCCGTCGAACTCGAATTCCTTCGTGCGCTTCTCCACGGCTTTCCCATGGGTCGGGCCCTGCGGGGTGTTCCAGGAAACCGCGTCGCCCTTGCTGATCGACATGGTCTCGAGGTTACCCGCAGGGCCCACCGACGAGCTGCGTGTTCGTCTGCTCAGGTCAGACCGGCGCCTTCGTGGTCGACACCGCCGGGGTCTTCTCGAAATCGTGCTCGTCGACCATGTTGAGCTCGTCGAACGGATCGTTGCCGCTCAGCACGGCCTTGACCTTGTCGGCGTCGATCGTCTTGGTCCAGGTACCCACCAGCAGGGTGGCCACGGCGTTGCCGGAGAAGTTGGTGACCGCGCGGGCCTCGGACATGAACCGGTCGATGCCGACGATCAGGCCCAGTCCGTCGAGCAGCTCCGGGCGATGCGATTGGAGTCCGCCCGCGAGGGTGGCGAGTCCGGCGCCGGAGACGCCCGCGGCGCCCTTGGACGCGATGATCATGAACACCAGCAGGCTGATCTGCTCACCCAGGCTGAGCGGGTTGCCCATGGCCTCGGCGACGAACAGCGACGCCATCGTCAGGTAGATCGCGGTTCCGTCGAGGTTGAACGAGTAGCCGGTGGGGACCACGACGCCGACGGTGGACTTCTCCACACCGAGGTGTTCCATCTTGGCGATGAGGCGCGGCAGGGCCGACTCCGACGACGAGGTCGCGACGATCAGCAGGTATTCCCGCGCCAGGTAGCGGACCAGCTTGAAGATCGAGACGCCGGCGATGAAGCGCAGCATCGTGCCGAGGATGCCGAACACGAAGACCAGGCACGTGAGGTAGAACGCCAACATCAGCATCAGCAGATGGGTGACCGCGCTCCAGCCGGTCTGTCCGACGACGTTGGCGATCGCACCGAACGCGCCGATCGGGGCGAGCCACAGCACCATCGACAGGACCTTGAACACCACCTTCTGGATGCTGGCGACACCGCGCAGGACCGGCTCGCCCTGCTTGCCGAGCGCCTGGATCGCGAAGCCGACGAGCAGTGCGACGAACAGGGTCTGCAGCACGCTGCCCGCGGTCAACGACGAGACCAGCGTCTCCGGGATGATGCTCTGGATGAAGTCCCAGGTGCCGCCGGCTTCCTTGCTCTTCTCGACGAGCTCGGCGCCCTTGCCCGCGACGGTCGGGGTGATGTTGAGTCCCGTGCCGGGCTGGATCAGGTTTCCGACCACCAGGCCGATGCCCAGCGCGGCCGTCGACATGCCGAGGAAGTAGGTGAAGGCGAGACCGCCGACCTTGCCCACCGTCGCGGCCTTGCGGACCGATCCGATGCCCAGCACGATCGTGCAGAAGATGACCGGAGAGATCATCATCTTGATCAGCGAGATGAACATCGTGCCGAGGACGCCGATCTCCTTGCCGAAGCTCGGCGCGAGGAGACCGACGGCGACACCGGCGACGACCGCGACGATGACCGCGATGTAGAGAAAGTGCGTGCGGTCTTTCTTCGGCGGTTGCTCCGCGGTGTCCGGGACGCGGTTGTCCGATGTCGGGGGTCGATCGTCGGTGGCGGTCATGAGTCCTCCAGATATCTGC
>NZ_JAEMTF010000047.1:0-3405 GCF_016462415.1 Williamsia sp. | reverse complement strand
GTCCGATGTCGGGGGTCGATCGTCGGTGGCGGTCATGAGTCCTCCAGATATCTGCGGGCCGCGTCGATGCATGCCCGATGTGTCTGCTTGAGATCATGACCTGACAGTGTGATTGGCGTCACGGTTGCGTTCATTACGTTCACATTTTTCTCGTCGTCGCGTGCAGAGGAGGTCCGATGGCCCGCTGGTTGCCGTGCACCCTCGCAGGTCAGGCGTTCGCCATCCAGGCGGTCGCGATCGTCGTCATCATCGCGGTCGCGGCGTCGCTGGCCGCCTACGACGCACGTCGCGACGGTGATCAGGCCGCGCGGGATCGCGTGGTGGCGATCGCGGTGGCGTTGGCGGACTCGCCGTCGACCGCCGAGGCGATCGAATCCGGGACCGCGCCCGCACGGCTGCAACCGGTCACCGAGCGCGTGCGGTCGGACGCCGACCTGGCCTTCATCACGATCATGGCGCCGGATCGGACGCGGTTCACCCACACGAACCCGGCGTTGATCGGGCAACCGTTCGTCGGGACCATCGCGCCCGCACTCGCCGGGCGCACGTTCACCGAGACCTACACCGGCACCCTGGGCCCGTCGATCCGCGCGGTGTCACCGGTGCGTGACGGCTCCGGTCGGATCATCGGTCTGGTCTCGGCGGGCATCACCGTCGCCACGCTCGCCGACCGGTGGCGCGGCCAGATCCCGATCATCGTCATCGTGACGGTCATCGCGCTGGCCCTGTCGATGGCCGGGACCCTGCTGGTCCGCCGGCGGCTGCTCCGGCAGACGCACGGGCTGGCCCCGGCGGAGCTGCGCGTCATGTACGAACACCACGACGCCGTCCTGCACGCGATCTCCGAGGGACTCATCGTCGTCGACGACGGGGTCGCGGTGGTGGTCAACGACGAGGCCCGCCGGCTGCTCACCCTGGACGACGGCCCGGTCGACCGGTCGGCGCTGCCCGAGTTCCTGCGGGGCGGTGCCGACGGAACCGATCCCCACGACATCCGGGACGAGGTGCACGTGACCGGCGATCGGGTGCTGGTGGTCAACCGCACCGCCATCGACGGTCCGCGCGGGTCGCGCAGCGCGGTGGTGACGTTGCGTGACCGGACCGAACTGCAGGGCGCACTGGGCGAACTGGACTCGATGCGGGTGTTCGCCGAGTCGCTGCGGTCGCAGGCCCACGAGTCGGCCAACCGGCTGCACACCGTGGTCGGGCTGGTCGAGATGGGACGTCCCCAGGACGCGGTGGCCTTCGCGACCACCGAACTCGAACTGTCGCAGCACCTCGTCGACCGGCTCACCGCGGCGGTGGGCGAGCCCGCCCTGGTCGCGTTGCTGCTGGGCAAGGGCGCACAGGCCAACGAGCGCGGCGTCGAGCTGACGGTCACCGAGGACACCCAGCTCGGGGCCGACGACGACGCGATCCTGAGCAGCGCCGAGTTGATCACGGTGGCGGGCAATCTGATCGACAATGCACTGGATGCGTGCGACCGCTCGGATCCGTGGGTGGAGGTGACCGTGAGCCAGGACGACGCCGGGTTGATCATCCGGGTGGCCGACAGCGGGCCCGGCATGGACCCCGACGAGTTCGCGCGGGCCCGCCGACGGGGGTACTCCACGAAACCGGTCGCCGATGTCGCGACGTCGGGTGGGCGTGGGCTCGGCCTGGCGTTGGTGTCGCAGGTCGTCGACCGCCACGGCGGGACCATCACCGCCGAGATCACCTACGGCTCGGTGGTCGTCGTGACGGTGCCGCGACCGGGCGCCGACGGGACGCGCGCGTGACGGCGTCGGACCGTCGCCCCGACATCCGGGTGCTCATCGTCGAGGACGAACCGCTCATCGCCGCGGCCCACGAGGCGTACGTCGAGCGGATCCCCGGCTTCGTCGTCGCCGGTGTCGCCGGGACCGCTCGCGCGGCGCTGCGCACGGTGGCCGCATGTGTGGCCGACGACAACCCGATCGACGTCGTGCTGCTCGACATCGGTCTGCCCGACGCGAGCGGCATCGAGCTGGCGTCGGCGCTGTCGGGACAACGACCCGAACCCGACATCATCGCCATCACCTCCGAGCGTGATCTGTCGGTGGTGCGTGCGGCGGTCGCGCACGGGGTGCTGCTGTACCTGCTCAAACCGTTCACCTTCGCCGCGTTCCGCGACAAGCTCGAGCGGTACCGCGGATACCGCGACGCGTTGCCCGCGGGTACCGACGCCGCCGGGCAGCAGGAGGTCGACCGCGCGATGGCGGTGTTGCGCGGGTCCGACGACCGGGCCAGTGCGCCGGCGGGGGCATCCGGTCAGACCACCGAACACGTCGCCCGGTGCGTGCGCGACAGCGACGACGGACTCACCGCGAGCGAGGCCGCGGTGCAGGCGGGGGTCTCGCGGGTGACCGCCTGGCGCTACCTCGAACGTCTGGCCGATGACGGGGTCGTCGCACGCAGCACCGAGTACGGGCGCGCGGGTCGCCCGCAGGTGCGCTACCGGTGGCAGGTCGGCGGACCCGGCTCGCGAACGCGCTGAACTCGATAGCCTTCCCATCATGACTCCTCCGGTACCGACCAAGACCCTGAACTCCGGACACGCCATCCCGCAGCTGGGACTCGGCGTGTGGCAGGCGGAGAACGACGAGACCGAGAAGGCCGTGGCCCACGCGATCGACGAGGCCGGCTACCGGCACATCGACACCGCGGCCGCCTACGGCAACGAGGAAGGGGTGGGTCGCGGCATCGCGAGCGCGTCGGTGCCGCGCGAGGAGATCTTCCTGACCACCAAGCTGTGGAACGCCGATCAGGGGCACGACTCGACGCTCGCGGCGATCGACACCAGCCTGGGCAAACTCGGCGTGGAGTACGTCGACCTGTACCTCGTGCACTGGCCGCTGCAGGACAGCGACCGCATGAAGCAGACGTGGGCGGCGATGGAGAAGATCGCCGAGTCCGGCAAGGCGCGCACGATCGGGGTGTGCAACTTCGAACCCCATCACCTCGACGTGATCCGCGGCGACGGTGAGATCATCCCCGCGGTCGACCAGATCGAGCTGCACCCGCACCTGCCGCAGCAGGCCCTGCGTTCGTTCGCCGCGCAGCACGACATCGTCATCGAATCCTGGAGTCCCTTGGGTGGCACCAGCAATTCCGGGTGGGGTAGGGCGTCGAAGCCCAACACCCTGCTCGACGACCCGATCCTCGCGGCCATCGCCGAGAAGTACGAGAAGTCCATCGCGCAGGTCATCATCCGCTGGCACCTGCAGAACGACCTCGTCGTGATCCCGAAGTCGGTGCACGAAGAACGCATCTCGCAGAACATCGACGTGTTCGATTTCGAACTCGACGACGACGACCTGATGGAGATCGCCCGCCTCGACGACGGCGAACGCGTGGGGGCTCATCCGGACGAGATGAACATCGGCG
>NZ_JAEMTF010000004.1:104907-108020 GCF_016462415.1 Williamsia sp. | reverse complement strand
CCGCCAGTTGGGCACGTAACCCCGCCAGTTGGGCACGTAACCCCGTCGACTGGGCGGTTACGGACAACGACTGGGCGCGGTCCCGTCATGGGGTCGCACCGCGCGCATGCGAACCTGCCCGCCCCGACATTCGAGATCGACGTCGGTGAAACCCGCTCGACCGAGCCGATCTCGTAACGTGTTCACGTCCAACGGGTTGAAGACATCCCCGACGTGCAGAACCCGCATCGAGATCGAGTCGAGCGTGTCGCAGCCCGCCAGCACGCCACCTGGCCGGAGCACACGAAACGCTTCGTCGAAGACCGAGTCCTGCTGCTTTGTGGTCGGAACGTGGTGCAGCATGGTGAAGTTCGTGACCGTGTCATAGGTCTTCTCGGGCATCGGAAGGTTCGCACCGTCCGCGTTCGTCACCGCCAATCCCGGGTGACGCGCTTCGAGCCCGGCAGCGAGGACCGGGTCGATCTCGACCACCGCCACCTCGTCGAAGTATGCCCGCAGGGCGGCAATATTGGCCCCGTAGCCAGGACCGATCTCGAGCGCGCTTCCTCGTGAATCGACCCCGTCCACAACCCACGGGACCACCCGCTGAACGCATCGTCGCTCCCAAACCGGTGACCGGCAGAGCAGCCGGTGTGCCATGTTCATCGCCATGTCCGAGACGCTAAGTCGTGGATGGGTTGTACGCCAGACACTAGATTGACAGATCATGTCGCAAAATGGACACAGCGTAGCGCTCCCGATCGATGTCGGCCCGACGGCCATGGTTCTCGGTGAGGTCATGCTGTCCGACGGTGTTCGTTTCGCCGACCACGAACACACGACACACCAGATCGCCTGGGCATCAGCGGGAGTCCTGACGGTCCGCATCGTGGATCGCCAGTGGGTCCTTCCACCCACCCGCGCCCTGTGGATTCCCGCCGGCCTCGCACACCAGACCGCGTCGCTTCGCGGGGCGGCCATGCGCGGCATCTACATTGACCCCACTCAGACGAGATGGGCCGAGCCGACGCTGGTGTCCGTCACGCCTCTCATCCACCACCTCTTCGACCATCTGACCCAACTGACGGATCGGGAATCGATCGCGGCGCGTCGGCGAGCGGAGGCCGTGCTGTTCGATCTACTGACCCCCACCGACGTCACAACGCTGAGGCTGCGGTGGCCGAACGACGAACGCGCGCGCGTCGTCGCCGACGCCGTCGCCAGTCAACCCGCCGACCAACGCACACTGGCGCAACTCGCCGACGAGGTCGGAATCGGCGAACGGACCATCGCACGCAGCTTTCGAACGGACACCGGCATCACGTTCGGGCGGTGGCGAACCCACGTCCGAATCGCCGCCGCGCTACCGCTGCTCGCGGAAGGGATGGCCGTCGCACGAATTGCGGTTCGAGTCGGGTACTCGACACCCAGCGCGTTCGTTGCCGCATTCTCACGGGAGGTCGGGGTGCCGCCGGGCAGCTACTTCCGATGACCGCTCAGGTCAGGACGCCCGAGAGGAACGCCTCGACCGCACCGCGGTAGACCGCAGGCTTGTCGTCGTGGACCAGATGCCCCGCACCGGGGATGAGTAGATGTGTTGCGTGCGCGTTGGTCTCGGCCATCCGGTACATCTGGCCCGCCGGGGTCACGGAGAACTCGGCCTCCAGCAGCAGCGTCGGCGCCTGCACCTGCTGCCACTGCGCCCAGAAGTCTCGTTGTCCCCACTCCTCGGCGATCGCCGCCCAGATCTCGAGATCCCCGTGCAGCCGGCCGTCGTCGAACGCCTCGAAGAAGTACCGCCCGGCCACCGGCCCGAACATCGCATCGGCCTCGGCCGGCGTCGCGAACCGGTCCGGCCACGTGGAGAACCAGGGGGTCCACGACTCGGTGGTCTGTCCTCGGAAGTCCGGCGCCATGTCCTCGACCACCAGGGCGGCAACGAGTTCCGGGTACTGCGCCGCGGTACACCAGGCGTGTAGTCCGCCCATCGAGTGACCGATCAACACCGCCGGCCCGCGGTCGATCCACACGAGGCACTCGGCGACATCCGCGACGAACCTCTCGGTCGCGATCTCGTCGGCCGCGACGTCGTCGAGGTCGACCGAACCGGCGCCGGTGTGCCACGCCGCGTCGAAGGTGAACACGCGTCCGTAGCGTCGCAACCACGGGATCTGACGACGCCAGGTCCGCCCGCGCCCCATCAGACCGTGGAGCAGAACGATGGTCGGCGCACTCTCCCCGGCGGCACTACCGTGATCGCGTAGTCCGGTCTCCCATGATCCCGAGTCGGCCGTCACGGTGGATACGATAGCGACCATGGCAGTCGTGAAGATCAACGCAATCTCGGTTCCCGATGGCGCAGGCCCTGAGCTCGAGAAGCGCTTCGGCAACCGCGCCCACAGCGTCGACGGGACGCCCGGCTTCCTGGGCTTCCAGCTGCTGCGTCCGACCAAGGGCGAGGACCGCTACTTCGTGGTGACGCAGTGGGAGACCGAGGAGGCGTTCGCCGCCTGGGCCGAGGGACCCGCCCGCGCCGCTCACGCCGGTGAACGGGCCAACCCCGTGTCCAGCGGCGCGTCGCTCCTGGAGTTCGAGGTCGTGCTGGACGTCAAACCGAGCTGACGCCGGCCGAACTCGGTGGTGGAGACATTCCATCACTGGTTAGCATGCCTAAATGAACGCGCTGATCCGTCCCGCCGTCCTGGCCGACGCACCGCGGCTGGCCGCAGTACACGTCGCGGCGTGGTTCGAGACGTACAGCGACCTGCTCGCCGCCGACGTGCTCGACACGTTCGATGTCGGCGAGCGAACGGTGACCTGGGAGAGAGTTCTGGGTCCGCAGGGAGATCCGGGGACGACCGTGGCAGTGGCCGAGATCGACAGGTCTATCGTCGGTTTCGCCCTGTCGGGTCCACCCCGACATCACAGGCCGGCGCGCGGGTGGGAGCTGGCTTCGCTGTACACGTTGTCGTCTGTCCACGGTCGTGGCGTCGGGGCCGCACTGCTCGAGGCCGCCGTGGGCACGAGACCGGCCGAGGTGTGGCTGGCCGCCGACAACGCCCGGGCCGCCGCCTTCTATCGCAAGCACGGCTTCGTCGAGGACGGCACCACGAACTGGTTCGAGCGTTGGCGGA
>NZ_JAEMTF010000004.1:73676-104807 GCF_016462415.1 Williamsia sp. | reverse complement strand
CGCAAGCACGGCTTCGTCGAGGACGGCACCACGAACTGGTTCGAGCGTTGGCGGATCACCGAAAATCGAATGGTGCGCTGACGCGGGTCGTGCCGCGCAGGACGCCTGGCCGAATCCGCCCGGCGCCGCTACCGTTGACGACATGGCAGAACCTTCCGGAGAGGCGGCTGCGCCCTCCGGGACGCCGCTTCCCATGTTCCCGCTCGGCATGGCGTTGCTGCCCGGCGAGATCCTGCCGCTACAGATCTTCGAGCCGCGTTATCGCGAGATGCTCGCGGCCTGTCTCGAAGCCCCCGAACCCTCGTTCGGCGTCGTGCTGATCGCGCGGGGTCGAGAACTGGGTGGCGGCGACGAACGGCACATGGTCGCCACCGAGGCGACGATCGTCGAGCACCACATCAAGGAGGACGGCCGGGCGTTGCTCCGCTGCGTCGGCGCCGAGCGTCTGCGGGTGCAGGAGTGGCTGCCCGACGACCCCTACCCGATGGCCACGGTCGAGCCGTTTCCCGACGAGACCGTGACCGCCTTGGAAGAGGCGTCCCTCGAGTCCCTGTACGCCGAGGTCGCCGAGGACATCCGCGCCCTGTTCGAGCTGGTTCGTATGGCCGGACGTACCGAGGCGCAGTTCGACGACACCGTCTACGGCGACGTCGATCGGGCCTACCGATGGGCCGGCCAGGTGCCCCTGGGTCAGGCCGATCGGTACGCGATTCTCGCCGCGCCGTCGGCTCAGGAGCGGATCGGGGTGCTGGCCGAGGCCGTCGAGTCGGTGACCGCGGCCATCCAGTTCCAGCTGCTCGACTGATCCACCTGCCGAAGGGGTTGGCAAAATTGGAACCTGTTCTAGTATTGGTGTGACAGGGACCACGCCAACTGCACTGGAGCACCCAATGACCGACACCGTCGACACCGCCGCCCCCGACACCGCGGACACCGGCTCGTACGACTACGACAAGCTCTACATCGGCGGACGGTGGGAGGCACCGCACTCCACCGACGTGCTCGAGGTCTTCTCCCCCGCCACCGGGGTGCGCGTCGGCAGCGCTCCACACGGTGACGCCACCGACGTCGACACCGCCGTCGCCGCCGCCCGCGCGGCCTTCGACTCCGGCGTCTGGAGCGAGCGTCCGGCATCCGAGCGGGCCGATGTCCTCGACCGCGTCGCCGCCCTGATCGACGAACGCGGAGACGCCATCCAGGCACTCGTGTCGGCGGAGATGGGCGCCATGCCCAGTGACGTGGGCATGCTCCAGCAACTCCCCGGAACCGGCGTGCTCCGGGCGTACGCCACGGCGGCCCGCGATTATCCGTGGGTCGAGCACCGCACCGGCATCTTCGGGACGACGCGGATCGAGCGCGAGGCCGTCGGTGTGGTCGGCGCGATCACCGCGTGGAACGTCCCGCTGTTCCTGCTGTGCAACAAGGTCGGTCCGGCGTTGGCGGCGGGATGCTCGGTGGTGCTCAAACCGGCACCGGAGACGCCCATCAGCGCGCTCTACCTGATGGCCATCTTCGAGGAGGCGGGTGTTCCCGAGGGCGTGCTGTCGGTCGTGACCGGTGGCGTCGAGACCGGCAAGGCCCTGGTCGAGCACCCGGAGGTCGACAAGATCACCTTCACCGGGTCGACGGCCGCGGGCCGCGTCATCGGCGGACGCTGCGGCGAGCTGCTGAAGCGCTGCCAACTCGAACTCGGCGGCAAGTCGGCCGCCATCGTGCTCGACGACGCCAACCCGGCCGAGATCGCACCGATGCTCGCGTTCTTCGGCCTGTTCAACACCGGTCAGGCGTGCGTGGCCCAGACCCGCATCCTGGTCCCCCGGTCACGCCACGACGAGATCGTCAGCGCAATCGTCGACGCCGCGTCGGCCATGACCCCCGGGCTCCCCGGCGATCCCGAGGCACGACTCGGACCGATCATCACCGAGAACCAGCGGGACAAGATCGAGGGCTACATCCGCAGTGGCACCGAACAGGGGGCAACCCTGGCCCTGGACGGCGGCCGTCCCGAGGGGCTCGACTCGGGCTACTTCCTGAGCCCGACCGTGTTCACCGGCGTCACCAACGACATGACCATCGCCCAGGAGGAGATCTTCGGTCCGGTGCTCTCGATCATCGACTACGACACCGTCGACGAGGCCGTCGCCATCGCCAACGACTCGGAATACGGTCTGGCCGGCGCGATCTGGACCGCGGACGTGGAACGGGGCATCGAGCTCGCCGGCCGGATCCGTACCGGCACGATGGGCATCAACTTCTACGCCATCGACCCGGGCTCGCCGTTCGGCGGTTACAAGAACTCCGGGATCGGCCGCGAGAACGGCAAGGAGGGCCTGGAGTCCTACCTGGAGCACAAGTCGATCATCCTGCCCATGGGCTACACCCCACAGGTCTGATCCCCCCACTGTGCGCACGGGGTGAACACGTAGTTTGGGTACGACCATCGTCCCCGTCGAAAGTGATCCCCCGTGCGTCGCAGTCTGAAGATCTCGAGTTCCGTTCTGGCCCTGTGCGTGGCGGTGGGTCTCACTGCCGCATGCGGTGACTCCGACTCGTCGGACACATCGTCGTCGACGAGTTCCGCCGCCGTGGCGGCCGAGGGTGGGATCCCGGCGGTCACCGCGAACGCGACGGACCTGACGAAAGAACCCACCATCGCGGCCGGTGGCACCAACCCGCCGACCGAGCTGAAGACCGCCGACCTCGTTCCGGGCAACGGCAAGACCGCCGTCGCCAGCGACACCGTCAACGTCCGCTACACCGGCGTGCTGTACTCCGACGGCACCAAGTTCGACGCGTCCTGGAAGAGCGGCAGCGATCCGGTCGAGTTCCCGCTCAGCGGTGTCGTCCCGGGCTTCGCACAGGGCATCGTCGGCATGAAGATCGGCGGACGACGCGAGATCGTGATCCCGCCGGCACTCGGGTACGGCGACCAGACCAGCGGTCCGATCCCCGGCGGCTCCACTCTCGTCTTCGTGGTCGACCTCGTCAGCATCAGCTGAGTCACTCGACTCGCGTCAGGGCGCCGGTGCCGAGCTCGTGGGTACCGGCGCAACCGAGTTCTCGGAGGTGCCGGGCGCGGGGGGTGTGACACTCGGAGTCGCGGCCGTCGACGGCGCCGGTCCCAGATGCAGCTTGTCGCGCAGGGAGTTGTCGGTGATGACCTGGATGTCGTCGATGACCCACCGATCACCCGACTTGCGCATCGAGTACTGCACCCGACTGGGTTCGACGCGGACCAGCTCGGTCTGACCGCGGGTCACCGACTGGTTCATGAAGATCAGCACGACGGCACGGTCGCCGTTACTCGAGACGACGCCGGCTTCCTGGATCGACACCGCCGAGCGCACGTTCTGCTTCTTGACCTCGGCCGACAGGTCGCTGCTCGCCATGATGCCGTCGTAGGTCGTGCGCGCATTCCCGACGAGCGCGGCTTTCGCCTGCGCCACGTTCTTGTCGACATCAGCCGGGGTGAAGCCGAACATCACCGAGGCGTAGCGCTTTCCGGCGTCCAGCGCCGCGGAGCGGGCGTCCTCGTCGGAGCTGGATCCGGCGTAGCGCAGACCGAGGACGGTCGCGGCGACCGCAGCCGCCAGGAGCAGCACCACCATCACGGCACCGACGATGCGGACACGCGTGGACTTCCAGACGCTCGTCGAGGCGGCCATCACGTGACCCACTCGATGTCGGTCATCTTCATGTCCCCGTTGATCATCGTGATGGACATCTTCCACCGGAACGTCTGCACCACCGGCCCCTGATCAGCCGGGGGTGGCGTGGCCCCCGCGGCCGGCGGCGGGGTGTTCATCGTCCAGCCCGACACCAACATCACCGTCGCCGAGTCGGCGTCGCTGTCGACGACCGCGTCGGACAGGATCGTCCCCTTCGTGGTGACCCCCTGCGACTTCACGAGGTCGGTGGTCTGCTGCAACGACTGCTGCAGCTGCTCGAGCGCCTTGCCGCTGGTCTTGGTCTCGAAGGTGTTGGTCACCTGGTCGATCGTGGTGGGGCTCAACGACGTCAGGTTCACGATCATCTGACGCGCGAACGCCGAGTACTGCGCGCGCTGCGCTGCGCGATCGTCGATCCGGTTGGTGCCCATGGCGAACAGCACCGAGGCCACCACCAGTCCGACGACGAGCACGCCCGCGACGACAGCCGCGAGGGCGACACCGAGACGAGAACGGTCCGCTCTCTTCTTGACCACCCGTCCGCCGTCGGCGCCCGGCGACCCCGCGCGACGACGCTCGCGGTAGGACATCGCGGCACCGGACCGTTGCGGCGAGGCCTCCGGTGACGTGGCGTCCCCGGCGTCGGTCGGTGAGTTCTTCTGCAGATCAACCGGTTCGGGCTGCTCGGCGACCGGCGACGGCTTCGGCTTCGCGCGACGGATCTGCTTGATCGGTGCCGTCTTCCGCGGGACCGGCTGGTTCGCGCGCGGGCCGGTGGGCACCGAGATGGGCCGTGCCGCGGTCCCGTCGCCCGCCGGTGGGCCGGCCGGCCGGCGGACACGACGGCGCGCGGAACCCCGCGGCACCGACTTCGCGACGTCCGGCGTCACTTCACTGTTCCCGTGATCAGGCCCTGCCATGTGGCGGTTCCTCCTTGCGCGGCGCCGTCTGCGGACCCGACGTTGTAGGTCTTGCCGTCCGGCCCGATCGCATCCCCCGACACCGGATCGTACGCCGCGCCGTAGACCGCGGGCGTTCCGTCGAACGACGACGGGGTGGCCGGCGTGAGCTGACCGTTGGGCAGGTTCTGCACTCCGGGCAGGCCCTGCGGGAACGGAACGTTCTCGGCCAGCGGCTTGTAGCCGGTCGCACACTCGGCCGGGGTGGCCGCCCGGCGACCCGGGAACTCCGCACACGGGAAGTTCCGGGCCCCGCGTACGCCGACGTTGGAGTCCTGCGGGACCCGACAGAGCAGTCCGGGCGGCAGGTCCCGCGCGGTCGTCACCGACGCCGGGCGTCGCTCCGACGCGGGCAGGAAGCCCACCGTGCACGTACCGGGGTCCTGGAATCCCAGCGCGAAGTCGACATTGGCGCCCTTGCGCGGATCCTCGGTGTTGATCGCGGTGATGAGGGCCTGGATCAGTCGCGGGTAGAGCACCATGACCTGCTGCAAATTCGGCAGGTACACCGCCAGGGTCCGACCCGCGGTGGCGAGGTTGTCGAACAGCAGCGGCAGCGTCTGGTCCATCGACGCGAACAGTTCCTGCGCCTGGTTCGCCGTGCCGGGGCCCTTGCTGAGGATGTCGCGCAGTTCCGGGTCGTTGGCCCGGATCTGGTCGGTCACCTGCGCCACGTTCGACGTCCACTGTCGGATCGCGCCGACCGTCGCGGTCTGTGTCTCCAGCAGCGGCGCGGCCTGTTCGATCAGTGCGACCGTCTGATCGGAGTTCTTGTTGGCCTCGTCGGCGAACAGGGTGAGCGAGTCGAGCAGACGCTGCAGGTCCTCACCGGAGCCGTTGAACGCGTTGAACGCCTCGTTCATCACCCGCCGCAGCTTGGTGGACTGCACCTTGGCGAGCAGCGCGTTGGTCTGGTCGAGCAGGGTCGAGACCTCCACCGGCACAGTGCCGTTGCGGACCACCGATCCGTTCACCAGGTTGCCGCGGTCGCTGCTGTCCGGGTTGGGGGTGAACTGCACGAACTGCTCGCCGACGGCGGAGACGCTCTGCACCGACGCACTCGACGACTGCGGGATCTTGCGGTCGCTGTCGATGGACAGCGTGGCCCGGACACCGGCCGAGGTCAACGTGACCGACTCGACCTTGCCGACCGTGACGCCGCGGTAGGTGACGTTGGCGTTCTGGTAGATCCCGCCGGTGCTCGGCAGGTCCACCTTCACCGTGTACCGACCGACCCCGAACAGTGCCGGGACCTGGATGTAGAAGATGCCGACCGCGACCAGGGAGACCACGGTGACGATCGAGAAGATGATCAGCTGGATGCGGACGAAGCGGGAGATGGTCATCGGCCCGCCTTCGGTGTGGTGGTCTTCGGCGCGGCGGTTCTCGGTGTGGCGGATTTCGGTGTGGTCGTCGTCGGAGCCTTCGTGGCGGCGGCGCCGTCGTCCCCATCGGTCAGCGGTGCGGTGAACGGGTTGGCCCCACGCTTGGCGGCACCCGCCGAGGTGCCCAGTACCGCCTCGGGTCCGTAGACGGCGGCGGGCGCACCCGCTCCCAGGCTCGCGAAGGCACCGCGGCCGAGTCGGCCGTTCGTCAGGTCCAGGTTGATGACCGCGTTCACGTAGTCGCCCTTCACGATCTTGGGGATCACCGACTCCGCGAACGGGAACGTCACGAGGATGTTCAGCGACTGCGTCAGCGACGTCCCGCTGTCCTGGAGTTGGTCGAGGACCGGCGACAGGTTCCGCACGATCGTCTCGATGTTCTCGCCGTTGGCCTGCAGGATGTCGTCGGTCGTCCGGCTCAGGCGGCCCACCGAGGCCAGCGCATCGGTCAGGTTCACCCGCTGATCGACCAGGAGTTTGAGGATCTTGGGTCCGTCGTCGAGTGCGCGCTCGATGGTCGGCGACTGCTCGTTGAAGTTGCGGCTCAACCGGTCCAGACCCTCGACGGCCGAGATGATGTTCGCCCGTTGCTTGTCCAGGTCCGACACGAGGGTGTTCAGACGCGGGACGAGGTTGCGGATGACGTCCTGCCTGCCGGCCAGGGTGTCGTTGAGCTCGTGGACGACGTCACCGATCTGCGACAACCCACCGCCGTTGAGGACCACCGACAGTGAGCTCAGCACCTGCTCGACCGTGGGATAGGTGCACTGCGCCACCTGCTGCGCGGAGTTGATGTCGGCCACCGGGGTGACATTCGACGGGGTCTCGATGTTGTCCTGCTCCGGGCAGGCTGTCAGCGGGATCTCCTGCCCGGCCTTCATCATCCCGCCGGTGGGCTTGTCCGGCTGGACCACCTGCAGGTTGAGCGAACCGAGCACGCTGGTGAGCCCGACCATCACGTGCGACCCGTTGGGCACCTGCGTGCCCTTGTCCAGGCGGATGGTGACGAGCGCCTTCCAGTTGCGCACCGAGATCTTGCCGACGCTGCCCACGGTCGCGTCGTTCATCAGCACCGGCGCGTTCTGCACCAGGTTCGCGGCGTTGGGGATGAGCGCGGTGATCTCGTAGGACCCGTCGCCCGTCCCTTGCGCGCCCGGGACCGGCAGCGAGTTGAGGCCCTGGAACCCACACCCCGACACCGTGAGGACGGCCGCCGACATCGCCGCCACCGCGATGGTGCGCGGACGCCGCATCACAACCGACACCCGGCGCATCAGTTCTGACCCCCGAACGGCACGAGGAGGTTGGCCAGTCCGACGTTGCCACCGTAGGACTTCCGGGTCTGCGCGTCCTGGTCGACGATGCCCTGCTTGGCCCGCGCCCGGACGCTCGAGTCCTGGTACTGGATCTGGTTGGACCGGGCGTTGATGCCGGTCACCGGGTTGATCAGTGCCGGTGGGTAGTTGACCGAGATCGTCGAGATGATCGGGCCGAGGATGTCGACGCACTTGGAGACATCGGCCTGACCGGTGCCGGGTCGGTCGTTGGCGGCCAAGGTGCCGCACAGGAGGTCGATGAGGTTACCGAACTGGCCGAGACCGAAGATGCCGCTCAGCGACCCCGTCAACGGGTTGTAGATGTTGTAGAAGTTGCTCAGCTGCGTGGGCGCGGAGTGCAGCAGATCGCGGATCTGTGAGTCCTTCTGCGCGAGAGTCGAGGTGACGTCGGAGAGGCGCTGCACCGACTCGGTGAGCGACTTGCCGTTGGTGTCGATGAAGTTCTTCACGTCGGTCAGCGCCGAATCCAGGTTCGTCAGAGCACCGTTGAGGTTCTCGGTGTTGTCGGCCAACACCTGACTCACCGAGGCGATCCGCCCGTTGAACTGCACCAGTTCCTCGTGGCTCTTCTCCAACGCGCCGGTCAGCGACTGGAGGTTCCGGATGGTGCCGAAGAGGTCACCACGGTTGTCGGCCAACGTCGCCGACAGATCCGACAACTGCTTCACCGACTCGCGGATGGCGGCACCGTTGCCGTTGAGGTTCGCGTCGGCGGTGTCGACGAGGCGCGCGACCGATCCCTCGTCGGCGCCCTTGGGGCCCACCGCGGCGGTGAGGCGGGTCAGTTCCTTCTTGATGTCGTCCCATTCCACCGGCACCGCGGTGCGGTCCATCGGGATGTCTGCGCCCGACGCCAACTGTGGGCCGTTCGAATAGACAGGCGAGAGCTGGATGAAGCGGCCCGAGACCAGGCTCTGGGCGACGATGACCGCGGAGACGTCGCGCGGGACGTCGGTGTCGCGGTCCACCTCGAACGCGACCTTCACATCCGCCGAGCGTGGGGTCACCGAGCTCACCGTGCCGACATCGACTCCCAGAACCCGCACCGGGTCACCGGGATAGAGCCCGTTCACGGCGGTGAAGTAGGCGGTGTAGCTCTTGTAGACGGCCTTCTGATAGCCGAGGTAGGCGACCACGACCACCACGATCACCAGCAGCACGGCGATGATCACCTGCCACGTCCGCTTGCCGATCCGTGCCATCACCGGCCCCCGCTTCCGTCTCTGGGTGAGCCGACCTCGGGGATCGAGCGGTCGGGATCGCTCTCCTGATCGGGACGCAGGAACACCTTCGGGGGGAGCAGGCCGGTGTAGCTCAGGGCCTTGGCCGCCTCGGGGTACTTCTGCTGCAACAGGTTCAGGAACACCGACGTGTAGTCGCCGAACGTCGGGACACCGACGAGCGAGGAGAAGTACGGACCGCTGGCCACCGCCTCACCGAGCACGTTGGCGTAGGGACCCAGGCGATCCAGGGTCTGCTTCAGGTTGTCGGAGTTGTCCTGCAGGATTTTCAGCACCCGGTTGAGCTTGCCGAGCACCGGGGTGAGCTGGGCGTTGTTGTCGGCGATGAAACCGCTCAACTCGGCGGTGACGTCCTTGATGCCGACGATGAGTTGTCCGACGGCGAACCGGCGGGCCTGCAGTTCACCCAGGAGCGAGTTGGCGTCGACGAGCAGCGAGTTGATCTGACCGCTGCGCTTGGCGATCACGTCGGTGACGCCCTTGGCGCGTGACAGCAGCAAGGTCAAGGCGTCGTCGCGGTCGGCGATCGACTTCGACAGGCGCGCAACCCCGTCGACCGCACCCCGCACCTCGCGCGGGGTCCCGGCGAACGTCGCCGAGAGCGTGTTCAACGCGTCGTTGAGCTGGCCGGTGTCGGTCTCGGCGATCGAGGTCGTGGTGTCGTCGAGGGCGTCGGTGAGCGAGTACGGCGAGATGGTGTTGCGGTTCGGGATCGAGTCGCCGGGCGTGAGGCGTCCACTGCCCCGCGGGGTCAACGTCAAGTTCCGTCGACCGAGGACCGTCTCGGTCTTGATCGAGGCCTGGCTCTCGGTACCGACCACGACGGTGTCGTTCATCGAGAACGTGATCTTGGCCTTGGTCCCCGCGTCCGTCTTCGCCAGGCCGATGCCCTTGACGGTTCCGATGGTGACACCCGAGACCACCACGACGTCACCGTCTTTCAGTCCGCCGGCGTCGTCGAAGTAGGTGGTGTAGATGCTGCCGTCCGACAGGTACGGCAGCTTGTCGACCTGCAGGGCGACGATGACGACGAGCGTCGTCACCAGGACACCGATGATGCCGATCTGGGCGCGCGTGCGTTCGCCGCGGCCTTCGCTGCGCGCGGTGTCGGCGGTCGCCGACGCGGGGTTCGGGGCGCGTCGGCCCCGCAAGAAGTCACTGATGGAGGCCATCATCTCGGGGTCGCACACCTCCCGCCCGGGTTGACGTTGTTGCCGGTGTCGTCGAGGGATCGGTAGACGATCTCCTTGTGGTCCGGTCCGGTGAAGTAGATGTCGACGCGGCACAGCCAGATCTGCAGCCACGCACCGTAACTGCCGAGGTTGCTCAGCGCCTTGAAGTCACTCGGGAAGCGTTGCAGCAGACCACGCACGAACGGCTCGTCGCCGAGCACCTGGTCGGACACCTGGCCGGTCCTGGTGACGATGTTCTTCAGATCCGGGCGGGTGGTGTCGAGCAGTCCGGCGAGGTCGTTGGTCAGCTGCGAGGTGTTGGTCACCGCGGCGCCGATCGAGTCCTTCTGGGATGCGAGCCCGGAGATCAACTGCTGCAGCCGGTCGAGGGAGGTGTCGAAGCCCGCCTTGTCGGCGTCGATCGTCTTCAGGGTGCCGTTGAGGTTGTCGATGACCTCGCCGATGAGCTGATCGCGGTCGGCGATGGTGTTGGTGAACGACGCCGTGCTCCGCAGCAACTGGGTCAGGGCGGGTCCCTGACCCTGGAACACCTGGATCAGTGACGACGACAGCTCGTTGACCTCGGCAGGGTTCAGGGTCTTGAACAGCGGCTTGAACCCGCCGAGCAGCTTGTCGAGGTCGAGCGCCGGCTCGGTCTGCGACTCGGGGATGGTGCCGCCGTCGGACAGGAAGGCACCCGGTTCCCCGGTGCCCTCGGCGATCTCGACGAACCGGTCGCCGGTCAGGTTCTCGTAGCGGATCATCGCGCGCACCGACTTCGGCAGTCGGTACTGACGGTCCACGCTGAAGTCGACGGTCGCGGTGTTCGACCGCGTCAGCGACACCCCGCCGACCGTGCCGACCTCGACACCGGCGATGCGCACCTTGCTGCCCGACTTCAGCTGCGAGGCGTTGGCGAACGTGGCCTTGTACTCGTTCGTGGATCCCGAGCGGTACTGGCTGAACACCACCACGAGGGCCACGAAGATCAGCACCATCACCACCGCGAAGCTGCCCAACTTGATCGACGTGTTCCGGAATGCCCGTGATCGGGCCGTCGACCTAGCCACGGGGTGCCGGTCCGAACATGATCTGGAAGAGCTTGCGCGGGTCGGCCTTCGGGGTGGTGCGCGGCTGGTAGGGCTGCGGGGCGGTGTCGCCCACGTAGAACGGCGCGTGGGTGGTCTCGTTGATGTCGGACAGTCCGAGGGCGCAGGTCGGCGGCCCCTGGACGTTCACCTTGGGCAGGTCCTCGGGGTAGCGGTAGGGCTCCTTGCCGGGCAGGACACCGGCGTTGAGCGAGATGTAGCCGGTCTTGTCACCGAAGATCGGGAGCGCCTTCTTGCCCGCGCCCGCGGTCGCCTTGAGGAAGCAGCTCAGCCCCGGCGCGTAGTACCCCAGCAGCTGCGACACCGGATCGAGGTTCGACAGTGCCGTCATCACGGTCTGCTTCTTCGGGGCGATGATCCCGTTGACCGTGTTGGCCAGTCCGGTCGTGTTCACCAGCAGCGCATCGAGATTCGAGGAGTTGTCGACGAGGGTGTTGCCCGTGCGGGTGAAGTTGTCGACGACCCGGGACAGATCCGGGAAGACATCGGCGTAGACGTTGGTGACCGTGGCGGTGGCGTCGACGGTCCGATTGAGGTCGTCGAGCACCGGATTGGTGCGCCCCAACAGGGTCGAGAGGTCCTCGAGCCCCTTGCCGATCTGATCGCCGCGGCCCGACAACGCGGTGTCGAGGGCGCCGAGCGTCGCGTTGAGCTTGTCCGGCTGCACCTGGGCCAGGACATCGACCAGACGCTGGAACACCGTGTTGAGCTCGACCTGCACCCGGTCGGCGGAGATCGAGCCGCCGGAACGCAGACGCGCCGTCGACGGGTCGGCGGGGATGTCCAGATCGACCGACTTCGCACCGAACACCGTGTTGGAGCGGATCTGCGCGGTGACGTTGGCCGGCACGCGGCGGAGCTGGTCGCTGTCCATGTTGAGCTTGAGCTCCACGCGATCGCCGTCGGACTCGATGCTCGCGACACGGCCGATGACCACGCCGCGCAGCCGCACCTTGGCGTCGGCGTTCATCACCAGACCCGCCCGATCGGCGGTGAGCGTCACCGGCGAGGTGTCGCGGAAGCTGCCGGAGAACTGCATCACCGCAAGGGTGAACACGATGACGATCGCGGCGACCATACCGGTGGCGGCGAGCTTCTTGCTCAGACTGGAGCGTTCTGTTCTCATCTTCTGGCCTACCCCGAGAGGTTGAATTTCCCGTCGGCGCCATAGATGGCGAGGGACAGCAGCAGGGTGATGACGACGACCACGACCAGCGAGGTCCGCACGGCGTTGCCGACCGCGATGCCGACGCCGACCGGGCCGCCGGAGGCGTTGTAGCCGTAGTAGGTGTGGATCATCATGACCGCCACGGCCATACAGATCGCCTGCACGAACGACCACAGGATGTCCGAGGGTATGAGGAAGGTGTTGAAGTAGTGGTCGTAGACGCCGGATGACTGGCCGTATATCAGCACCGTCGCGAAACGACTGGCCAGGAACGAGGCGACCGAGGCCAGCGCGTAGAGCGGGATGATCGCGATGAGGCCGGCGACGATGCGCGTGCTCACCAGATACGGGATCGACGAGATCGCCATCGACTCCAGGGCGTCGATCTCCTCGCTGACGCGCATGGCGCCGAGCTGGGCGGTCGCGCCGGCGCCGATGGTGGCGGCCAGCGCGATCCCGGAGATGACGGGTACCGCGATGCGGACGTTGATGAAGGCCGAGAAGAATCCGGTCAGGACCTCGACGCCGATGTTCGACAGCGAGCTGTAGCCCTGCACGGCGATGGTGCCGCCGGTGAACAGGGTCAGGAACCCGACCACGACGACGGTGCCGCCGATCATGGCCAGTGCACCGGTGCCCATGCTGATCTCGGCGATCAGGCGCAGCGTCTCCCGCTTGTAGGCGCGGACCGCCCGGGGGATGTTGATGAGGCTGTCCCAGTAGAAGAACGCCTGGTCACCGATACGGTTCCATTCCGAGCTCACGCGGCCCGCCGAACGGGCGGTGCGGATTCGGACGCTGGAGGGAACGGGTACGACCATGACTCAGCCGCCCGTCGCTTTGAGACCGACCGCCGTGACGACGACGTTGACGACGAACAGCGCCATGAAGGAGTAGACGACCGTCTCGTTGACCGCGTCACCGACACCCTTCGCACCACCCTTGACGTTCAGACCGCGATAGCAGCCGACCAACCCCGCGAACAGGCCGAACAGTGCGGCCTTGATCATCGAGATCATCAACTCACCGAACCCCGTGAGCAGGGTGAGGTTGGCGATGAACGCGCCGGGGTTGACGTCTTGGAGATAGACCGAGAAGACGAAGCCGCCGCCGAGACCGATCGTGCACACGAGGCTGTTGAGAAGGATAGCGACGCCGGTCGACGCGATCACCCGGGGCACCACGAGTCGGTGGATGGGGTCGATGCCGAGAACCTTGAGGGCGTCGATCTCCTCGCGGATGGTCCGGGCGCCGAGGTCGGCACAGATGGCCGTGGCACCCGCGCCTGCGACGATCAGCACGGTGACGATCGGACCGATCTGGGTGATGGTGCCCAGGGCGGCGCCGGCGCCGGACAGGTCCTGCGCACCGATCTCGCGCAGCAGGATGTTGAGCGTGAAACTCACCAGGACGGTGAACGGGATGGCGACCAGGACCGTGGGGACCATCGACACCCGCGCGATGGCCCAGGACTGCTCGATGGTCTCGCGGGCCTGGAACGGACGGCGCGGTAGTTCACGTGCTGTCGCCACGGCCAGTGCGACGAAATCGCCGACGCCCTCGAAGGGAGCCGTAAGGCGAACGTTCACCGACTCTCCTCACGCAACGGTGCACAACGGACCACACGCCCGGCCGGTCCCGCACCGCCTGGATTGAAGCGACTATAACGTGTTCTATTTTCTCTCACGGCCGTTTCGCCGATTGCGTCCGCGATACCCCTGGCCTGCGACGATTCGCGAACCAAGGAAACCTACCATGCGTCCAGTTGGTGGAGAAGGTCATCAGGCGAGAGCATCCGATGCGGAGAAGGTCACTGCTGCGTCGCGGGACTCGAAGTAACCGCCGAGTCGATCGGCCAGCGCGTCATGATCCCACTGCTCGCCAGGTGCGACGAAGGTCTCGGCGACGGCGGGCGCGGCCATCAGCGTGACCTTCGGGCCGTAGACCACGAAGACCTGCCCCGACACCGCGGCCGAGGCCGGACCGGCGAGGAACCGGACGAGGCTGACGACGTGATCGGTCGACAGCGGGTCGACCTCACCCTCGGGCGCCTCGCCGAAGACCGCGGCGGTCATCGCGGTGCGCGCGCGCGGGCAGATCGCGTTCGCGGTCGGTCCGTAGCGGCTCAGCACCCGCGAGGCCGAGAGCGTCAGCGAGGTGATGCCCGCCTTGGCGGCGCCATAGTTCGCCTGCCCCTCCGGCCCGAGCAGGCCGGCCTCCGACGAGGTGTTGATCAGCCGGCCGAACACCGGGGCGCCGGTCTCCTTGGACAGCGTCCGCCAGTGCGCGGCAGCATTGCGGTTGAGCAGGAAGTGCCCGCGCAGATGGACGCGGATGACGAGGTCCCACTCGTCGTCGCTCATGTTGAACAGCATCCGGTCGCGGACGACGCCGGCGTTGCTCATCACGACGTCGAGGCTCCCGTGGTCGTCGACCGCGGTGCGCATCAGCTCGGTCGCGACGGCCGAGTCGGAGATGTCGCCGGCGACGGTGACCGCCTTCGAACCGCGGGCGGTGATCTCGTCGACCACATCGCTCGCGTCGAGGGCGCTCGCGAGATCGTTCACGACAACCGTCGCCCCGGACTCGGCGAGTCCGATCGCCTCGGCGCGACCGAGACCGGCCGCCGCGCCGGTCACGATCGCGACCCGCCCCTCGAGATCTCCGTTGCCCGAGCTCACCGACACGTCCGTCACCTCTCGTCACACCCTGGAACAGGTTCCAACCTGGCTGGTTCTGGATAGAACCTGTTCTAATTCCGGTGAGATGTCAAGTCTCGCCGCCGGCTGCGCGGAGAGGGCGTCAGGAGGTCGGCGTCACTCGATGGAGAGGGCCGCCTTCGGGCAGTTGGCCACCACCTGGCGCATCTCCTCGAGGCGGTCCTCGGGGACCTCCTCCTGCAGAATCACCAGGTAATCGTTGTCGTCGAGGTCGAAAACATCGGGCGCCATGCCGACGCAGATCGCATTGGACTCGCAGAGGTCGAAATCAGCTTTGATGCGCATGCCTGATGCACACTCCCTTCGATCGTGGCGCCGGTTGACGCGCTCCCTGATTCAGGTTAGAACGTGTTACAGATCCACGCGACGCCCGTGCCACCGCACGTCGTTGGAACGTTCGGGTCGAATTGTCTCATGGAGCATCGATGCGCATCGCCTATACGGAGTCCCAAGAAGAGCTCCGTCGTGAACTGAGGACCTACTTCGCCGACCTGATGACGCCCGAGCGCCGAGCCGCACTCGCCTCGGACACCGGCGAGGTCGGCGAGG
The DNA here is from genome assembly GCF_016462415.1 of Williamsia sp. GTDB lineage: Bacteria > Actinomycetota > Actinomycetes > Mycobacteriales > Mycobacteriaceae > Williamsia_A. Next base: position 89,499 of record NZ_JAEMTF010000004.1, on the reverse strand, counting down.
GTGACGTGTACCGCGAGGTGGTCGCCCAGATGGGTCGCGACGGGTGGCTCGCGCTCGGGTGGCCCACCGAGTTCGGCGGCCAGAACCGTCCGATGATGGACCAGCTGATCTTCACCGACGAGGCCGCGATCGCAGGGGTCCCCGTCCCGTTCCTCACCATCAACTCGGTGGCGCCGACGATCATGAACTTCGGCACCGACGAGCAGAAGAAGTTCTTCCTGCCGAAGATCGCCGCGGGCGAGCTGCACTTCGCCATCGGCTATTCCGAACCCGGCGCAGGCACCGACCTCGCGTCGCTGCGCACCACCGCGGTGGCCGACGGCGACGACTTCGTCATCAACGGCCAGAAGATGTGGACCAGCCTCATCCAGTACGCCGACTACATCTGGCTGGCGTGCCGCACCGACCCGGACGCGAAGAAGCACAAGGGCATCTCCATGCTCATCGTGCCCACCGACGCGGAGGGGTTCAGCTACACACCGGTGCACACGATGGCCGGCGTCGACACGAGCGCCACCTACTACTCCGACGTCCGCGTACCCAAGACCGCCGTGGTCGGTGAACTCGGTGGCGGGTGGCCGCTGGTGACCAACCAGCTCAACCACGAGCGGGTGGCGCTGTGCAGCGCCGCACCGATCCAGCAGGCACTGCGCGAGACGGTGCAGTGGGCGCAGGACACCAAGATCGGGACGGGCCAGCGCGTCATCGACGCCGAGTGGGTCCAGCTCAACCTCGCACGGGTGCACGCCAAGGTGGAATTCCTCAAGCTCATCAACTGGAACATCGCGTCGGAAGCCACCCAGGGCGGCTCCCCCTCCCCGGCCGACGCATCGGCCACCAAGGTGTTCGGGACCGAGTTCGCCACCGAGGCCTACCGGCTGCTCATGGAGGTGGTCGGGCCGACGGCCACGCTGCGCCGCGGGAGCAGCGGGGCCCAGCTCGTGGGTCGTCTCGAACGCTTCCACCGCTCGTCGCTGATCCTCACCTTCGGCGGCGGCACCAACGAGATCCAACGCGACATCATCTCGATGCTCGCGCTCGGGCAACCGCCCCAGAAGCGCTGACCACAGCGGCGCGAAAGGTACGACACACCATGGACTTCCGATCCACCGAAGAGACCACCGACGTCGCGGGCCTGGCCGGCGACATCGTCGCGAAGATCTCCGACCACGAGAAGCTCGCCGCACTGGAGGCCGACGGCGCCCCCATCGACACCGACCTCTGGCGCGCCCTGGCCGACGCCGGCCTGTTGGGACTCGAGGTCGACGACGCCTCCGGGGGTGCCGGCCTCGGCGTGGTGGACAGCGTCGCGGTCGCCGAGCAACTCGGCCGGGAACTGGCACTGGTGCCGTTCGGTCCGCACAGCATCGCCGCGGTGCCCGCCATCGCCCGCTTCGGGTCGCAGCCGCTGCGCGAGCGGTGGATCGCCGATCTCGTCAGCGGCGCCGCGGTCGTCTCGGTCGCGGTCGACGAGGATCTCGCCGACGATCCCACCGCACCGACCACCACGGCTCGCGCCGACGGTGACGGCTGGGTCGTCGACGGCAGCAAGGTCGCCGTCCCGTTCGCCCACGCGGCGCGCGCGGTGATCGTCAACGCGGCGACCGACGACGGGGTGATCGCCCTCGTGATCGCGACCGACGCCTTGGGCGTGACCGTCACCCCGACCCGCACCACCGGTCTGGTCCCGACCGCCCAGGTCGACCTCGACGGCGTCACCGTGTCGGCCGCCGACGTGCTCGGCGGTCGCGAGGCGGTGGCGTTCGTCGCCGACCGGATGGTGTTGGCGCAGTGCGCCGAACAGGCTGGTCTGGTGGCGAAGGCCCTGGACCTGACCGCCGAATACGGCCGGGAACGCGAACAGTTCGGCAGGCCCATCGGGTCGTTCCAGGCCGTCGCCCAGCGACTCGCCGACGGCTACATCGACGTCCGCGCCGCGAAACTCACCCTGCTGCAGGCGGCGTACCTCATGGGCGAGGGGCTGCCCGCCGACACCGAACTGGCAACGGCGAAGTTCTGGGCGGCCGACGCCGGACACCGCGTCGCCCACACCGCCGTCCACGTACACGGCGGGGTCGGCATCGACACCTCACACCGGCTGCACCGATACTTCCTGCGCGCGAAGCAGAACGAGTTCGCCCTCGGCACCGCGACCACCCATCTACGACGGATCGGCGCAGCCCTGGCGGCGGAGCCGGCCTGAACACCTCGACCATCGCGGGACTGCTCGAGCCGCTCACCGACGTCGAGTCGAGCGGGATCTGGTTCTCCGGCGAGTTCGTCTCGTGGCGTTCCCATCTCGCCGAGTCACGCCGGTGGGCCGCCGCCCTGCGCGCTGAACTCGATCCCGACCGACCGCCGCATGTGGCCGTGCTCCTCGACAACGTCCCGGAGTTCAGCCTCCTGCTGTGCGCGGCCGCACTCGACGGACTGGTCCTGGTCGGACTCAACACCACCCGACGCGGAGCGGCGCTCACGCGCGACATCGTCACCGCCGACTGTGGCGTCGTCCTGACCTCGCCGGAGACAGCACATCTGCTCAGCGGGACCGAGATCGCCTCGTCCATCCCCGTGATCGACGTGACGTCCGACCAGTGGCACCAGCGATTGCGCTTTGCCGCGAAACGTCGCGACCGGCCACGCCCGACGATCACGCCCGAGCAACTGCTGATGCTCATCTTCACCTCGGGAACCAGCGGCGAGCCGAAGGCCGTCTGCTGCGATCACCGGAAGTTCGCCGCCGCCGGCGTGATGTTGTCGCAGCGCTTCGATCTCGGTACCGATGACGTCGTCTACCTGTCGATGCCCATGTTCCACTCCAACGCGATCATCGCGGGGTGGAGTGTCGCGGTCGCCGCGGGCGCCTCGATCGCGCTGCGTCGCACGTTCTCGGCGAGTGGTTTCATCGCCGACGTCCGACGCTACGGCGTCACCTACGCCAACTACGTCGGCAAGCCGCTGAGCTACGTGCTGGCCACGCCCTGCGAGCCCGACGACGCCGACACCACCCTGCGCATCGTCTACGGCAACGAGGCCTCGGCCCGCGACATCGTCGCGTTCGCAGAGCGGTTCGGCGTCACGGTGGTCGACGGTTTCGGCTCGACCGAGGGCGGTGTCGCCATCACGCGCACCCCGGACACCCCGCCGGAGGCGCTCGGCCCCCTGGTCGAGCCGAACGCGGTGGTCGATCTCGAGACCGGTGACCGTTGTCCACCCGCGGTATTCGACCGCGAGGGCACCCTGATCAACGCGTCCGAGGCGATCGGCGAGATCGTCAACGCCGCCGGTGCGGGCCTCTTCACCGGCTACTACCGCAACCCCGACGCCGAGGCGGAGCGCATGCGCGGCGGTCGGTACCACTCCGGCGACCTCGGGTACGTCGACGCCGCCGGCTACGTCTACTTCGCCGGTCGTCTGGGCGACTGGGTCCGTGTGGACGGCGAGAACCTCGCGACCGGCCCCATTGAACGAATCCTGCTGCGACACGATCGGATCCGGCTGGCCGCGGTCTACGGCGTCGGCGCCGAGGTCGGGGACGAGATCGTGGCGTCGCTCATCGGCGATGTCGACGCCGACGAGCTCACCCGGTTCCTCACCGCCCAGACCGACCTCGGCCCGAAGCAGTGGCCCACCCACATCTGTCTCGTCGAGGAGCTGCCGCGGACGGCGACGTTCAAGGTCCTCAAGCGGGAACTCGCCGGCAAGGCCCTCGATCCCACGTGGTCCCTCGACCGCGCCACCCGCAGCTACCGGACGCCCTGACCGCTGTTGGGCCGTCACGTTCGCGTGTTGGGCCGTCGTTCCCCGCCGTTGGGCCTTGGTGACACTGTCGATGTCAACGTCGGCCCACCACGCGCACACAAAGGCCCAACACGGCGGAACCACGGCCCAACCGCGTACTCGGGGCCGCCGTTTCTCAGGCGGGTGAGCGCTCCACCACGGTCTGCCCGAGGCGGGCGACGGTCTCCTCGTACTCGCGGACCAGGTCCTCGATGAGCTCGGCGGTCGGCGTGATCGCGTTCATCCGACCCACGATCTGACCGGCGGGCATCGCGACGACACTGGCGTCGTCCGCCGCCGAGATCCGCGCGTGCGCCTCGCTCACGAGGATGTTCTGCAGGGGCATCGGCAACGGCTCCGGTGCATCGGCGGCATCCCACGCGTCGGTCCACCTCGTCTTCAGCAGGCGGGCCGGCTTACCGGAGTAGATACGACGACGGACGGTGTCGTGCGAGGTGGCGTCGAGCAGCGCCTGCTGAATCGTGGTCGGGCCGTCACCGGTCGACCCGAGCTTGTACTCGGCAGCGGTGAGCCAGTACGACCCCATCCAGACGCCCTCTGCGCCGGACGCGAGTGCGGCCGCCATCTGGCGCCCACTGCCCACACCGCCGGCCGCGAGCACCGACGCGTGTCCGCGCACCGCGTCGACGATCTCCGGCCACAGGATGATCGAGGTGATCTCACCGGTGTGCCCACCGGCCTCGTAGCCCTGCGCGATGACGATGTCGACACCCGCGTCGACATGATGCAGCGCATGGGCTTTCGCACCCGCGAGCGCCGCGACCTGCACACCGTGTTCGTGCGACTTGTCGATGACGTCCTTGGGCGGCGACCCCAGGGCGTTCGCGATGAGCTTGATCTGCCCGTAACGGTCGGCGTGCTCCATGGCGATGTCGACGTGCGATCGCGCGACCGAGTGCAACCACCCCAGGACGCCCGCGTTGACACGCTCCTCCCCCGGCAGCTTCGGCACGTGCAGTTCGTCGAGGGTCCGTTCGACGAACGCGCGGTGTTCGGCCGGGATCAGGGAGTCGAGGTCGACCTGCGTTCCCTCGGTGGGGATCTTCGCCGGCATCACGATGTCGACGCCGAACGGCTTGCCGTCGGTGTTCTCGTGCATCCACTCGAGGACGCTGTTGAGTTCGTCCGCCTCGTTGAACCGGACGCACCCGAGCACACCGAGGCCACCGGCACGGCTGATGGCCGCGGCGACGTGTTCGGACGGGGTGAAGCCGAAGATCGGGTACTCGATCCCGAAACGGTCGGTCAGTTCTGTTCTCATGGCGTGTCTCTCGTTCGGTGGTGCGTGGTCTAGACGCGGGTGGAGGTGACGGTCAGGGTCTCGTCCGCCGCCCGCGACCCGGTGATCTCGGTGCCCCAGCGGTAGTCCGGTTTCCCCGCGGGTGAACGCTTGATCGCGTCGACGAACCAGACGCTGCGGGGGCACTTGTATCCCGCGATCTGTTCGCGCGCAGCCTCGTTGATGTCCGCCAGCGACGGCCGGGCACCGTCGCGGGTGGCGATCACGGCCGACACCCGCTGGCCGTACCGCTCGTCGGGCACCCCGACGACGACGACATCGAACACGTCGGGGTGGGCCTTGAGCGCCTGTTCCACCTCTTCGGGATAGATCTTCTCGCCGCCGGAGTTGATCGACACCGATCCGCGTCCGAGCATGGTGATGGATCCGTCGTTCTCGTAGCGGGCATAGTCACCCGGGATCGAGTAACGGACGCCGTCGTAGACCTTGAAGGTTTTGTCGGACTTGACCGGATCGTTGTAGTAGCGCAGCGGGATGTTGCCGGTTCGCGCCATCACCCCGACCTCGTCGGAGCCGACCGGGATGATCGTCCCGTCCTCGCGCAGCAGGACGGTGTTGGGGTCGGCCTTCACGCGCGGGCCACCTGCGTGCTCGGCGCCCTTGGTGATCGTCGCGAGGCCGCCGAAGCCGGTCTCCGACGATCCGATGGCGTCGATGATGACCGCGTTGGGGAACTTGTCGACGTACTGGTCCTTGACGCTCTGGGAGAACAGTGCGGCCGACGAGGCGACGGAGAACACCGAACTGATGTCGTAGTCCTTCTCCAGCAGCGCGTCGATCATCGGCCGGGCCATGGCGTCGCCCGTGATGAAGATGACGTTGACCTTGTGTCGCTCGACGATCTCCCAGGTCTGATGGCCACCGAACTCCGGGTAGATGATCGCCTTGCCGCCGCCGTAGAGGGCCTGGAACACCGCCCACTGCGACCCGCCGTGGATGAACGGTGGGATCGGGAAGCGCACCAGCTGACCGCCCGCGGCGCCGTCGTTGGCGAACTTCCACTCGTCGTCGATCGGCACGCCGTTGAACCAGTCGGTGCCGCCGCCGAGGACGCGGTAGACGTCCTCCTGACGCCAGACGACGCCCTTGGGATGCCCGGTCGTCCCACCGGTGTAGAGCATGTAGAGGTCGTCGTTGGAACGCTCCTCGAAGTCGCGCTCGCTCGAGTTGTTCGCTATCGCGTCCTCGAACTCGGTCGCGTCGGCGGTCAGGTGCCCGTGGTTGAGCGCATCGGCGATGTCGGGGCTCACGCCGTCCTCTATGACGATGAGGTGCTTGAGCTTCGGCGCCTTCGGCAGCACCTTGGCGACCTTCTGGGTGAACTGCCGCTCGTAGATGAGGACCGTCATCTCGGAGTCGGTGAAGATGTGCTCGAGTTCGCTCTCCACGTAGCGGAAGTTCACGTTCACCATGACCGCGCGGGCCTTGAAGATGGCGACCATCGCCTCGACGCACTCGAGGGTGTTGCGGCTGTAGACGCCGACGGTCTCGCCGGGCTGCACGCCGAACGCGCGCAGCTGGTGCGCGAGGGCGTTCGCTCGGGCCTCCAACTCCGCGTAGGTACGCGATGCGCCGTCGGTCTCCAGCGCGGTGCGATCGGGCATGAGGTCGACGGCGTGCTCGATGAAGTCGGCGATGTTGTAGGCCATGACCCTAAAACTAGAACGTGTTACCGTTTCCGGCAAGCAGCAATCCGCCTGTCCCGACCAGTAGATCCCAGAATCGGACGGAGCCCTCGATGTCGAGCGAACCGCATTGCCTTGTCGAGCAACGCGATCACACCCTGATCGTCACCATGAACCGTCCCGAGGCACGCAACGCGCTCTCCGGCGAGATGATGGCGATCATGGCCGAGGCGTGGGACCGGGTCGACGAGGATCCCTCGATCCGCGTCGCGATCCTGACCGGCGCGGGCGGCGCCTTCTGCGCGGGCGCCGACCTCAAGGCGATGAACTCGCAGGCCCCCGGCGACAACTTCAGCAAGGGCGGCTGGGATCTCACCCGCCTCCCCGCGCTCCTCAAGGGCCGACGGTTGAGCAAGCCGCTCATCGCCGCCGTCGAGGGCGCGGCCATCGCGGGCGGCACCGAGATCCTGCAGGGCACCGACATCCGCGTGGCCGGCGAGAGCGCCAAGTTCGGCGTCTCCGAGGCGAAGTGGGGACTGTTCCCGCTCGGCGGCAGCGCCGTCCGCCTGGTTCGTCAGATCCCGTACACGATCGCCGCGGACATCCTGCTGACCGGACGCCACATCACCGCCGCCGAGGCCCTCGACTACGGGTTGATCGGCTACGTCGTGCCGGACGGCACCGCGCTGGACAAGGCGTTGTCGGTGGCCGATCTCATCGCCGCCAACGGCCCGCTCGCGGTCCAGGCGATCCTCAAGACCATCCGCGACACCGAGGGCATGCACGAGGAGGACGCATTCAAGATCGACGCAGACCTCGGCATGAAGGTGTTCATGAGCGCCGACGCCAAGATCGGTCCGCGCGCGTTCGCCGAGAAGCAGAAGCCGGTCTTCACCGGGGAGTGACGTCGGCGATCGCCCGCACGAGTCCCGCGGGTACCGCAGAGGCCGGGAGCCCCGACATCGCGCCGACGAAGGCCCCGATGCACATCGTCGCGACGTCCTGCTCGTCGATGGTCCGGTCGTTCAGGAACTCGTAGCAGGACGCGCGCACCATGCCGATCCAGCTCCGTAGGGCCAGCACCAGCACCGGGGCGGTGTCGGTGTGACCGTCGACCGCGGTGAGGATGCGCTCCACCTCGAGGTCGATGGACCGCGAGACGATGTCGACGATGGCCGGGTCTGAGCTCACCGCGCCACGGAACACCGCCCGCACGCCGTGTTCGTGAGCGATGCAGTGGTCCAGGAAGGCGATCACTCCGCCGCGGAGCTGTTCCATCGGCGGCAGGGTCGGGTCGGGTGCGGTCTCGGCCAGCAGCGACTCGTTCTCCCGAGTGAGGAACGCGACGAAGAAGTCCCGCTTGCCGGGGAAGTAGTGATAGAGCAGACCTCGTGACACACCGGCCAATTCGGCCACCCGCTCGATGTGCACCTCGTCGTAGGGATGCGAGGCGAACAGTTCGGCACCCAGATCGAGCAACTGCTCACGGCGTTGCTCAGGCGTCATGCGCGTCCGGGTGGCCACGCGTTCACCCTAGCCCGGCGCTACTTGACACGCATTCAGTAGCGAGGCATTGTCGGGTCATGGCGATGACGATGCAGAACAGCTGGTCCGGGCAACGCTTCCCGTCGGCCGGACGACGGTTGCCCTACATCGGGGACCTGCTCAACATCGATCCGCGTCAACCCATCCTGAGCATGCAGCGCGGGGCGGCCGGCCTCGGACCGATCTTCGAGCTGAAGGTGTTCCGGCAGAAGATCGTCCTGGTCGGCGACGTCGCGCTCGCCGCGGAACTGTGCGACGAGACCCGGTTCTGCAAGGCCCTGCCGCCTGCGATCGAGGCGCTGCGCGACTACGCGGGCGACGGGTTGTTCACCGCGCACAACGACGAGCCGAACTGGCAACTGGCCCACGAACTGCTGATGCCCGCGTTCACGAAATCGGCCATGCAGTCCTATCACCCGATCATGGTCCAGACCGCGACCGAACTGTTCGACTACTGGCGGGAGCGACTGGCCGACGGCCCGGTCGATGTGTCGCGCGACATGACGAAGCTGACGATGGAGACGCTGAGCCGCAGTGCGTTCAGCCATGACTTCGGGTCGTTCGGGACCGAGGAACCGCACCCGTTCGTGCCCGCGATGGTCGGGGCGCTCGAGGGCGGACGTCGCAAGGGCGGTTTCCGCAGTGCGCCCGGCGGCAAGCTGCTGGCCAAGATCGTCGATCGACGCTTCGCCCACCACCAGGCCTACGTCGACGAGATGCTCGACGAGCTGATCGCCGCGCGCGGCGACTCCGACAGCCAGCACGACCTGCTCGGGATCATGCTCAACGTCGCCCATCCCGAGACGGGCGAGAAGCTCAGCCTGCTGAACATCCGGTATCAGATCCTGACCTTTCTGGTCGCCGGACACGAGACCACCTCCGGTGCACTGTCGTTCGCGCTCTACTACCTTGCCCGCAACCCCGAGTGCCTGGCGAAGGCGGCGGCCGAGGCCGACGAGATCCTCGGCGACGACCCGGACGCGATGCCGGCATTCGAGCAGGTGAGCAAGTTCCGCTACATCCGCCGCGTCCTCGACGAGTCGCTGCGGATCTGGCCCACGGTGCCCGGCTTCGGGCGCAGCCCGCGCGAGACCACGACATTCGCCGGCAAGTACACGATGCGACCGCAGGACTTCGCGGTCGTGGCGCTGGGCCTCGTGCACAAGGATCCGACGGTGTGGGAGAACCCCGACGTGTTCGACCCGGACCGCTTTCTCGCCGCCAACGTCAAGAAGCGTCCGGCCCACAGCTACAAGCCCTTCGGTGCCGGGGCACGGGCATGCATCGGAAGGCAGTTCGCCATCCACGAGGCCGTGCTGGTGCTCGCATCCCTGGTGCACCGCTTCGACATCACCGGCGACCCGGACTACGAACTCGCCGTCGACGAACGACTCACCATGCTGCCCAGGGGTTTCGAGCTCACCCTGCGCACGCGCACCGCTCAGATGGCGCGCGCGGGCTCCGACTGAGGAGCTGCTAGATCGCGCGCTCGGCGTCGACCCAGTACGGGTCGCGTAATTTGCGCTTGTAGAGCTTGCCGTTGTCGTCACGCGGCATCTCGACGACGTAGTCGATCGAACGCGGCAGCTTGAACTTGGCGAGGCGGGCACGCGCGAACGCCATGATGTCCTCACTCAGTGCGTCGTCACCGACCACGCCCTCGGCGGGCAGGACCACGGCCTTGATCTCCTCACCCCAGTCCGAGTGCGGCACACCGAAGACCGCGACGTCGGCGACCTTCGGATGGATGACCAGTTCGCCCTCGATCTCGGCGGGGTAGATGTTCACGCCGCCGGAGATGATCATGTCGTTCTTGCGATCGAGCAGGTAGAGGAATCCCTCGTCGTCCATGTAGCCGATGTCACCGGTGGTGAACATGTTGCCGACACGGGCCTTCTGGGTCTTCTCCTTGTCCTTGTAGTACTCGAACGACGATCCCTTCATCTCCATGTAGACCTGACCCGACTCGCCCCGGGGGACCTCGTTGCCCTCGTCGTCGAGCACCTTGACCACCGAGTACGACCACGCCTTGCCGACCGACCCGGGATGGGTGAGCCACTGGTCGCCGAAGATCGTGGTGCCGCCGCCCTCGGTGGCGGCGTAGTACTCGGTGACGACCGGACCCCACCACTCGAGCATCTGCCGCTTGACCTCACGCGGGCACGGGGCCGCGCCGTGGATCATGTTGCGCAGCGACGACACGTCGTATTTCGCTCGGACGTCCTCGGGCAGACCGAGCAGCCGCCGGAACTGGGTGGGAACCATGTGACTGTGGGTCACCCGATGACGCTCGATGAGTCGCAGCATCTCCTCGGGATCCCACTTGTCCATCAGAACCACCTTGTGGCCCAACTGGATCGAGATCATCACGAAGTTCACGACCGCCGTGTGATAGAGCGGCGACCCGCAGATGTGCACGTGCTCGTCGTGCGGCACCAGACCCATGACGCCGAAGAAGCCGATCCCGCCCATGGCGGCCTGCTCGGGCGCCACGCCGGGAAGCGGGCGCCGAACACCCTTGGGCTTGCCGGTCGTGCCGGACGTGTAGAGCATCGGCGCGCCGGTCGTGCGGTCGTCCGGCTCGGAATCGTCGACGCCGGTGATGAGTTCGGCCAGGTCGAGGAACCCGTCGATCGCCCCCGACGCGAACAGGTCGGTGCCCGCCATACCCGCCTCGCGCGCCGCGATCTGCGCGGCCTCGGCGAAGCGTGCGTCTGCGATGAAGACCTTCGCCTCGCTGTCGCCGAGGATGTAGGCGATCTCGGGTCCGGTCAGATGCCAGTTGACCGGCGCGAGGTACAGGCCGATCTGTAGGGCCGCGAACTGCAGACACACCGTCTCGATGCTGTTGGGCATCGCGATGACGAGGGTGTCACCGGTACCGAGGCCGTGTGCGCGCAGACCGTTGGACAGCCGGTTGGCGCGCGACGCGAGCTCGCCGTAGCTGATCTCGGCGCCCGTCGGATCGACCACCGCGGTCCGATCCGGGGTCGCCCTCGCGATGTTCCACAGTCCGATCGGCTGGTCGATTTCCGGCACCGGTGCCTCCAATTTCTAGAACGTGTTCTACCGACGGTCTCACATTAGACCAGGGTGCCCAGCTCTCGAACAAGGTCGACCGATCGAGCGGTCACCATGAGCATGCTGACGCCGGCCGCCTCCCACCGTTTGATCTCGGCGCGGACCTCGTCGGCGGTGCCGACGATCATGGTCTCGCGCACCATCTCGTCGGGGACCGCGGCGACCGCCTCGTCCTTGCGTCCCTCGCGGAACAGGGCGCCGATCTCGTCGACGGCGTCGCCGTACCCCATTCGCCGATAGACCTCGGCGTGGAAGTTGACCTCTTTCGCACCCATGCCGCCGACGTAGAGCGCGGTGGCCGGCTTGTATTCGTCGAGGGTTGCCCGGACATCGTCGGTCACCACGACCTGCACAGTTGCCGCGACCTCGAACTCCTCCCGGGTGCGCCGTGCGCCGGGCCTCGACAAGCCCTCGGCCAGCCACTCCTCGTACTGCGGGGCGAGGCGCGGGGTGTAGTAGATCGCGAGCCAGCCGTCGGCGATCTCGCCGGTCAGGGCGATGTTCTTGGGTCCCTCGGCCCCCAGCCAGATGGGCAGGTCGGGCCGCACGGGGTGGGTGATGGGCTTCAACGACTTGCCGAGACCGGTCGACCCGGGCGCGTCGGACGGATACGGGAGCGGGTAGTGCGGACCGGCGTTGGTCACCGGCGCCTCGCGGGCGAGCACATCGCGGATGACCTGCACGTATTCGCGCGTGCGGGCCAGCGGCTTGGCGAACGGCTGGCCGTACCAGCCCTCGACCACCTGCGGTCCGGAGACGCCGAGCCCGAGGATGTGTCGTCCGCCGCTGAGGTGGTCGACGGTCAGCGCGGACATCGCGACCGATGTCGGCGGCCGGGCGGAGATCTGGGCGACCGCGGTGCCCAGCCGAACCCGCGACGTCGCGCTCCCCCACCACGCGAGTGGGGTGAACGCATCCGACCCCCACGACTCGGCCGTGAACACGGCGTCGAAACCGGCCTCCTCGGCGGCCGCGATGAGCGCCGGGGCCTCGTCGATCGGCCCCCGTCCCCAGTAACCGAGTTGCAGACCCAACTTCACGCGAGACTCCCTCTTCGGTGTGACTTCTTGCGCCCAATTCTAGAACCTGTTCTACTCCACTGGTGAGCAACAGCCAGACTTCTCCGGGATTCGCGGCGGTACTCGACGCCGCGGTCGCCGACGTGCCCGAGCCGGCCTCGCCGGTACTGACCGCGCCGCTGAGCAACACCTTCGACTACACCCGGTCGCTCGGGCCGGTCCTGAGCCGGTTCGCCGAGGGACTCCTCGCCGGGGACATCGTGGGCGGACGCGCCTCCGACGGGCGGGTGTTCGTGCCGCCGCCGGAGTTCGACCCCGTGAGTGGTGCCCCGAGCACCGACTTCGTCGAGGTCGGTCCCGCGGGGACGGTGAGCACCTGGTCGTGGCAGCCCGAACCGCTTCCCGGCCAACCGCTCTCCGAGCCCTTCGCGTGGGCGTTGATCACGTTCGACGGCGCCGACACAGCACTTCTGCACGTGGTGAAGGCCGCCTCGCCCGACGACATGGACACCGGCCTCCGTGTGCACCCGGTGTGGAAAGCCGAACGCACGGGCCGGATCGACGACATCGCCCACTTCGCCGCCGGGGAGAACCCGGAGCCGGCGCAGGAGAACGCCGGCGCCGGTCAGACCACCCCGGGCATGATCGTCACGCCGATCGGCCTGACCATCGACCACACCGCGACCGTCGAGGAGACGTGGTACCTCGAGGGCATCAAGGAGGGCAAGCTCATCGGCGGGCGCACCAGCGACGGGGTGTATTTCCCTCCGCGGGTGTCCTCTCCGGCCAACGGCGACCCGACCACCGAGAAGGTGGAGCTGCCCGACACCGGCATCATCACCACCTTCTGCATCGTCAACGTGCCGTTCCTGGGCCAGCAGATCAAGCCGCCGTACGTCGCGGCGTACGTGCTCCTCGACGGCTCCGACATCGGCTTCCTGCACCTGATCCTCGACGTGGAGGCCGCCGACGTCCGAATGGGCATGCGCGTGCAGGCCGTCTGGCGCGACAAGTCCGAATGGGACCACACGCTGCGCAACATCAGCCATTTCCGGCCGACCGGCGAACCGGACGCCGACTACGAGTCCTACAAGAAGCATCTGTGAGGAACGAGCAGTGACAAACGCACCGAGGATTGCTGTGGTGGGGTTCGCCCACAGCCCGCACGTGGATCAGACCTTCGGCACCACCAACGGCGTGGAGATGCTCATGCCGTGCTTCGCCAAGCTCTACGCCGAACTCGGCATCAGCCGCACCGACATCGACTTCTGGTGCAGTGGCTCGTCGGATTACCTGGCCGGGCGGGCGTTCTCGTTCATCTCGGCGATCGACTCGATCGGCGCGGTACCACCCATCCACGAGTCGCACGTGGAGATGGACGCCGCGTGGGCGCTGTACGAGGCGTGGGTCAAGATCGCCACCGGCGAGGTTGATCTCGCGCTCGCCTACGGCTTCGGCAAGCCGTCGGCCGGGAACATGGACCTGACGTTGGCCCTGCAGACCGACCCGTACACCGTCGCCCCGCTGTGGCCGGACGCGACATCGCTCGCGGCGCTGCAGGCGCGCGCCGGAATCGACTCCGGCGCGTGGACCGAGGCCGACATGGCCGCCGTCGCCGCCCGAACCACCGGGACATCGGTCGAGGAACTCCTCGCCGCACCCACGACCGCCGATCCGCTGCGCGCCCACGACTCGTCGCGCTACACCGACGGGGCCGCCGCGATCATCCTCGCGAGTGAGGACCGGGCGCGGGAGCTGGTCGCCAACCCGGCGTGGATCACCGGGTGGGATCACCGCATCGACTCCCCCAACTTCGGCGCACGCGACCTGACCGAGTCCCCGTCGACGCGGCTGGCCGGCGACGCCGCGCTGGGTGCTGCTGGTTGGGGGGACAACCGTGCGGTCGACATCGCCGAGCTGTACGCCCCGTTCACCCACCAGGAGATCATCATCCGCAAGGAACTGCGGCTCCCGGACTCGGTGCGGATCAACCCCTCCGGCGGTGCGCTGGCCGCGAACCCGATGTTCTCCGCGGGTCTCGAGCGGATCGGCTTCGCCGCCGCCGCGATCATCGCGGGCGAGGCGAACACGGCCATCGCCCACGCGACCAGCGGTCCACTGCTGCAACAGAACATGGTCGTCGCCCTCTCCGGGGACGACACCGCGAAAGGTGAGCACTGATGGGCAGGTTGCGGGCGGCCGTCATCGGCACCGGACAGACCAAATACGTCGCCAAGCGGCACGACGTCACCATGGCGGGCATGTGCCGCGAGGCCATCGACGCCGCACTACGCGACTCGCGTCTGACGATGGACGACATCGACGCCGTCGTCATCGGCAAGGCACCGGACCTCTTCGAGGGCGCGATGATGCCCGAACTCGCGATGGCCGAGTCGATCGGCGCGGTCGGCAAGCGGCTGATCCGCGTGCACACCGCGGGGTCGGTGGGAGCCTCCACCGCGGTGGTCGCGTCGTCGCTGGTCAGCAGCGGGGTGCACCGACGCGTGCTGGCCGTGGCGTGGGAGAAGCAGTCGGAGTCGAATGCCATGTGGGCGTTGTCGATCCCGGTGCCCTTCACGATGCCGGTCGGCGCCGGCGCGGGCGGCTTCTTCGCCCCGCACGTGCGCTCCTACATCCGTCAGTCCGGCGCGCCCGAGCACATCGGGGCCATGGTCGCGGCCAAGGACCGCCGCAACGGCGCCAGGAACCCGCTGGCCCATCTGCATCAGCCCGACATCACCGTCGAGAGCGTGATGGCCTCGCAGATGCTCTGGGATCCCATCCGTTTCGACGAGACCTGCCCGTCGTCGGACGGCGCCTGCGCGGTGGTCATCGGCGACGAGAAGGTGGCCGAGGACTCGATCGCCGACGGCAACACCGTCGCCTGGATCCTCGCGACCGCGATGCGCACCGAGCCGTTGGCCTACGCCCACCGCAACGTGGTCAGCCCCCAGGCCGGCCGGGACGCGTCGGCCGCCCTGTGGCGCGACGCCGGCATCACCGATCCGCTCGACGAGGTCGATGTCGCCGAGATCTATGTGCCGTTCTCGTGGTTCGAGCCGATGTGGTTGGAGAACCTCGGTTTCGCCGCGGAGAACGAGGGATGGAAGCTGACCGAGAAGGGCGAGACCGACATCGGTGGACGCCTGCCGGTGA
Organism: Williamsia sp.; assembly: GCF_016462415.1. GTDB lineage: Bacteria > Actinomycetota > Actinomycetes > Mycobacteriales > Mycobacteriaceae > Williamsia_A. Next base: position 73,972 of record NZ_JAEMTF010000004.1, on the reverse strand, counting down.
ACCCGTCCGGTGGGGTGTTGTCATCGAACCCGATCGGCGCGTCGGGCATGATCCGGGTCGCCGAGGCGGCCATCCAGGTGATGGGCAAGGGCGGCGACCACCAGGTCGACAACGTCAAGAAGGCCTTCGGCCACGCCTATGGCGGTGGCTCGCAGTACTTCTCCATGTGGCTCGTGGGTGCGGAGAAGCCGGAATGAGCTCGACAACGGAGTTTCGGAGCAGCCCACGAATTCATGTCACAGTGGGTGCGGAGAAGCCGGAATGAGCGAACCCGCGTACCTGAACATCGACCGGGA
>NZ_JAEMTF010000004.1:58745-73576 GCF_016462415.1 Williamsia sp. | reverse complement strand
GTGGGTGCGGAGAAGCCGGAATGAGCGAACCCGCGTACCTGAACATCGACCGGGACAACAACCCCGCCGTCGTCGCCGGTCGCATCTCGCGCGAGATGGTCGCGGCCCGGGACAAGCAGGGGTGGGTGGACAACTTCGCCGCCGGCGCCGTGGTCGAGGACCCCGTCGGCCCGTCGATGTTCGACGAGCAGGGCCGTGGCCACCACGGGCACGAGGAGATCGCCGCGTTCTGGGACATGACCATCGCGACCACCGAGAGCCTGGACTTCCAGTTCGACGAAGAGATCATCTGCGGCAACGAGGTCGCCTACATCGGGCGCATCGTCACCCACATCGGTGGCCACGTCACCACCTCGCGCGGGGTGTTCACCTACCGCGCCGATGCCGAGGGCAAACTGGTTGCCCTGCGCGCCTTCTGGGAGGTCCAAAAGACCATGGAGTCGTTGCAGAAGGCCGACTGAACTCGTCCACAACCAACACCGCTCAGCGTCCATCCGTGCACTACGTACAGATGGGAGCTGAGCGGTGTTGGTTGTGGAGGGTGGCGTTACTTGACGCCGTAGTCGACCATCAGGTGCTTGATCCCGTTGATCCAGCCGTGGCGCAGGTACTGCGGCTCGGCGACCTTGGTGATGTCGGGCATGTGATCGGCGATGGCGTTGAAGATCAGGTTGATCTCCATGCGGGCGAGGTTGGCCCCGACGCAGTAGTGCGCACCGTGTCCACCGAAACCGACGTGCGGGTTGGGGTCGCGCGTGATGTCGAAGGTGAACGGATCGGTGAAGGCGTCGGTGTCGTAATTCGCCGAGCCGTAGAACATCCCGACGCGCTGACCCCTCTTGATGTGCACCCCGCCGAGCTCGAGATCCTTGCGGGCGGTGCGCTGGAAACAGTTCACCGGCGTCGCCCAGCGCACGATCTCGTCGGCCGCGGTGGTCGGCCGTTCCCGCTTGAACAGCTCCCACTGGTCGGGGTGGTCGAGGAACGCGTTCATGCCGTGGCTGATCGCGTTGCGGGTGGTCTCGTTGCCTGCCACCGACAGCATGATGAAGAAGTAGCCGAACTCGATCTCCGACAACGACTGTCCGTCCATGTCGGCGTTGACCAACTCGGTGACGATGTCGGCGGCCGGACACTTCTTGCGGTCCTCGGCCATCAGGTAGGCGTAGCCGAGCACCTCGGCCGAGGCCACCTGCGGGTCATCGGTGAACTCCGGGTCCTCGGAGTTCATCATCGAGTTCGACCAGCGGAACAGCTTCTGCCGATCCTCCTGCGGTACGCCGAGCAGGTCGGCGATCGCCTGCAACGGCAACTCCACCGCGACGTCGGCGACGAAGTCACTGGGCCCCTGCTTCGATGCGGCCTCGGCGACGATGGCCGCGGCGCGATCACCGAGACCCTCCTCGAGGGCGTGCACGGCTTTCGGCGTGAACGTCTTCGACACCAACTTGCGCAGACGCGTGTGCTCCGGCGGATCGTGGTTGATGACGAGCGCCTTCGTGACGTCGAGCGCCTCGGTGGGCATGTCGTCCTCGAAGCGGATGATGACGCCGTTGTCGTTCGCCGACCAGAGCTCGTTGTTCTTCGAGATCTCCCGGATGTGTGCGAGCTTGGTGACCGCCCAGTACCCGCCGTCGTGGAAGCCGCCGCCCTTGCCGGGCTTCTGCTCGTTCCACCAGATCGGCGCCGTCTGTCGGAGTTCGGCGAACTCCTCGTGCGGCAGGCCCTTCTCCAGCAGCTCGGGGTGGGTCAGATCGAATCCGTCCGGGGCGGCGTCGCTGCGGAACACCGGGCATCCGGTCATCGCACCCGGGTCGGTCGCAGGGCGGCTGTCGGCTCTGGTCACTGACGATCACCTCATCTGAAAAATGAACCTGTTTCAGTGTCATTAGAACACGTTCACACCCGCTCTACCATAGGTTCAGCACCCCGGCGTGGACTCAGATAGAAACTTGTTCTAGTTTGTGAATGACCTACTCAGGTCGAGGAAACAGCAGTGGAGAGGACCCGAGCAATGGGCGTACCGGTGATCGTCGAGGCAGTGCGAACCCCGATCGGCAAGCGGGCAGGCTGGCTCTCGGGTCTGCACGCCGCCGAGATCCTCGGCGCGGCGCAGTCCGGGGTCGTCGAGCGGGCCGGCATCGACGCGGCGCTGGTCGAACAGGTCATCGGTGGATGCGTCATGCAGGTGGGCGCGCAGAGCAACAACATCACCCGCACCGCGTGGCTGCATGCCGGACTGCCGTGGCAGACCGGCGCGACCACCATCGACTGCCAGTGCGGGTCGGCGCAGCAGGCCAACCACCTCATCGCCGGCCTGATCGCGACCGGCACCATCGACGTCGGTATCGCGTGCGGCGTCGAGTCGATGACGCAGGTGCCCCTCGGCGCCAACGTCATGGTCGACAACGCCGGACTGCGTCGCCCGGAGACCTGGGACATCGACATGCCCAACCAGTTCGAGGCCGCCGAGCGGATCGCGCAGCGCCGCGGCATCACGCGCGCCGACACCGACGCCCTGGGCGAGCGCAGCCAACGTCTGGCCAAGCAGGCGTGGGCGGAGGGCCGCTTCGACCGCGAGGTGCTGGCACTGAAGGTCCGCGAGATGACCAAGGAGGGCGAGCCGACCGGCGCCATCCTCGACGTCGCCCGCGACCAGGGTCTGCGGGACACCACCATCGAGTCGCTGGGCAATCTCAAGCCGGTGCTCGAGGGCGGGATCCACACCGCGGGCACGTCGTCTCAGGTGTCCGACGGCGCCGCGGCGGTGCTGCTGATGGACGAGGACAAAGCCAAGGCCCTCGGCCTCACACCCCGCGCCCGACTCCGCGCGCAGGCACTCGTCGGCGCCGAGCCGTACTACCACCTCGACGGACCGGTACAGGCCACCGAGCGGGTTCTCGCGAAGTCCGGGATGTCCATCGGCGACATCGACCTGTTCGAGGTCAACGAGGCCTTTGCCTCGGTACTGCTCAGCTGGGCGTCGGTGCACAACCCGGACATGGACAAGGTCAACGTCAACGGCGGTGCCATCGCCCTCGGACACCCGGTCGGCAGCACCGGCTCCCGCCTCATCACCACGGCCCTGCACGAACTCGAGCGCACCGACAAGACAACCGCGCTGATCACGATGTGTGCGGGTGGCGCGCTGTCCACGGGCACCATCTTGGAACGAATCTGAAATAGTGTTCCAATGACCTCAGGTGAACAGCAGTCCCGCGACAAACCGGCCGCACTGGATTCCAAGGCGGTCGGCACCATCCTCAAGTGGGGGTCGCGGGCGAACACGGCGCTGTACAAGGCGACCGGTGGGCGCATCGGCGGCAACTGGCGTATCGGGGCCGGCTTCAAGAAGCCCGTACCGGTCTGCCTGCTGACCACCACCGGCCGCAAGTCCGGCGAGCCGCGGACCGTACCGCTGCTCTGTCTGCGCGACGGCGACGCGGTGGTGCTGATCGCCTCCCAGGGCGGTAGGAAGAACCATCCGCTCTGGTACCTCAACCTCGTTGCCGATCCCGAAGTGACAATCCAAATCGGCAAAGAGACGGGCTCGTACGTCGCACGCGCGGCCGACGATGCGGAGCGAGAACGGCTGTGGCCCCGCTACGCCGAGATCTACGCCGACGTCGACCAGTACCAGGAATGGGCAGACCGGACAATCCCGCTCGTCATCTGCGAGCCGTCGGCGACGGGTCGTTCGTGACCGACGGGTAACCGTTTGGTTCGTCTTGCGCAAAGTGCATCGCGAGAAGGTCGCAGGGCCGACAATGGGACGGGTGAACTACATGCCCGTCACCGACTCGATGTTCCTGCTGGCCGAATCGCGTGAGCACCCGATGCACGTGGGCGGGCTGCAGTTGTTCAGCCCGCCCGAGGGCGCAGGCCCCGACTTCGTCTCGAAGATCATCGAAGAGGCCCGCTCGCACACCGACCTCGCGCCGCGGTTCGGGATGCGCCCCGCCGACCCGGTGAGCTCGGTGGGCAATCTCTGGTGGGCGAAGAACCAGAACATCGACTTCGAGTACCACGTCCGCCATTCCGCGGTCCCGCGTCCCGGACGCATCCGTGAACTGTTCCAGCTCACCTCGCGATGGCACGGCACCCTGCTCGACCGACACCGCCCGATGTGGGAGATGCACGTCGTCGAGGGCATCGAGGACGGTCGCTTCGCGGTCTACACGAAGGTCCACCACTCGCTGTTCGACGGTGTGTCCGCACTGCGCGTGATGCAGAACGCGCTGAGCGAGGATCCCGACGACCGTGAGTTCCGAGCGCCCTGGGACATCCCGAAGAAGAGTCGCAGCAAGCCCTCGTCGGGTGGTTCGCGGAACCCGCTCTCGCTCGTCGGCGACGCGGTGTCGCTGGGCACGACCGCCGCCGGACTCGTCCCCGCCTCGATGAAGATCATCGGCACGGCCATGCGCGACCACAACTTCACGACCCCGTTCGAGGCGCCCCGCACGATGCTCAACGCCCCGATCGGCGGCGCCCGGCGGTTCGTGGCGCAGACGTGGGAGATCGACCGGGTGAAGTCCGTCGGCGAGGCGGTCGGCGCCACCCTCAACGACGTCGTCCTCGCGATGTGCAGTGGCGCCCTACGCAAGTACCTGATGGAGCAGAACGCGCTCCCGGACAAGTCGCTGACGTCGATGGTGCCGGTGTCGTTGCGACCCGATGATCCCGACCACTCCGGCGGTAACGCCGTCGGCGCCGTGATCGCCTCGCTGGCAACCGATGTCGAGGACCCGCTGGAACGGATGATGGCCATCCGCGAATCGGTGCAGTCGGCGAAGAGGATGATGGGCGAATTGAGCCCACTGCAGATCATGCTGCTCAGCGCGGTGAACATGTCGGGGCTGGCGATGTCACCGATCCCCGGTTTCGTCAGCGTGACCAGGCCGCCGTTCAACGTCATCATCTCCAACGTCCCGGGTCCGCGAAACCGCATGTACTGGAAGGGCGCTCGTCTCGACGGTGTCTACCCCGCGTCGATCGTGCTGGACGGTCAGGCCATCAACATCACCCTGACCAGCAACGCCGATCAGCTGGACTTCGGGATCATCGGTTGCCGCCAGACGGTGCCGAGCCTGCAGCGACTGATCCATCACCTCGAGGACTCGCTGACCGAGCTGGAAAAGGCGGTCGCGGCGACCGTGTGACCGCCCGGCGACGGGGTGGGCTGATCTACCATGTCGCCATGACCGATCACGATCGTGCCGCGGACCGCCGCGAGATCACCAACGCCCTGCACTCCGCCCTCGAGCGCCGCCACGAGGTCCTCGACGCCATCGTCGAGGCCGCCGACCGCGACGCCGCCGTGGCCGCGATCGCCGAGTTGCTCGGCACCGCCACCCTCGGTGCGCAGGCCGTCATGGGCATGTCGTTCGCCCAGCTGACCAAGGACGCCCGGCGCGCGAATCAGAGCGAGCTCGACGATCTCAACAACCAGCTGACCTTCACCCTGTCCGACCGGCCCGCCAGTTCCGGCGAGACCCTCGGACTGCGGCCGTTCGACGCCGCCACCGACAGCGACATCTTCGGCGCCCGCACCGACGAGATCGGTTCCGCCGGCGACGGTTCGGGTAACCCGGCGGGCGGGCTCGACGACGAGATCGCCTCCGCGGTCGATCGGGTGCACGCCGAGGAGGCCGCATGGTTCGTCGCGCTCGAGGGTTCGGACAAGATCGGCATGGTCTTCGGTGAACTCATCGGCGGCGAGGTCAACGTCCGCATCTGGATCCACCCCGAGCACCGCAAGAAGGGCTACGGAACCGCTGCGCTGCGGGCGTCGCGCACCGAGATGGCGTCGCACTTCCCGGGCGTCCCGATGGTGATCCGCGCTCCCGGCGCACCGGCCTAGCGCCCGTCGCCGTGCCCGTCGCCGCCGTCGTCTTCGCGGTTCTGGCCGCGTTGCTCCATGTCGCCATCTTCGCGATGGAATCGGTGCTGTGGACCCGGCCGGCGGTCTACCGCCGGTTCGGGGTCGCCTCCGACGCCGATGCGGCGACCACGAAACCGTTGGCGTTCAACCAGGGTTTCTACAACCTGTTCCTCGCGGTCGGCATCATCGTCGGGGTCGTCATCGGCGGCACCGCGGGACTCACGCTCGTGGTCTTCGGGTGCTCGTGCATCGTCGCGGCCGCAGCAGTGCTCGCGAGCACCGGCCGCGCGTACTTCCGCGCCGCATCGACGCAGGCACTGTTCGCGGTCATCGCCCTGGTCCTGCTCGCCGTGCTGTAGGCCGGAATCAGGGTGCGCGGTGCGGGACACCGAAGCGGGCGATGATCTTCCCGATCTCCCCGGAGTCGGTGAACTCGAACGACTCGGTCACCTTCGCCCGCAACCGGAGTGGCCGCGGGTGCACGTGGACGTAGAAGGTCGAGTGCACGATCCCGTCGACGACCCGTGCCTGGAAGTCGGAGATCGTGTGGATGAGCTTGAACTGCGGCGCTCCGGCGAGACCGCGTGCGATGTGACCGCCGTTGCGACCTGTTCTCAGGCCCATCTCGATCCGCACGCAGCCCGGGTCGAGGGGCACCGCGGACGGGTCGTGGGTCACCAGTGCGTCGACGTAGGCCTTGGCGGCGGTGACCCGCTGTCCGTCGGTGAGGGGCACGCCCGACATCAGCGGGCGCCGTAGACCGGGAACGGTGTCGGCGCCTCGGTGAGGATCTCGGCGATCACCGGCCCCAACTCGGCCGGGTCCCACCGGGCCCCCTTGTCGCGCAGCACACTGCGCTGCCACCCGTCGGTCACCGACACCTTGCCGCCCTCCACCTCGAACACCCGACCGGTCACGTCCTCCGACTCCGGCGAACCCAGCCACACCACCAGCGGCGACACGTTCGCCGGATCCATGGTGTCGAAAGACCCGTCGGCCGGGGGCGCCATCTGCGCGGCCATGGCCTCGCCGGCGCTGGTGGTCATGCGAGTCCGCGCCGACGGGGCGATCGCATTCACGGTGACGCCGTAGCCGGCCAGCTCCGACGCCGCCTGGATCGTCAACTGCGCGATGGCCGCCTTCGCCGCCGCGTAGTTGCCCTGCCCCACCGAGCCGTAGAGCCCGGCGCCCGATGAGGTGTTGATGATGCGCGCGGACCGGGTCTGTCCCGCCTTGGCCTGCGTACGCCAGTAGGCGCCGGCATGGCGCAGCATCGCGAAATGACCCTTGAGGTGAACGCGGATGACGTCGTCCCAGTCGTTCTCGCTCATCGACACGAGCATCTTGTCGCGAAGGAACCCCGCGTTGCTGACGAGCACGTCGAGAGCCCCGAAGTGCTCGACCGCGGTGGCGACGAGGTTCTCCGACCCGGCCCAGTCGGCCACGTCGTCGCCGTTGACGACGGCATCGCCTCCTGAGGCGATGATCTCGGCGACCACCTGCTCGGCGGGCGACTCCCCCGTCTCGGACCCGTCCAACCCGGCGCCGATGTCGTTGACGACGACCTTCGCGCCGGATGCCGCGAAGGCAAGTGCGTGTTCGCGACCGATGCCGCGGCCGGCTCCGGTGACGATGACAACCCGACCTGCGTTGATCCCACTCACTTCGGTGTGTGCTCCATTCGATTGTCTGAGGTTGCGGCATCGAGAAACGCCGGCTTCTCGCCGCCGCCGTGCACCGTGAGCGTCGCCCCGGTGATGTATCCGGCCAAGGGCGACAACAGGAATGCCACCGCGTTGCCGATGTCGTCGGGCACAGCCATCCGCCCCATCGGGATGGTGCGGCCCACCGCGGCGACACCCTCGGCGTCGCCGTAGTGCAGTTCGGACAGTTCGGTCTGCACCGGCCCCGCGACCACCGAGTTGATGCGCACCGCGGGCGCCCACTCGATCGCCAGCGACCCCGTGAGGTTGTCCAGTCCGGCCTTGGCCGCACCGTATCCGGCGGTTCCCGGCGACGGTCGGTGTCCGCTGACACTGGAGACGTTGACGATGGCGCCGCCGCCCGCCTGGTCCCGCATCACGGCCTGCGCGGCCTGCGCGACGATCAGGGGTGCGAGGAGATTGAGTTCGACGATCTTGCTGTGGAAGCGCGCGCCGGCGTCTGCCGCGAGCGCGAACGGCGACCCGCCCGCGTTGTTCACCAGGCCGTCGAGCCGTCCATGACGGGCCACGATTCCCGCGATCATCTGGGTCACCGCATCGGGATCGCGTACGTCGCAGGAGACGAACTCCGGAGCCCGCGGGTGGTCCGGGTCGTCGGGGGCGCGACGTGCGCAGGCGACGACGGTGGCACCGAGTGCGCCGAGCACCGAACAGATGCCCGCGCCGACTCCCCGTGCACCGCCGGTCACCAGGACCACGCGACCGCCCAGACCGATATCCACGCATCCACTCCGATCAGCCGAGACCTCCGGCCGCCTGACCGGTGCTGCTAGGCTACCAAGCAAGTGTTTGGTTGGTAACAGGTCCACCGGGTATGCGAGGGAGTAGCGCCAGTGTCGATAACGACATCCACCATCGAACCGGGCATCGTGACGGTGACCGTGGACTTCCCGCCGGTCAACGCGCTGCCGTCGGCCGCCTGGTTCGACCTCGGGGAGCAGATCCTCGCGGCCGGGGCCGACCCCGCCACCCACGTGGTGATCCTGCGAGCCGAAGGGCGCGGCTTCAACGCCGGCGTCGACATCAAGGAGATGCAGGCGACCGAGGGCTACGGGGCGCTGATCGACGCGAACCGCGGGTGCGCGGCGGCATTCGCCGCGGTCTACGACTGCGCGGTACCGGTCGTCGTCGCGGTCAACGGGTTCTGCGTCGGCGGCGGCATCGGACTGGTGGGCAACGCCGACGTCATCGTGGCCACCGACGACGCGGTCTTCGGACTCCCCGAGGTGGATCGCGGAGCGCTGGGTGCCGCAACACATCTCGCACGGTTGGTCCCCCAGCACCTGATGCGCACGCTGTACTTCACCGCGCAGAACGTCACCGCTCAGCAGCTCGAGCACTTCGGGTCGGTGTACCGCGTCGTGCCCCGGGCCGATCTCCTCGACGCCGCCCTGGAGGTGGCACGCATGATCGCGGTCAAGGACACCCGCGTCATCCGCGCCGCCAAGGAAGCCCTGAACGGCATCGACCCGGTCGACGTCAAGACAAGCTACCGACTCGAGCAGGGCTACACCTTCGAACTCAACCTCGCGGGCGTCTCGGACGAGCACCGCGACGCCTTCGTCACCACCGGAAAGGCCCGCGAATGAATGCGCCCACCACGACTCGGACGCAGACCGACAAGTCGTCGACCCTCGACGAGGCCATCGCCGAGATCTCCAGCGGGATGACCATCGGCATCGGCGGCTGGGGATCGCGCCGCAAGCCGATGGCCCTCGTCCGTGCGCTGGCACGCTCGGAGGTCACCGACCTGACGGTGGTCACCTACGGTGGCCCGGACCTGGGCCTGCTGTGCGCCGCGGGAAAGGTCGCGAAGGCGTACTACGGGTTCGTGTCCCTGGACTCGCCGCCGTTCTACGATCCCTGGTTCGCGCACGCGCGGACCACCGGCGCCATCGAGGTCCGTGAGATGGACGAGGGCATGGTCAAGTGCGGGCTGGAGGCCGCCGCATCGCGCCTGCCGTTCCTGCCGATCCGGGCGGGGCTGGGCTCGGCGGTCCAGGATTTCTGGGGCACCGAGCTCAAGACCGTCGACTCGCCCTATCCGGACGCCGACGGGCGCACGCAGACGCTCATCGCGATGCCCGCGCTCAATCTCGATGTGGCACTGGTGCACCTGGACATCGCCGACGTCCACGGCAACGCCGCGTACACCGGTGTCGACCCGTACTTCGACGACCTCTACTGCGGCGCCGCACAACGACGTTTCCTCGAGGTCGACACGGTGGTCAGCACCGCCGAGTTGGTGGACGCGATTCCGCTGCAACGCATGCTGCTCAACCGCATGAACGTCGACCGGGTCATCCACGCGCCGAACGGTGCGCACTTCACCTTCGCCGGCGACTACGGCCGTGACGAGGCGTTCCAGCGGTTCTACGCCACCTCGGCCGCCGACCCGGATTCCTGGCGGGCGTTCTCCGAGCGGTTCCTGACCGTCGACGAGGAGACCTATCAGGCACGCGTGCGCGAGTGGGCGAGCGAGCAGGAGGCAGAGAAAGCATGAGCGAGAACGTCACCCGCGCCGAGGTCTGTGTGATCGCCTGCGCAGAGATCTTCGACGGAGCCGGCGAGATCATGGCGTCCCCGATGGCCACGACACCGCTGATCGGCGCGCGACTGGCGCGTCTGACCACCGAGCCCGACCTGCTGATCACCGACGGAGAAGCGCTGATCTTCGCCGACACCCCCGCCGTGGGGCGCAGCGCACCCATCGAGGGGTGGATGCCGTTCCGCAAGGTGTTCGACGTGGTGGCGTCGGGCCGTCGGCATGTCGTCATGGGGGCCAACCAGATCGACCGACACGGCAATCAGAACCTGTCGGCCTTCGGGCCGCTGCAGCATCCCACCCGCCAGATGTTCGGTGTGCGAGGGGCTCCCGGCAACACCCTGAACCATCCGACGAGTTACTGGGTCGCCAAACACAACTCGCGGGTGTTCAGCGAGCAGGTCGACATCGTCTCGGGCGTCGGATACGACCAGGTGAACCCGGACAACCCGGCGTATGAGTACCTCGACATCCATCGCGTGGTGACCAACCTCGGCGTGTTCGACTTCGGCGGACCCGACCACACGATGCGCGCTCGCTCGCTGCATCCCGGTGTGACCGCCGAGGAGGTCGCCGACAACACCGGATTCGAGGTGGCCGAGCTGGATTCGGCCGGTGTCACGCGCCTGCCGAGCGACGAGGAACTGCGTCTGATCCGTGAGGTCATCGACCCCAAGGGCCTGCGCGAACGCGAGGTCAAGCCGGTGGAGACGAGCCGATGACGCAGCCGCGGATGTCGACGCCGTTCACCGAGCTGGTCGGCATCGACTACCCCATCGTGCAGACCGGGATGGGCTGGGTGTCGGGGGCGTCGTTGACCTCGGCGACGTCGAACGCGGGCGGGCTCGGGATCCTGGCCTCGGCGACGATGACCTACGACGAGCTCGAGATCGCGGTAAAGAAGACGAAGTCGTTGACCGACAAGCCGTTCGGCGTCAACATTCGCGCCGACGCCACCGACGCCGGCGAGCGGATCGACCTGCTGATCCGAGAGAAGGTGCGGGTTGCGTCGTTCGCGCTGGCGCCCAAGAAGGACCTGATCGGCAAACTCAAGGACAACGGCATCGTCGTGATCCCGTCGATCGGTGCGGCCAAGCACGCGGTCAAGGTCGCGTCGTGGGGCGCCGACGCCGTGATCGTGCAGGGCGGCGAGGGCGGGGGCCACACCGGGCCGGTCGCGACGACGCTGCTGCTGCCGTCGGTGTTGGATGCGTTGGGTCCAGGTGGTATTCCTGTCGTCGCCGCCGGAGGGTTCTTCGACGGGCGTGGGCTCGCCGCGGCGCTGTCGTACGGCGCGGCCGGGGTCGCGATGGGAACCCGCTTCCTGCTGACCTCCGACAGCACGGTGCCCGATTCGGTGAAGCAGGAGTACATCGGTCGGACTCTCAACGACACCGTCGTGTCCACCAAGGTCGACGGGATGCCGCACCGGGTGCTGCGGACCTCACTGGTGAACAAACTCGAGGGCGGGAGCCCGATCAAGGCACTGGTCGCGGCCGCCCGCAACGCCAACGACTTCAAGCAGATGACCGGCATGAAGTGGACGACGATGCTCACCGACGGTCGGACCATGCGTCGCTCCGGTGAGCGCACCTGGCAGCAGATCATCATGGCCGGCAACACCCCGATGCTGCTCAAGGCCGGGCTCGTCGACGGGGACACCGGCGCGGGGGTACTCGCGTCCGGACAGGTGGTCGGGATGATCGAGGACCTGCCCAGCTGCGACGAGTTGATCCAGTCGATCATGACCCAGGCACGTGAACGACTCTCGGAGCTGCGCGAACTCGCCTGACCGTCGGCGATCGCTACGCTCGGATGCGTGCCCGAGCCCATTCCCCTTCATGTCGATCGCCGCCTCGCGCTCAGCTTCGGAGCGCAGGCGCAGGCGTACGAGAACCACCGGCCCGACTTCCCCGACGACCTGATGGATGCGGTGGCCGCACTCGGTCATCGCGTGCTCGATGTCGGGGCCGGTACCGGCAAGGCGTCGGCTGCGCTGCTCGCCCGTGGATGCGATGTGCTTGCTGTGGAACCGGATTCGGACATGGCGGACATCGCGCGCGCCAAGGGCGTCACCGTCGAGTCCGGGACGTTCGAGGACTGGGATCCGCAGGGGCGGTCGTTCGACCTGGTCGTGTTCGCCCGCTCATGGCACTGGGTGGACCCGATCCCGGCGCTGGCGAAGCTCGCCGAGATCCTCCCCGTCGGCGGACACGTCGCGCTGCTGTCGCACGAGTCGAGCTGGCGAGGTTTCGACAATCCGGCCATCCGCGACATCGTCGACGGGGTCCTGGGGAACAATGACACCGCCCGGCGCAGACTGACCGACGAGACGGCCGCCGACTTCACCGCGGCCGGGTTCGACATGCGGGTCGAGGACTTCCCGTTGACGGAGACCGTCACCGCCGCAGACTGGTTGGACACCGTGTTCACCTACTCCCGATTCCTCGTGCTCGACGACGCGACCAAGGACCGGCTGCGCGACGAGCTGTCGGCGGCACTCGGCGGCGAGCCGATCACGATCACCGGGTCGCCGCGGGCGATGATCGCCCGGAGGCGCTGACGTGGCCGGGCCGCTGCACACCCAGCGGGACCGCGCGGATTCCTTCGGGTCGGTGGCGCGCGCCTACGACCGACACCGACCGCGGTATCCGGCCGAGGTGATCGACGACATCGCCGCGCTCGCCCACGGCGGTCGGGTTCTGGACGTGGGCTCGGGGACGGGCATCGCCGCCGCGCAGCTCGCCGAGCGTGACCTCCCGGTGCTGTCGGTGGAGCCGGATGCGGCGATGGCCGCGGTCGCAGCCGGCAAGGGTCTGCGTGTCGAGCTGGGCACGTTCGAGGACTGGGATCCGGACGGTCGCGTGTTCGACGTGGTCCTGTTCGCCCAGTCGTGGCACTGGGTCCGCGCCGATGTCGCTGTGCCGAAGGCGTATTCGATCCTCCGGCCGGGTGGGTCACTCGCGCTGCTGTGGCACGCCACCGCACCGGAGTCGCCACCGCAGGCGGACTTCGACGCCGTCTACCGCAGATACATGGACCTGCGCACCCATCCGACGGCCGGTGACGACGTGCCGCTGGCGGACACCCTGGCCGCCGCCGGGCTCACCGTGTCCGAGACAACGCACCCGGTCCGGATCGAGTACACGACTCAGGCGTGGCTCGACATGGTGTTCACCTTCTCGGCGCAGATCGTGCTCGACCCCGATGCGGCGCAGTCCCTCCGCGCGGATCTGGCGGACCTGGTGGGGCCGGACGGGGTCACGGTCGTCGGATCGACCTACATGGCCGCGGGGACCAAGCCCCGCTAGGCGCCCGGCGCCGCGGACAACCGGAGATCCACCAGACCGTCCACAACGGTTGTCAGTCCGGTGGCTCGTTCGCCATCCGGTCCACGAGGGCTGCGGTGAGTCCGTCGAGTACCGGCAAGGCATCGGCGAGCACCGCGCGGGCGTCGTCGTCGAGACCACCGAGGATCTCGTCGAGGATCGCACCGGCGGCCTCGTCGTACCGGCGCAGCAGATCGCGTGCGCGCGGGGTCGGGGCGATCAACACCTGACGCAGGTCGTCGACGCCCGGCACCCTCGTGACGAGATCATCGGCCGTCATCACGCGGATCATGTTGCTCACGGTGGGGCGGGCCAGCTGGAGGCCGGCGGCCAGATCCCCCGACGTCTGCGGTGACTCCACGGCCAGCGCCCGCAGCACCTGGATCTGCGCCTCGGGGAGTTCCGGAAGCCCCGCGGCCAACCGCGCGGCGCGCAGCATCGCACGTCGCAGCGGACCTATGGTGCGGCTCAACTCCGCGGCGAGCTCGGTCATGGACACCTCCGACGTCCTGCGCAGCATCGACTGCGACTCATTGCCTGGGCACTAGTTTTGTGACAAAATCAAATCATGACTCAGCACACCGACGTCCAGCACCCCATCCCGACCCAGGACCTGTCCGGCCTCGTGGGTCACCGTTTCATCTACACCTACGCGAACTCCTGGCAGTACGAAATGTATGTGAAGAACGCGACGACGATCGACTACCGGATCCACACCGGCATGGTCGGTGGGCGCTGGGTCAAGGACCAGGAGGTCGACCTCGTCCAACTCGACGACGACGTCTTCAAGATCTCCTGGAACGAGCCCACCGGCACGTCCGTCGTGGTCAACGTGCTGCCCGGCAAGCGTCGTCTGCACGGCACCATCTTCTTCCCCAAGTGGGTCGAGGACGCGGGGACCAAGACGGTTGTCTTCCAGAACGATCACCTCGACGAGATGCGCGCCTACCGTGACGCCGGCCCGACCTACCCGATCTACGTGGTCCCCGAGTTCGCCTACATCACCCTGTTCGAGAACGTCGGGGTCGACGACGAGTCCGTCATCTCGGTGGGACCGTCGGAGCTGCCTGCCGGATTCGCCGACCGCACCAACTGATGCCGACGCCGGCCGCGCCGCCGCTGGAGTTCGTCGCGCACCTCTCGATCGATGTCGGCGCACCGATCGACCTCGGCGACCTTCCCGACGGCCACCGGCGCATGGTGCCGATCCTGGGTGGCACCGTCACGGGGCCGCGGTTGCGCGGACAGGTCCTGCCCGCGGGCGCCGACCACCAGTACCTCCGGTCGGAGCGGGTGACCGAGCTCGACGCGCGGTACGTCGTCGAGACGGACGACGGCGCCCGGATCGCGGT
>NZ_JAEMTF010000004.1:46211-58645 GCF_016462415.1 Williamsia sp. | reverse complement strand
CGTGGGCGTCGGTGTCAGCGATCGAGCCAGTGGTCGACGGTCAACTCGGTTCCGCGGGCGAGGGCCTGGGCCTGGGCGCCGAACCCGACCATCGAGGTTCCGTCGGCGAGCTCGATCGACCCGAGCAGCATCGGGGACGGGAGCTCGGCGAGGAAGCTGCCGAGCGCGGCGGGCGACAGCACCCACTTCTCACCCCGGATCGCTCGACCGGACACGTCATCGCGGACCAACCCGGGTTTGGGCGGTGTCGTGTCCAGTGCCACGAGCCGATACGCGGGCGCGGTGACGAGCTCACCCGCCCACCGCGCACCGCGATCGATGAGCTGGTGCTCGAGCGGCTGCCCGCGCAGATGGGCTCCGAACACCGCGAGTTCGACGGCGTTCGAGACGTTCTCGACCCACGTCCGACCGTCACCCGAACCCGCCAGACGACGCGCGATGTGCATCAGCACGGCGTCGCGATGAGCCACCGACAGCAGCGTCACGCCGAATTGCGCTGTCCCCGAATCCCCATCGTCGGCCACACCGGCCGGCACGGCGAGCGCACACATGTCGAACAGATTGCAGAAGTTCGTGTAGGTCCCCATCCGCGCGTTGACGCCCACCGGATCGGCCGCGACCTCGGCCAGGGTGGGATGAGCGGGCGCGGTCGGCACCATCAGCGCGTCGGCACCGTCCAGCGCATGCATTGCCGCCGAGCGCAGCTCGTCGACGCGACTGCGGTCCCGCAGCAGATCGGTCGCCGACCAGCGCGAGGCCGCGGAGATGATCGACGCCACGGTGGGGTCGAGACCGTCGGCCCCGGTGTCGACGAACTCCCCCACCGCATCGTGACGTTCGGCCACCAGCGCGCCCTCGTACAGCAGGGCCGCCGCCGCGAGGAAGTCGCCGAGGTCGATCTCGCGGATCGAACACCCTGCAGCCACCGCATCGTCGACGGCCCGCGCGAACGCCGCCCGCCAGTTCTCGTCGAGGGCGGGTAGCGCGGACGGGATCGCGATGACCGGCGCCGCGGACGCGGCGAGGGTGGTGTCGGCGGGGAACGGACGTGGGCCGGGCGCGGTCGCCATCACGGCCATCGCGGCGTCGGCCTGCGCGAGGTCGCGGGCGAAGACGGTCACGCAGTCGTAGCTCGCACACGCCGGCACGACGCCGTCGGTGGAGACCACCCCGAGGGTGGGTTTGATGCCGACGATGCCCTGCAGTCCCGCAGGCACGCGGCCCGACCCGGCGGTGTCGGTGCCGATGGCGATGTCGGCGAAACCGAGGGCGACCGCCACGGCCGAGCCCGAGCTCGATCCACCGGAGATGTGGTCGGGACGGCGTGAATCGCGAACCGCACCATAGGGACTGCGGGTTCCGACCAGACCGGTCGCGAACTGGTCGAGGTTGGTCTTGCCGATGACGACCGCCCCCGCGTTCCGCAGCGCGGCGACCACGGGTGCATCGGCGTCGGCCACCGACGCGAACGACGGACACGCCGCGGTGGTCGGCAGACCGGCCACGTCGACGTTGTCCTTGACGGCCAGGATCACCCCGGCCAGCGGACCCGCGTCCGCGAGCGAGGCGGCCAGTTCGGCCTCGACCTCGGCGACCGGCCGGAGATGGATGAAGACCTCGGCGCGTCCACTGGCCTCGATCTCGCGGTAGATGTCGGCGACCCGTTCGGCGCCGATCGCGGTGAGCGTCATGCGACCCGCCCTCTCGACACCTCTCCGCCGTCGGACCACCGTTGCCGCTCGGCATCGCGCGCGGTCTCCATCTCCCCACGGGTGCGGGCGATCTCGGCGGCGTTGGCGTCGAGGAACGCCTGGTGTTCGGCGATCGAGAACTCGCCGTCGGTGATGTCCATGTGTCCGCCGCCCGCGGCCACGTCGGCCCGCATGTCGAGCAGTTCGTCGGCGCCGACCGGATACCACTTGATCCGGTCGAAGAACCGCAGCAGCCAGGGATGTTCGGGGTCGAAACCGACCGTCGCCTGCGGATGCCGGTGGTTCCACACCTGGGTGGTCCGCCCGACGAACTGGTATCCGCCGGGACCCTCCATCCCGTAGACGCACAGGTACGCGCCACCGATGCCGACCGCGTTCTCCGGGGTCCACGTTCGGGCCGGGTTGTATTTCGTGGTCACGAGTCGATGTCGCGGGTCGAGTGGAACAGCAACGGGGGCACCGAGATACACGTCGCCCAGGCCGAGTACGAGATACTCCGCGTCGAACACGATCCGATGGACGTCGTCCGGCGATCCCAGCCCGTTCATCCGTCGGATGAACTCGATGTTCCACGGACACCAGGGCGCGTCGTCGCGCACCCCGAGCATGTACCGCTCTGTCGCCTCCCGCGTCGCGGGGTCGTCCCACGACAGCGGGAGGTGAACGGTGCGGCTGGGCACGACGAGGTCGTGCACCGAGGGCAGGTCGGCCTCGCACTCGCGCAGCCACTCCACGATTGTCGACTGCTTGATCGCCGACGGGTCGAACTTCACCTGGAGCGAACGGATCCCGGGGGTGAGATCGACGAGACCGGCCGGGCGATCGGCGGCGATCCGCTCGGCCAGCGCGTGGACCCGGGCCCGCGAGGCGAGATCGAGGGCCATGTCTCCGTACTCGATGAGGACGTTGTCGTCGCCGCTGCGACGGTAGGTGACGCGGGATCCGCCGTCGGCGGTGTCGGCGACGCCCAGGATGCCGCCGTCCGGGTCACCGCCGGTGGAGATCACCGGGATGTACTGGGAGCGACGGGCGTTGCCGATGGCCGAGGAGTCGGCCACCGCCGACGACCGGACCGGCACGAACCGCACCGCGTCACCCGGCGCGATCTGACCGAGCTTCCAGCGATCGGCCGTGGTGACCGTGACCGGGCAGACGAAGCCGCCGAGGCTCGGCCCGTCCGGCCCGAGCAGGATCGGGGTGTCGCCGGTGAAGTCGAGCGCGCCCACCGAGTAGGCGTTGTCGTGGATGTTCGACGGGTGCAGACCGGCCTCTCCGCCGTCGGTCCGCGCCCAATCGGGTTTGGGACCGATGAGCCGGATGCCGGTCCGGTCGGAGTTGAAGTGCGCCTGATACGACGTGGCGTAGAGCGTGGCGATGTCGTCGTCGGTGAAGAACTCGGGTGCACTGTGGGGTCCGACGGTGACAGCGAGGTCCCATGCCGTTCCCATCGCGGGCTCCTCCTCGTGCTGGATGCGCCGCGGCGGGCCGTCCGGCGCGACACCGGCGATGTCGAGTTCGTCCCCGTCGGCGAGGACCCGACCGCCGTGTCCGCCGAACCGGCCGAGGGTGAACGTCGACGCGCTGCCGAGCACCTCCTCCGCCGCCAGTCCCCCGGCCACCGCGACGTAGATCCGCATGCCGATCGACTCGACCGCGCCGATGGTCACCCTGGCCCCGGCCCTGACCGAGATGGGTTCGCACTGACCGTGTTCGACCCCGTCCACACTGACCCGGACCGGGGCGCCGGTGACCGCGATGGTGGTGGCAACGGTGAACCGCAGGGCGGGTCCAGCCATGGTGGCCTCGAGCGCAGCCGTGCCCTGCGGGTTGCCGACGGCGATGTTGGCGAGCCGGAACGACAGGTCGTCCATCGGCCCTGACGGCGGGACGCCCACGTGCCAGTATCCGGTGCGACCGGGCCAGTCCTGGATGGTGGCCATCGGTCCCGCCCGCTCCACGACGATGGCGCTCATGCGACGAACTCGGTGTCGGGGTGGGTGACGATCACCCGGACGGCCGTCGGGTCGAATCCGTTGCAGGGGTTGTTGATCTGCGGACAGTTCGAGATCAGCACCAGGGTGTCGACATCGGCGCGCAGCGCCAACCGTTTGCCTGGGGCGGAGAGGCCGTCGACGATGCCGAGGCTGCCGTCCGGATCGACCGGGACGTTCATGAAGAAGTTGACGTTGCCCACCATGTCGCGTTTGCCGAGTCCGTGCCGCGCGCCCTCGATGAGGAAGTTCTCGACGCAGGCGTGTTGGTGCTTGGTGTGGTGGCCGTAGCGCAGGGTGTTCGACTCCTGCGAGCACGCACCGCCGACGGTGTCGTGGTTGCCGACCTCGTCGCCCACGATCGTCATCAGCGGGTTCGACTCCTGATCCCGGATGACCGACCCGGTGGTGAGGAACAGATTCCCCTGGGCGGCAACGGTGGCCTGCGCGGAGTAGCGGGCGGCCGGGTCGGGCGACCCGGCGTCGGTGACACCGTAGAAGAGGGTGTCGACGGCCTGGTTGCCGTACAGGTCGACGATCGTCAGGACGTCGCCTGCGGTGACGACGGCCGACCAGGGGCCGCGGGCGTCGACCTCGGCGTCGAGGACCACGGTGCCGGGCACCAGCGCCAGGTCGGCGGCGGGGGCGGCTACGGGGGTGGACATCTCAGGCTCCTCTACGGGTGGGCTGCGGTGGCGACGTCCTCGGAGTTCGCCACGGCGCGTTGGTATTCGGGATCGGTGTCGTCGACCTTCGCCAGCAGGTCGGCGAGGTCGGCGGGCGCCCGCCAGGCGAGCACCTCCAGCGGGCCGGTGTCGAACCCGGGTGACGGGTCGAGCGGGTGCGCGGTGTTGGCGACGGCGACGATGCACGGCAGGTGCAGGAGCAGGTCGACGTGTTTGTCGAGACCGGCCGACCCCTTGGACGTGAGGGTGCCGTCGGACTCGACGACCACGCCGTGGAAGAACGACACCGACGGCGCCACGTCCGCGGGCGTCAGCCCGTGTTTCGCCGCGGCCAGCGTCAGCAGCTCCCGACCGGCCGGGCTCTGCGAATGCGCCTGCCCCGCGCCGTATTTCTCGGTGTTGCCGGCCAGTGTCGTGGTGCCACACAGCGCGTCGTGGTGTCCGGAGTCGTCGGCCACGACGGTGGCCAGCACCCGGCCCTGATCGCTGAGCAGCGGGTGCCCCTCGGCGAGGTAGGCCTGCCACGGCACCTTCACGGTGTCGGCGACGTTGAGCCGCTCCCACGGGGCGTCGGACCGCCACAGCAGTATGTGTGCGCAGGCGCTGCCGGTGATGTCGCGCAAACGTAGTCGTGTACCGCGGGCCAGCACCTTGACCGTGTAGCGGCCACCGGGAACGGTCTCGGCCCACGTCAGGGTCTCGGGTGCGACACCGCTCGGCGGATTCGGCCACCGCGACGCCGGCACGACCGGCATCGAGTCCGTGAGCGCACCCGCCTGGCTACGGGCGTGGGCCTTCGCGCCGGTGGTGGACCCCGTCGGTGTCGACCCCGGAACGGCCGCGCTCATCGCGACCGCTTCGAGCGCACGAGCGCATCGGTCGGGACCGGTGCGCCGGGAAGGTCTTTGACCCGCATGTACGCGGCAGCACCGATCACCAGGGTTCCCGCGACGAAGATGATGGCGAAGTAGTGCAGGAACCACGATGTGCCGTCCGGGTCGTACACCTCCGCCCGCGGCCAGGCGATGTTGATCATCAGCAGCGTGCCCATGACGACGGCGATGATGTTGACCAGCAGTCCCCACCGTCCCAGGTCGAA
The DNA here is from genome assembly GCF_016462415.1 of Williamsia sp. Taxonomy (GTDB): domain Bacteria; phylum Actinomycetota; class Actinomycetes; order Mycobacteriales; family Mycobacteriaceae; genus Williamsia_A. The sequence continues at coordinate 53,157 of NZ_JAEMTF010000004.1, read as the reverse complement.
CACGGGACGACCGAAGCTCAGGCTGGTTCCGCGGAAGCGGTGGATCAGCGCGGGGATCGTCACCATCAGGTAGGCGATGTAGACGATGACCACCGAGACGCTCGTGATGGCGGCGAAGACGCCGGCCTGACCGAGGTTGACCAGCAGCACCGCGATGGCCAGCGCACTGACGACGATCCCGGTGTTGATCGGCGTCCCGGTGCGGGGGTTGACCTTGGCCAGGAACGCGCCGAACGGCAGCCGGTTGTCGCGGGCCATCGAGAACATCACGCGCGATGCCGACGCCTGGATCGCCAGGGTGGCGGAGAAGATCGCGATCGCGACGATCGTCAGAAGTGTCTTTCCCATCCAGGTGTCGAGCTGGCTGGTGATGACCCAGGCGATGCCGTCGGCGGAGAGTTCCGGGGCGCCGAGCGACGGCGCGGCCATCAGCGCGGCCAGGATCATCAGCCCGCCGCCGAGGAACGACACGAGCAGGGCGTTGATGATCGCCTTGGGCGCGGTCTTACGCGGGTTCGCGGTTTCCTCGGACAGCTCTGCGGCGCTGTCGAATCCGTACATCACGTAGGCGGCCATCAGCATCGACGCCAGGAACCCGGGCAGGTAGCCCAGACCGGTCCCGTGCCCACCGGTGTCGAGCACCGCCTGCGTCGGTGACCGTTCGGCGTTGATGAACAGCAGCACGACCAGGAGCACCACACCGATGATCTCGATGGTGACGCCGACGACGGTTATCTTGCCCATGAATGCGACACCCATCGCGCTGATCACCGTGCAGAGCGCGATGGTGATGCTGCCCAGGATGATCGCGTTGGTCGCACCGGACACCGACGCGAGGGCGGTGTCGGAGCCGATGAGCTGGAAGCCCGACCAGATCGACGGCAACACACTCTGCATCGCGATGGCCAGCGCGGCGACGCTGACGATGTAGCCGATCAGCATGAACCAGCCGGCGAACCACCCGACGCCGTTGCCGGCCAGACGTCGCGACCACTGGTAGATGGCGCCCGCGACCGGGAATTTGCCGGACAGTTCGGCGAAGACCAGACAGACGCAGAACTGGCACACGAACACGATGGGCCAGGTGAAGAAGAAGCCGGGGCCACCGAGCCCGAACCCCAGTGCGAACAGCGCGAACACCGTCGTCAGGATGGAGACGAACGAGAAGCCGGAGGCGAACGACGCGTAGCCGCCGATCCCCCGGTGCAACTCCTGGGTGTACCCGAGTTCGGACAGTGCGTCCGAGTCGTCGGCCGACGAGATCGACCGGTCTAGTGCGGTCATGTGAACTCCTGTTGGGTGGGGCCGCTGCTTCGCCGGAGCGGTGTATATCTATCAAGTGATCGAAAAGTATCGGTCGCATTTGTTGCCGCGGTTTCCCGAGTGTGAAGAGCGTGTGACGGAGTGCTCACCGAGCCGATGGGACGTTCGTCTAGGTAAAGTTGTCGTGGGCGGCCCGCCGACCACCATCGACCGACGAGGAGAACACCGCGATGCGTCCCGAGTCAGGGCCGGCGGCACGGGGGCGTCCCCGCCTGGTGGAGCAGCGACGTAGCGGCGGTAATCCGCGCGAGGAGATCCTCGACGCCGCAGGCGAACTGTTCACCACCCAGGGATTCGCCGGGACCTCGACGCGGGCGATCGCCGAGTCGGTCGGCATGCGGCAGGCCTCGCTCTATCACCACTTCGCGACGAAGGACGACATCCTCGCCGCACTCCTGCAGGACACCGTCGCCCCGGCTCTCGACGTCGCGCGGTCGTTGGATCCGTCCGCGCCCGCCATCACCCGGCTCCTCGATCTCATCCGGTACGACGCCGAACAGCTCGCGGCGTCGCGATGGAATCTCGGCGCGCTGTACCTGCTCCCCGAGCTCCGGGGCGACCGGTTCACCGCGTTCCGTGACGTGCGCGTCGAACTGCGCGAGGTCTATCGCGCGCTGGCCGTCGAGGTGGTCGGCGACCCCACCGACGGCCGCGTCCACCTGCCCTTCCGGCTCGTCGAATCGGTCATCAGCATGCGCTCGGACGGTCTGCTGACCGAGCCGGGCAGCCCGCAGGGCGCCGCCGTTCGCGCATCGGTGGTCGCGGCGATCGCCGACGCGACCGAACGCCTCCTGCGCTGAGCCACTGCAGGTACTTTGAGGGTGACGCGGCGACACCGATGGTCGACGCGCACGTGATGAGAGTGAGTGTGTGATGGCCGATCTGCATGTGGTCGCGACGATTCCCGCCAAGCCCGGATTCGAGAAAGAGGTGGGCGACGCGCTGAAGGGTCTGGCCGCCGCCACCCAGGACGAGGCCGGGTGCATCTCCTACGAGCTGTTCGAGTCCGCCTCCACGCCGGGCGTTTTCGTCACCGTCGAGCTGTGGGAGTCGCAGGAACACCTCGACGCCCACATGAAGGCGCCGGCGCTGACCGAGGCCATGGGTGCGGTGGGCCAGCACCTCGGCGATCTCGCGATCCATCCCCTCAAGCCGTTCTGACGGCACGAGGACACACCGTCGAGGGCTGAGAGACTGACGTCGTGTTCGTCGGTCTGACCCTGCCGGTCATGGAGCCCGACGTCTGGGCGGACGGTCCCGACACGCTCGAGGCGTGGACCCGGGCGATCGACGCCGGGCCGTTCTCGTCGTTGTGTTTCGGCGAGCGGATGGCGTTCGACAACCCCGAGACACTCACGCTGCTCGGCGCGGTCGCGGCGTGGACCTCGCGCGTCCGATTGGTGACGACCGTGATCGTGCCGCAACTGCACGATCCCGTACTGCTCGCCAAGTCGCTCGCGACCGGCGACCAGCTGTCCCGGGGCCGACTCACGGTCGGATTCGGTGTGGGCGGGCGTCGCGAGGACTATCGCGCCGCGGGCGCGGACCCGGGAACCCAGACCATGCGCGGCATGGCCGAGCGGGTGGCCGTGATGCAGCGGGTGTGGCGCGGCGAGAACGTCACCGGCGCAACCCTTCCGGTCGGTCCGCCGCCGGTCCGGGTCGGCGGTCCCGAGTTGCTCGTCGGCACGACCGGCCCGAAGACGATCCGCAGTGCGGCGGCGTGGGCCGACGGGCTCGCCGGGGTCACCCTCGATCTCGCGGCGGCCGGGGTGGCCGATCTGTTCGATGTCGCCCGCACCGCCTGGTCCGAGGCAGGGAGGTCGGCGCCACGGCTGACCACGTCGTTCTGGGTCGCCCTCGACGACGGCGACGGTTCGGGCCGCACGCAGATCCACCGGCACCTACGGCACTACATGAACTGGCTGCCCGTCGATCTCGTCGATGCGATGGCGCCGACCACAGGTTTCGCCGGAACAGCGGCGCAGCTGCGCGACGTGCTCGCGACGTTCGCCGACCTCGGCGCCGACGAGGTGCATCTGATCCCCACCGACACCGATGTCGACCAGGTGCACCGACTCGCCGACATCGTCGGCGACATGTCCTGACTCAGCGCGGGACGAGACCCTCGAGGACGACGCTCAGATACTGGTCGGCCACCTCACGCGCCGACAGCGATCCACCCGGCCGATACCACCGCACGGCCACCCACACGGTGTCGCGCAGGAACCGGTACACGAGTTCGGTGTCGAGATCGGAGCGGAACGTGCCGTCGTCGACACCCTTGCGCAGCACCGTCTTCCACAGTTTCCGGAACTCGGTGTTGCGCTGCGCGATGTAGTCGAACCGTTCCTGACCGGACAGTCGCTTGGCCTCGTCCTGATAGATCGCCACGGCATGGTGGTCGGCGTCGATGCTCTCGAACGACGCGACGATCAGCTGGACCAGCGTCTCGTCGGCCGGGAGATCGGCGTCGACGATCGCGTTGTATCGGGTGAACAGCGCGTCGAGGAACCCCCGCAGGATCTCGTCGACCATCGATTCCTTCGAATCGAAATGGTGGTAGAGACTGCCGGAGAGGATGCCCGCGGAATCGGCGATGTCGCGAACGGTGGTGGTACGCAACCCCTGTTCGGCGAACATGCGTCCGGCGAGCCCGAGCAGTTCGTCGCGTCGCGTCGAGCGCGAAGCAGTATTCGACACGTGTGCGATCTCCTCCTCGGCCAAGATCACCAAGCCTAGCAAGCGCTTGGCCGAGGAGAGCGATCAGCGAATCTTCTTGCTCGCCCGCCTCGTGATCAGCCGCCACATGGCCAGCTGGAGGTTGGTCGAGCGGGTGTCGCGCTTGCGGAACGGCGCCGACATCAGTTCGGCGAAGCTCAGCGGCATGCGCGAGTGCGTCACCGCACGGGCATGGGAGAACGTGGCGAACCCGAACTTGCCGTGATAGCTACCCATCCCGCTGGCACCGACACCGCCGAAGGGCAGTTCCGCGCTGAGCAGGTTGAGGGCGAAGTCGTTGCCGTTCACCGATCCCGAACGGGTGGCGTCCTGCAGCGTCTCGTACCGGTCGTTGTCCGGGCCGTACCAGTACATGGTCAGCGGATGACTGTGCGAGGTGATGTGGCTGATCGCCTCGCCGAGGTCGCGGTAGGGGTAGACGGTCAGCACCGGACCGAAGACCTCGTCCTCCTCGATCTTCATGCCGGCCTTGACGCCGGTGAGCAGCGTCGGCGGGATCTTGCGCGACGCCGCGTCGGGCAGCTTCTCCCCGGCCGGGATGAGCTGCTGTTTGGTGGCGCCGAGGCTCACGGCATCGTCGATCAGCCCGACGATGCGGGTGTAGTTCTTCTCGTTGATCGTCGAGGTGAACTGCTCGTTGTGGAGCACCGACGAGTAGTTCTCACGCCAGCGGGCCATCACCCGATCGGTGAACTGACCGATCTTCTCCTCCGGGACGAAGGCGTAGTCGGGACACAGACAGACCTGACCACTGTTGACCATTCGCGCGTCGGCGAGTCGCTTGGCGGCGGTGTCGATGTCGGCGTCGACGTCGACGACGGCCGGGTTCTTGCCGCCCAGTTCGAGGGTCACCGGGACGAGGTTCTTACCCGCCTCGGCGGCCACCGACGCGCCCACCTCGGGCGATCCGGTGAAGAACATGTGGTCGACCTTCAGCTTGGCGAAGTCCGATCCCGATCCGTGCGCGCTGGTGAGGACGGCGAACTCCTCGAGCGAGAAGTAGTTCGGCGCGTACTTGGCGAGCACGGCGGTGGTGCGTGCGGTGGCCGACGACGGGCGCATCATCACGCGGTTGCCCGCGGCGAACGCCGAGCCGGCCGGGACGACCGTCAGCTGCAGCGGGAAGTTCCAGGGTCCGATGATCCCGACGACGCCGAGCGGATCGTGCCGGATGCGCTGGGAGAACCCCGCCAGACCCATGGCCTTGGCGACCTTCTCGGTCTTCATCCAGCTACGTACGTGCTTGCGCTGGTGGGCCAGATCGATCATGCATCCGGCGACATCGGTGGCGATCGACAGATCCCTCGGGCGGGTGCCGAAGTCGGCGTCGAGAGCCTCGGCGATCTCCTCGGCGTGGTCGAGGAGCAACGACGAGAGCCGGTTGATCCGGCTGATGCGCGTGGCCGCGTCGGGGATGCCGTCCCGCAGGAACGCCGCACGCTGCAGCTCGAGGAGCTCGGTCAGACTGCGCTCGTCGGCGGAGCGGTGCAGCGGCGTCACCGTGGCGGTGTGCGCGGCGCCGGATGTGGTCGGAGCGGGCTTGGTCATCGTTTCGATCTCCTTCGATCGCCCAAAGAAACAAATTGTTCGATGTGTTGCTTTGCAGTATGCGCCACATCACAGGGTTCGCGCCACCACCCACTGGGCCGGACCGTACTGTCGAGCCCATGACCGACGTACTGATCCTGGTCGGGCTGTGGTCGATCGCGGTCGGGGCGGTGTCGGGGTTCGCGGTCACACTCGTGGTCGAGAAGCCGGACGTGCTGCGGTCGATCGGCCTCGTCCACCAGCGGCGCGTGTTCCAGACTCATCTCGACTGGATCATCATGGGAGTCCTGATGGTCGCGGTCGGGGCGGTCGCGTCGGACACCCCCGACTGGGCGCTGGTCCTCGTCATCATCGGCGGCGTGGTGAACCCGCTGCTGTTCATCCCACTCGGCTTCAACGCCGACATCCAGAAGATGATCGTCTACAAGGTGATCTCGGGGCTGTCGTTCGTGTCGTTGTCGACCGGACTCGTCGTCACCGCCATCGCGCAGACCATCGCCTACTGAGTCCACAACCGGACGTGGGTACGATTCGTTCGTGGACTCACACCATGCGAGATCTACCGCCGCCCGCGATCCGGATGGCGGCGATCGCCCCCGGTGGAACCACAACATCCACTACCACCGGCTGATTCTGGACGCCGTGCCACCCGGCGCGCGGACCGCCCTCGACATCGGGACCGGCAACGGTCTGCTCGCTGCCGAGCTGTCGGAGGTCGTTGAGCGGGTGACCGGCATCGACGCCGATGCCGAGGTGTTGCGCAGCGCACGGCACGAAGCATCAAATGTGAGCTTTGTTCACGGCGACGTGCTCACTCACCCGTTCGCGCCGGAATCGTTCGACCTTGTCGGCTCGGTTGCGACGCTGCATCATCTCCCCGACGTCGAGGGGGCCCTACGTCGATGCGCCGAGCTGACCGCGCCCGGCGGCGCCCTGGTCATCGTCGGACTCAGCCGCACCTCGCGGGTACGGGAATTCGCGCTGCATCTGCGCGGTCTCGTGCAGCACCGCTACCTCTCGCATCGCAGGGGCCTGTGGGAGCACACCGCGCCCACCGTGTGGCCGCCGCCGCACACCTACGTCGAGATCGAGGCCGCGGTTCGACGGGAGTTGCCGGGGGCGACATTTCGACTGCTGCCGATGTGGCGGTACGCCGTCGTGTGGCGCAAGCCGGGTCGGCGATCCGATCCAGCCTGACCGTCCACCAATCGGCCGAGTCACGTGCCCAACTGACGCGGTTACGTGCCCAACTGACGGGGCTACGTGCCCAACTGGGTCAGAGCCGCTCGATGATCGTGACGTTGGCGGTCCCGCCGCCTTCACACCGCGGCTG
>NZ_JAEMTF010000004.1:22238-46111 GCF_016462415.1 Williamsia sp. | reverse complement strand
AGAGCCGCTCGATGATCGTGACGTTGGCGGTCCCGCCGCCTTCACACCGCGGCTGACCGCCGACGCGAGCTACAGCCGCTCGATGATGGTGACGTTGGCGGTCCCGCCGCCTTCACACATCGTCTGCAGGCCGTAGCGGCCGCCGGTGCGCTCGAGTTCGTTGAGCATCGTCGCGAAAAGCTTCGCCCCGGTGGCGCCCAACGGATGGCCGAGCGCGATGCCGCCGCCGTTGGGGTTCACGCGGGCCGGGTCGGCTCCGGTCTCCTTCAGCCAGGCGAGGACCACGGGCGCGAAGGCCTCGTTGATCTCGACGACGTCGATGTCGTCGATGGACAGCCCGGTCTTCTCCAGCGCATAGGCGGTGGCCGGGATCGGCGCCGAGAGCATCATGATCGGATCGTCACCGCGCACCGACAGGTGATGGATCCGCGCACGAGGGGTGAGGCCGTACCGCTCCAACGCCGCCTCCGACACCACCAGCGTGGCCGCGGCACCGTCACAGATCTGCGACGCCACCGCGGCGGTCAGCCTCGACCCCTCCTCGAGCACCGGCAGCGACGCCATCTTCTCCAGCGATGTCTCACGCGGGCACTCGTCCACGGTGCAGTCGCCCAGCGCGACGAGCTCGTTGTCGAAACGCCCGTCGGCGATGGCGGCGCGCGCCCGCTGGTGCGACTGCAACGCCCAGGCCTCCATGTCCTCGCGGCTGATGCCCCACTTCTCGGCCATCATCCCGGCGCCGCGGAACTGCGAGATCTCGGCGTCGCCGAAGCGTTCCTGCCACCCGGTGGAATCGTGGAACGGGTTGCCGAAGCCGTACTGCGTGCCGGCGATCATCGCCGCCGAGATGGGGATGGCGCTCATGTTCTGCAACCCGCCGGCGATGACCACGTCCTGGGTTCCACTCATCACGCCCTGCGCGGCGAAATGGATTGCCTGCTGGGATGATCCGCACTGTCGGTCGACAGTGGTCGCGGGCACGGCCAGCGGCAGACCTGCGGCGAGCCAGGCAGAACGGGCGACGTTGCCCGCCTGCGGCCCGATGGTGTCGACGCAGCCGAACACCACGTCGTCGACGACGTCCGGGTCGATCCCGGTGCGCTCGACAACCGCCTTCATCACGTGGGCACCGAGATCGATCGGGTTCACCTTCGCCAGCGATCCGTTGCGCTTGCCCACCGGCGTGCGCAGGGAATCGACGATGTAGGCCTGCGGTGTGGTCATGGTGTGTGACTCCTCGTGCGGATCAAGCTCGTTGGCTGGAGATCGAGACGATCTCCCCGGTCAGGTACGTGGTGTAGTCGCTGGCGAGCATCGCGATCGTCGCGGCGATCTCCCAGACCTCGGCCGCCCGCCCGTATGCCTCCCGCGAGGCCAGATCGTCGAGCAGTTCCTCGCTGGTCACCTTGGCCAGGAACGGATGCCGGGCGATGGACGGGGCGACGGCGTTGATGCGGACCCCGTACTCCGCGGCCTCCACCGCCGAGCACCGGGTCAGGGCCATGACGCCGGCTTTCGCTGCGGCGTAATGGGACTGGCCGTGTTGCGCGCGCCACCCCAGCACCGAGGCGTTGTTGACGATCACCCCGTTGTGCGGCGCCGCGGCGAAATAGCGCAGTGCGGCCCGGGTCGAGCGGAACGTGCTCGTGAGGGTGATGTCGAGGACGCGGTCCCACTGGTCGTCGGTCATCTCGACGATCGGCGTCTCGCCACCGAGCCCGGCGTTGTTGACCAGCACGTCGATCCGGCCGAGCTCGCGCGCCGCGACGTCGATCAGCCCGTTCACCTGATCGGTCTTCGACACGTCGCAGACCGTCTGTGCAACAGTCTGATCCGGGAACTCCAGAACGAGCTTCTCCACGGTCTCGCCGAGTCGGCGCTCGTGGAAGTCGCTGACGAGGACGTCGGCACCCTCCAACAGCGCCCGGCGCGCCGAGGCGAACCCGATGCCGGTGCCCGCCGCCGCGGTGACGACGACTTTCTTCCCCAGTAGGAGTCCGTGTCCGGGGATCTCCTCCGGCGGTGTCGCCAGGGGCGACAAAGGACGGGGTGAAGTGGTCACTGCCGTGCCTCTCGCGGTAGTCCGAGCACCCGCTCGGCGATGATGTTGCGTTGGACCTCGTTCGAGCCGCCGTAGATGGTGTCGGCGCGCGTGAACAGGAAAAGTCGTTGCCACTCGTCGAGTTCCACCCGGTCGGGTGCGGTGATGTCGTTGGCGACTCCCTCGGTGGTGGCGTCCGGGGCGATCAGGGACGGCGCGCCCTGCACGGCCACCGCCAGCTCACCGAGATCGCGGTGCCAGTTGGCCCACTGCAGCTTCGACACCGACGCCTGCCCACCCGCGCCGCCGGTGTCGACCTCGGCCAGGGTCCGCTCGGCGTGCGCACGCATCACGCGCAGACCCACCCACGAACCGATGATGCGCTGGCGGATCGTCGGATCGCTCGCCGCACCGTTGGACTTCGCGAGCGTCACCACCCGATCGAGTTCACGGGCGAAACCGACCTGTTGGCCGAGTGTGGACACCCCGCGCTCGAACTCGAGCAGCCCCATCGCGACCTTCCACCCGTCGCCGGGCTCGCCGACGATCAGGTCGGCGTCGGTGACCGCGTCGTCGAAGAAGACCTCGTTGAACTCCGAGGTGCCGGTGAGCTGTTGGATGGGGCGCACGGTGATGCCGGGTTGGTCGAGCGGGACGAGCAGGAAACCGAGCCCTTTGTGCCGGCTCGACCCGCGTTCCACACGGCAGAGGACGAAGACCCACTGCGCGACGTGCGCGAGCGAGGTCCACACCTTCTGCCCGTTGATGACCCATCGACCGTCGACGAGCTGCGCGGTCGTCGAGACGTTCGCCAGGTCCGATCCGGCCCCGGGCTCGGAATAGCCCTGCGCCCACAGCTCGGTGACGTCGGCGATGCCCGGCAGGAACCGTTCCTTCTGCGCCTCGGTGCCGAAGGCGATGAGTGTCGGCCCGAGAAGTTCCTCACCGAGGTGATTGACCCGCGCCGGGGCGTTCGCCCGGGCGTACTCGGTGTGGAACAGGATGCGCTGTCCGATGGTCGCGTTGCGCCCGCCGTACTCGGTGGGCCAGCCGAGGCAGGTCCACCCCGATGCGGCGAGGTGCCGATCCCAGGCCAGTCGTTCGGCGAAGAACTCGTGCTCGCTGCCCGGGCCGCCGCGTCCGGCCAGGTGCGCGAAGTCGCCGGTCAGGTTCTCGTCGAGCCAGGACCTCACCGACAGCGCGAAATCCTCCGCGCCACCCGGATACCGCCCCAGGTCGACGCCCCGATCGGCAAGATTGGTCGAGGTCATGCGAGCTAGCGTAACCTACCAAGCGTTTGCTAGGTTTTGCCATGTGACCGACGTGGACCTGGTGCAGACCACGCCGCAGGCACTGCGACGTGCGGCACGCCTGTGGCCCGATCGTGTGGCGATCGTCGACTCACAGTGGGGTGAGGACGTCGAACTCACCTGGTCCGACCTCCTCGAGACGGTCCGTACCTTCGCAGCCGCACTGGTCGGCCAGGGCATCAGGGCGGGCGACCGCGTCGCGATCTGGGCGCCCAACAGCGTGCACTGGCCGATCGCGGCGCTCGGCGCGCATTTCGCCGGTGCGACCCTTGTGCCGGTCAACACCCGCTACACCGCCACCGAGGTCCTCGACGTCCTGGTCCGCACCCACACCCGCGCGCTGGTGGTACCCGCGGACTTCCTGGGCGCCGACCGTCTCGCCGAACTCGCCGCGCTGGCCGACCTGGGCACCGACACCGACCTGATCGCGACCATCCGGATCCGACTCGACGTCGACGACTGCACCCGGGCGGAGCACGGGGTCGACTGGAACGACTTCCTCTCGTCGGCGACCGACGCCGACCGGACCGAGGCCGACGCCCGGGCCGACGCGGTCCGCGGCGACGACGTCTCCGACATCCTGTTCACCTCGGGCACCACCGGACGCAGCAAGGGGGTGGTCGCCGAACATCGCCAATCGGTGGCCGGGGCCCGCGCGTGGGGCGCCAACGGGGCGCTGAGCACCGACGACCGCTACCTGATGGTCAACCCGTACTTCCACACCTTCGGCTACAAGGCCGGCATCCTCGCCTGCACCCTGTTCGGCGTGACGATGCTCCCGCTGGCGGTGTACTCCGCCGAGGCCGCGATGCGGCTGGTCGCGGAACGGCGGGCCACGGTCTTCCCCGGGGCCCCGACGATCTTCCAGACGATCCTCGACGCCGACACCCGCGCCGACCATGACCTGTCGAGCCTGCGGCTGGTCGTCACCGGCGCCGCGATCGTGCCGGTGGTCCTCGTCGAACGCATCCAGCGCGACCTCGGCGTACAGACGGTCATCACCGCGTACGGGCTCAGCGAGACGAGCGGGTTCGTCTCGACCTGCACGCCCGACGACGACGACGAGACGGTGGCGAACACCTGCGGTCGCGCTTTCGCAGGGATGGAGATCGCGCTCTCCGATGCCGGCGAGGTGCTGGCGCGGGGCGACATGGTGATGCGCGGCTACCTCGACGACGCGGCGGCCACGGCCGAGACCATCGACGCCGACGGGTGGCTGCACACCGGCGACATCGGGACCATCGACGAGCGCGGGAACCTGCGCATCACCGATCGACTGAAGGACATGTACATCTGCGGCGGTTTCAACGTCTACCCGGCCGAGGTCGAGCAGACCCTCGTGCGCCTCGACGCGGTCACCGAGGCGGCCGTGATCGGGGTCCCCGACGAACGCCTGGGCGAGGTGGGACGGGCGTACCTCACGCTGCGGAGCGGAGCGTCGATCTCCGAGACGGAGGTCATCTCCCACTGCCGGTCCACACTCGCCAATTTCAAGGTCCCGCGCAGTGTCGTCGTCATCGGCGAATTCCCCCGTAATGCCGCAGGGAAAATTCTCAAACGTGAACTCTCTTCACTGACGTGACGTAAATCATGTTCTTAATTCCCGACATGACATATCAAATCGAAGTTGTCCCGCGAGATTTGTTCGCACAAACAGCTTTTCGTCGCCCAATTCGCGCAAACGACGACGCCCGGCTGCCGTTGTGATCAGGCAACCGGGCGTCGACGCGGACCGGGTGTTCACCCGGCCCACCGTGTATCAGTGTGCGGCGTTGTAGAGCTCCACGATCTCTCCCGAAACACGTCCACGCGCGGAGACGCCGTGGCCGTTACGCCGTGCCCAATCCCGGATGGCCGCGGACTGACCACGATCGGTCGCAGCGGAGGGCGTTGCGCCCTTGCTGCGCCGACGGCCGCCGACACGACGTGCGTGCTCGACCCAGGTGTCGATCTCCGACCGCAGGCGCGCTGCGTTCTTGGTCGAGAGATCGATTTCGTAGGTCACGCCATCGATGCCGAACTCGACGGTTTCATCGGCGGATTTACTGTCGTCGACGTCATCCACAAGGGTGACCGTCACTTTCTTCGCCATGTTTGCCCCATATCGTTGAACATTTCCGAAAGTGATCGGAGCCACAGCCCAGGCATCCCCGGTAAAACGAAAACCCCCAGCGCCAGCCCCCAATCAATCCCCACTGTAACCGGAAATCGACGAATCGACCATGAAAGTCCTGGACGATCTACAAGTTCATTCGTTCGGCTTCACCAGGGGGAACAGAATCGTCTCCCGAATGCCCAATCCGGTCAGCGCCATCAACAGGCGGTCGATACCCATACCGGTGCCGGTGGTCGGAGGCATTCCGTGCTCCATCGCGGTCAGGAATTCCTCGTCGAGGACCATCGCCTCGTCGTCACCGGCCGATGCGAGGCGGGCCTGGTCGGCGAAACGCTCACGCTGGATGACCGGATCGATCAATTCCGAATATCCGGTGGCCAACTCGAAACCGCGGATATAGAGGTCCCATTTCTCGACGACGCCCGGCACAGAGCGGTGATCGCGGGTCAGCGGGGACGTCTCCACCGGGAAGTCACGGACGAACAGCGGCGAGTCGATGTGCTCGCCCACCTGGTTCTCCCACAGCTCCTCGACCAGCTTGCCGTGGCCGTATCCCTTGCCCGAGGGCACATCCAGACCCACGCGACCTGCGATCGAGACCAGGTCGGCGACCGAGGTCTGCGGGGTGATCTCCTCCCCCAGGGCCTCCGAGAGCGACGGGTACATCGACACCGTCGTCCACTCACCGGACAGGTCGTAGGTGCTGCCGTCGGCCATCGTCGGCTCCAGCGTCCCCAGGGCGCGCTGCGACACCTCCTGCACGAGTTCGCGGGTCATCACCGCGGAATCGTCGTAGGTGCCGTACGCCTGATAGGTCTCGAGCATGCCGAATTCCGGCGAGTGGGTGGAATCGACACCTTCGTTCCGGAAATTGCGGTTGATCTCGAAGACCCGTTCCATTCCGCCCACCACGCAGCGCTTGAGGAACAATTCCGGCGCGATGCGCAGATAGAGGTCGATGTCGAGCGCATTCGAATGGGTCACGAACGGGCGTGCGGCGGCACCGCCGGGCTGGGTCTGCAGCATCGGCGTCTCCACCTCCAGGAAAGAGCGATCACGCAGCGCGGAGCGGAGTTCGTGAATCACGGCGATACGGGTCCGAGCGGTCGCCCGCGCCGCGGGACGCACGATGAGGTCGACGTAGCGCTGCCGGACCCGGGACTCCTCGCTGAGCTCCTTGTGGGCGACCGGCAACGGGCGCAGCGCCTTCGACGCCATCTGCCAGGCGTCGGCCATGACGCTCAGTTCGCCGGTCCGCGAGCTGATGACCTCGCCGTGCACGAACACGAAATCGCCGAGGTCGACATCGGACTTCCAGGCGGCGAGGGCCTCTTCGCCCACCCCGTTGAAGCTGATCATGACCTGCAGTTGCGTTCCGTCGCCCTCCTGCAGCGTCCCGAAGCACAGCTTGCCCTTGTTGCGGACGAACATGACCCGGCCCACGACGCCGACGTGGTCCCCGGTGGCGGTGTCGGTCTCCAGATCCGGGTAGAGGCGGCGGATCTCGGCCAGGGAATGGGTGCGCGGGATCGACACCGGATAGGCCTGCACACCGGACGCCAACAACCGCGCGCGCTTCTCCGAACGGATGCGCTGCTGTTCGGGGATCTGGTCGTCCGAGGGGCTGTCGGGTCCGGGCGTTGCCGTTGCGTCACTCACCCGGACGACCCTATCGGCACCTCAGTGCGCAGCGATGATGGCCAGGTCGCGGTGCCCCTGTTCCGACAGCGGCAGGCCCACATGACCGGCCGCCGCGTCGCGACGCGCACGCTCGCGCAGCGCCTCGAGGCCACCGAGCAGGAAGCGGGTGCCCGCGACACCGCGGGCCTGCAGGTGCCACGCCGACCACTCGGCGTCGTGACCGTCGGAGCTGACCAGGATCCAGCGGGCGTCCGACGACGCCAGGCGGAGCGCGTTCACGGACCCGGGGACGAGCCGGTCGAGCAGCACCGACGGGTCGATGGCCAGGGCCCCGGAGATGATGCCGTCGGCGTCACGCTGCCGTTGTGAGCGGATGTCGACCACGCGATGACCGGCGGCAACAGCGGCCACATAGTCGTCGACGGCCACCGACACCATGCGCACGGCGGTGGCGGTGACCGGGGTGTGGGGCCGATACGACACAGCGGAGGGCGCGGCCGATCGGACGGCCGAGTGCGGACGGGAATCGATCAAAAGTGCAGCAGACATGAAAGTCCTCGAATGGAAGAGGCGAGCAGCAGGAATGGCGAGGCGTATCAGCCCCGACAACACTCCAGTGCGCTCTGCGTCATCACGCGGACAAGTGTGCCACACGTACGCGCCCTCGTGTCGAGGACGTCAGCGCTTCTTGGTGCGGGGACCTTCCATCTGCCGCTCGAACACCAGACGCAGTCCCTCGAGGGTCAGATACGGGTGATGCACGGTCAGCGTCTGGCACTCGTCGAAGACCAGTGGGGCGAGATACCCGGTGGCCACGACTGTCACGTCGCGTCCGGAGAAGCCCGCGACGTCGCGCTGCACCCGCGACACCAGTCCGTCGACCTGCCCCGCGAATCCGTAGAGGATGCCGGACTGGAGTGCCTCGACGGTGTTCTTGCCGATCACGCTGCGGGGCGGCAGCAACTCGACCCGGCGCAGCGTCACCGTGCGCACGGCGAGGGCGTCGACGGCGAGGTCGATACCCGGGGCGATGGCGCCGCCGAGGAACTCACCGGCGGCCGAGACCGCGTCGACGAGCGTCGTGGTCCCGAAATCGACGATGATGCAGGCACCCCCGTACGTCGCATGAGCCGCCAGTGCGTTCGCGACGCGGTCGGTGCCGACCTCCTTGGGGTTGTCGACGAGCAACGGCACACCGGTGCGCAGACCGGGCTCGAGCAGCACGTGGGGGCCGGCCCCGAAGTACTTCGACACCATCACCCGCATCTCGCGCAACAGCGATGGCACCGTGGACAACCCGACGACCGACACCACCCGCTCGACATCGGGACCGAGGAGCCCGCGCAGCGACAGCGCGAGCTCGTCGGCGGTCATCTTCGGTTCGGTCCGCATCCGCCAGTCGTGCACCAGCTTCGCGTTCTCGCCCTTGCCCGCGAACACCCCGAGATGGATGTTCGTGTTGCCGACATCGAGTGCGAGGAGCACGTCAGCCCAGGGCCGGTGCGGGCTCGCGGGGATCGAGCAGCCCCGACCCGACCGGCGCGTGCGCCGGGTCGGAACCGAGCTCGTCGATGCGGTTGTGCTCGTCGACGAACACCACCCGCGGTGCGTACTCGCGCACCTCGGCCGGGCTCAGGATGCCGTAGGCGATGATGATGACCAGATCCCCCGGGTGTACGAGATGGGCTGCGGCGCCGTTGATCCCGATGACACCGGAGCCGCGCTCACCGGCGATGGCGTAGGTCTCGAGACGGTTGCCGTTGTCGATGTCGACGATCGTCACCTGCTCGCCCTCGAGCAGATCGGCGGCGTCGAGCAGATCCGCGTCGATGGTCACCGAGCCGACGTAGTGCAGATCGGCCTGGGTCACGGTGGCGCGGTGGATCTTCGACGTCATCATGGTGCGAAACATGTCTACCTCACTCAGATAAGAAGCCGGTGCCGACGGCGACGCCGACGTTGTCGATCAGGCGGGTGGACCCGAGACGTGCGGCGACGAGCAGCCGCCCGTCACCGTGTTCGGGGGCGGGACCGAGATCGGTGCCGCGCACCTCGAGGTAGTCGACCTCGATCTCGGGGGTGTGCGCCAGAACCGCCGACGCGGTGTCGATGATGGCCTGCGCCCCACCCGCCGCGGCGTGAGCGCCCGCCACGAGCGCAGCCGACAGCGTGGTCGCCGCCTCCCGGTGCTCGGGACTGAGATAGGCGTTGCGACTCGACATCGCCAGGCCGTCGGATTCGCGCACCGTGGGGACGCCGACGATGTCGATGCCCATGTTGAGGTCGGTGACCATCTGGCGCACCAACACGAGCTGCTGGTAGTCCTTCTCGCCGAAGAAGGCGGCGTGCGGCGACGCGATGGACAGCAACTTGGCGACGACGGTCAACATCCCGGCGAAATGCGTGGGCCGCGACTGCCCTTCGAGCTCGGCACCGAGCGGACCGGGCATCACCGTGGTGCGCGGGCCGTTCGGGTACATGTCCGCGACGGTCGGCGCGAACACGAGTTCCACCCCGAGGTCGTCGAGGAGGGCGCGGTCGGCGTCGAAGGTACGCGGGTAGGCGTCGAGGTCCTCGCCGGCGCCGAACTGCAGCGGGTTGACGAAGATCGAGACGATGACGACGGTGTTGCCCTGGGACTTGGCCGAGGCCACCAGTTCCCGGTGACCGTCGTGCAGCGCACCCATGGTGGGCACCAGGACGACCCGCTTACCGGTGGCGCGCAGCGCCTTGCTGATCCGGCTGATCTGGGCGGGATCGCGGTGCACGGTCAGCGAACCCGGCACGTACGGGCGGGTGGGTGTGGTCATCTCGCTCACCTTTCGAGCACTTCGATCAGAGCGGCGGGCGCTCGGGTGTAGGACGCGGCACGCAGGGACATGGTGCGGTAGGTCTCGGCGAGCTCGGGATCGGCCTCGCGCAGTGCGGCGAGATGGCCCGCGACCGCGACGGCGTCGCCGCGGGCGACCGGTCCGGTCAGCGCCCGCGGACCCAGTTCGAGGGTGTTCTGCAGGGCGGCCGACACCAGCGGTCCGAGGAGGCGTTCGGGCAGACCCGCCGCGTTCTCGTCGACGAAGTCCTGGCCGGCCAGAGCGATCCGCAGCGCGGCAAGGGAATCGGAGATGAGAGCGACGAGGTGGTTCGCGCCGTGGGCGAGGGCGGCGTGGTAGAGGGTGCGGGCCTCCTCGCGCACGCGGACCGGCTCACCACCCATCTCCAGCACCAGCGTCGATCCGACGGCGTAGCCGATCTCGTCGGCGGCGGTGACACCGAAGCAGGTCGACCGCAGTCGGGTGGTGTCGTCGTCGGTGTCGACGAAGGTCATGGCGGGGTGCAGGGCGAGGGGCGTGACGCCCAGTTCCACCAGCGGCGCCAGGATCCCGATCCCGTGGGCGCCGGCGGTGTGCGCGACGATGGTGCCCCGTCGGACCGCGCCGGATGCGGCCAGGTCGGCGATCACGGCGATGAGCTGGTCGTCGGGGACGCTGATGATGAGCAGTTCCGACCGCGCGGCCACCTCGTCCAGTGGCAGGATCTGCGACTCGGGGAGTCGGCGGGCGACACGGTCGCGAGCGGCGTCCGAGCGGGCGACGACCGCCCCGACGACGTGGTCGGCCGATTCGAGGGCGGCGCCCAACGCGGTGCCGACGCGACCCGCGGAGACGATGCCGACGGTCAGCCGCGCGGGCGCGGGCCAGTTGGCGATGCCCGATGAGGTCACCGATGTCCTCCATTTGCTCGTTCCAGGCCCGAACTCGGGTACCGGACGTTCAGCGCCGAGGATAGGGCGCGGTCGGCGTCCTCAGCCAATCGCTGTGACGCGGCTCACTGCGGACTGTCAGTCCTGCCGACGCCGGCGACCGCCACCGCCGGTTCCCGATCGCAGTTGATCGATCAGCTCGGACACCGACCGGCCGGCCTGATGCGCGCCCGGCTCCGGATCGGGGGCGCGATGACGATCGCTGCGGCTCGGTGTCGGTGTGGCCGCCGGCTCGTCGACCGGCGCCGCGGAGGGTGTGGGCTGCGCCGAAGCCGCGCCGCGACCGTGCCGCCCGCCACCCTGGCTCGCGTGTGACGACACCGGGGGTGTCGGGGTCTCGGTGACGATGTCGGCCACGATGGGGTCGGATGCCGCGATCGGGTCGGCCACGACGGGGTCGGGCACGATCGGCTCCGCGACGACCTCGGCGGGGGCGACCGCCCACTCGTCGGTGGGGGTCTCATCGACGAACGCCGGGACATCGGCGGGTCCCGGGTCGGCCGCGGCCGCACCGTGGCGTGATGACGGCGCCGGACGCGGGGCGCCGCGCAGGCCGTCGTCGTCGGACGTCGGGCCCTGCCCGTCGTCGGTCACCACCGGGATGACCTCGGTGAGGGTGTTGGGCTCGGCGATCGGGACCTGATCGGCACCGACCTCGGGCGCGGTGCTCGCGAAGTCGCGTTCGGCCACGGCACCGTCGTCATAGGCCGCGTCGTCGAAGGCGGGGTCGGACGGGGAGAACGACCCGCTCGACGAGTACGACTCGTCGGATCGCGACTGCGCCCGGTCGAGTTCCCGACGACGCTCGGATCGAAGTGCGGCACGCTGCTCGGGCAGGTCACCGCCGACCAGGAGCTCCAGGCTCGCGCGCAACGCCTCGATCTGGGCCTTGAGCTCGGCGAGTTCCTCGTTGGTCTCGGCGTGCACCTCGCGGCGGACCTGGGTCTCGACACCGAGCTCGTACTGGCGCCGTGCGGTGATCTCGCGTTCGAGCTGCAGTTCGTACACCAGTCGCAGGTCGCGAGCCTTGGACTCGGCCGAATCGGCCTGCCTGCGGAACTTGGTCACCAGGATCGCGCCGATGACCGCGGCCCACAGCGCCGAGATCACCGCGAGACTCGCTGCGATGCTGCGGGAGTTGCTGAACATCATGGCGATGCTGGCGCCGATCGCGAGCGCGAGCAGCAGACCGAGCAACCATTGGGCGGGCCCCCGACGAACGCGGCGGGAATCAGCCGAGCGGCCGGTGGTCGTCATGTCGGTCAACATACCTGCGTTTGTCGGTGCGGCGTGCGAGCCGGTTCGGAGAGTCACGCATTCTCCCCACCTGCGGCGTTCGCACTGCGGTGCAGCTAGACGGCCGATTCGTCGGTGGGATCGTCGGGTGTGCGACAGCAGAACTCGAGCACCAGCGCCGCGACCCCGAGGAGCACCCCGCCGACCAGTCCGATGATCGCGGCGGGCGTGTCGTGGTCGGCCGCCGACGAATCGGTCTGCGCGAGAAGATAGATCAGCAGGCCGACCCACACACCGGTTGCGATCGCGGCCAGGATCGCCGACGCCTTCGCCAACGCGAGAACCCGCGCCGCGGTGAGCGGATGCAGTTGATTGCGGGCGGCGCCCACCTCCGACCGCGACACCCGCAACCGCACCACGATGGCGATGACCACCTCGAGCGCCGCCAGCACGTAGAGCACGATCCCGGCGAGCAGGGGCAGGGGTGGCAACTGCCCGTAGCTGACCCGTACCAGCAGCCAGACGACGACGGCGGTGAACGCCGCGATCCCCAGCAGGTCGCGAATCCGGGTCGGCCCCAATCCCCCCTCGTCCGGGTCGGGTTCGGGTGATGTGCGCAGGTTCCGGCGCCGGGCCATCATCGGGAGCTCGCTTTCGTGTTCTGCGGTCCGTCCCACCGCGGGATGTCCTGTCTCCGCACCCCGGCGCGATCGGAGTCGTCGAGACCGGCGACGAGGTCGGCGACCGACCGGGGTCCGGTCGGGGTCCACAACTGCGCGTCGGGATCGGCGTCGAGCCACGGGATGAGCACGAAGGCCCGCTGGTGGGCTCGCGGATGCGGCAGCGTCAGGACGGGGTCGTCGCTGACCTCGACGCGGCCGTCCACACTCACCGAGACCACGTCCACATCGAGAGTTCTTGGTCCCCATCGCTGTTCCCGGGTGCGGGCGGCGGCGGCCTCGAGGTCGAACCCCTCGTTCAGCCAGTCCATCGGATCGCAGGAGTCGTCCTCGACGACGAGGACGGCGTTGTCGAAGTCGTCCTGGGCCACCGGTCCCCACGGTGGTGTCGCGTACACCGCGGACGCCGCGACGAGGCGATCGGCGAAATGCTCACGCACCGAACACAACAGATCGAGACGGTCACCCATGTTGGACCCGATCGACAGGACCGCTCTACTCATGTCGACGACTCATCGCCGGGATCGTCGCGTCACCACGGCGACGTCGGAGAACGTCAGCGGGATGGGGGCGGACGGCTTGTGCAGCGTCACCTCACAGGCGGCGACGCGGTCATCGGTCATGAT
Source organism: Williamsia sp. (assembly GCF_016462415.1). Lineage (GTDB taxonomy): Bacteria > Actinomycetota > Actinomycetes > Mycobacteriales > Mycobacteriaceae > Williamsia_A. The sequence goes on along the minus strand of NZ_JAEMTF010000004.1, from coordinate 32,701 downwards.
GCCGTCGGCGATCTCGGCGCACACGGTCTCGATGAGGTCGCGCGCCGGACCGGCGACGATGTCGGCGGCCCGCTGGGCGAGACCGCCGTAGTCGACGGTGTCGGCGAGGTCATCCGAGGCCGCGGCGGTCCGCAGATCCAGCCACAGGATCAGGTCGACGACGAAGTCCTGACCGTCCCGTCGCTCATGGTCGAAGACGCCGTGGTTGCCGCGAACCGTCAAGCCACGCAGTTCGATTCGGTCGGCCATCACAGGTCCCGTCTGTCGTGTGGAGTGGTCGCTTCCGGCGTGTGGGTGCCCTCAACCATCGACACTCCCCCGGCGTCCACCATCGTTCCACGCCGTGGCCACGGCGATCGCGTCGCAACTCGACGCCACGTCGTGCACGCGCACACCCCAGGCGCCGTTGACCGCGGCCAGCGCACTGATCGCCGCGGTGGCGACCTCGCGGCCGGCCGGTGGCCGCGGGTGTGTACCGCCGGAGAGCAGGGTGCCGAGGAACCGCTTGCGCGATGCCCCGACGAGGACGGGGAACCCGAGCCCCACCAGCGTGGGCAACGCGTTGAGCAGGGCCCAGTTGTGTTCGGCCGCTTTCGCGAACCCCAGACCGGGGTCGAGGATCAGCGCCGCCGGGTCGACGCCCGCACGAACAGCGGCATCGACCTGCGCGAGCAGTTCGCCGCTCACCTCGGCGACCACGTCGCGGTAGCCACCGACATCGTCGACGCGATGGGCGAAGTGGGTGGCGCCGTCGGCCGGGTTCGACACGGGTCGCCAGTGCATCAGGATCCAGGGCACACCGGTCTCGGCGACCACCGAGGCCATGGCGGGGTCTGCCCGGCCGCCGGAGACGTCGTTGACCACCACTGCGCCGGCCTCGATCGCCGCCTGCGCCACCGAGGCGTGCATGGTGTCCACCGACACCGCCACCCCCTCGGCCGAGAGCGCAGCGATGACCGGGACGACGCGTCGGGCCTCCAGATCGGGATCCACCCGGGTCGAGCCGGGACGGGTGGACTCGCCACCGACGTCGATGAGATCGGCGCCGTCGGCCGCGAGCCGACGGCCGTGGGCGATGGCCGCGTCGGCGTCGAGGTAACGGCCGCCGTCGGAGAACGAGTCGGCCGTCACGTTGAGCACGCCCAGGACGCGGGTACGACCGGAGCTCACCGGGCTGACGGCTGCGTTCACGCCGTCAACGGTATGCGCGGTGGACACCGGAATCCGCAGCAGGGCGCTCGGAGCTACCGGGAGATGAGGTCGAGCGCCTCACCGCGGCTGACGGCACTGGTCTTGAAGATGCCGCGGACCGCCGACGTCGTGGTCGACGCACCGGGCTTGCGGATGCCGCGCATCGCCATGCACAGGTGCTCGGCCTCGATGACGACGATGACGCCGCGCGGGTCGAGCTTGCGCACGAGGGCGTCGGCGATCTGCGTGGTCAGCCGCTCCTGCACCTGCGGGCGCTTGGCGTACAGGTCGACGACACGGGCCAGTTTCGACAGCCCTGTCACCTGCCCTGATGCGCCGGGGATGTACCCCACGTGGGCGACCCCGTGGAACGACACCAGGTGGTGCTCGCACGTGGAGTACATCGGGATGTCCTTGACCAGCACCAGCTCGTCGTGGCCCACGTCGAACGTCGTGGCCAGCACGTCATCCGGTTCGGTGTGCAGCCCGCCGAACATCTCCTGGTAGGCGCGCGCCACCCGGGCCGGCGTCTCCTTGAGACCGTCGCGCTCGGGATCCTCGCCGATCGCGACGAGGAGTTCGCGAACCGCGGCCTCGGCTCGCTCGGGGTCGAAGGGTGCGATCGCACCACGGTTCTCGGTTCTGGTCATCAGGAGCTCGCTCTTCTGTGAGTGCCCAAAGGTGAGGTGATCCGTCGCGGCGTGCCGGACGGGGGTGGGACGGGGCGTCAGCGCGGCGGCTGACCCGACCCGTTCTGATCGCGCGGGGGCCACCCCGGTGCCGACCAGCCGTCGGGCGCGCCGTAGTCGGGACGGGTTCCGCCGGCGGGTCCCGCCGGACGGTTCGCGCCGGGGGCGTCGGGGTTCTGGTCGTGCGGGACCGGTGGCGGGGTGGGCTGATGGCCCGGGTTGCCGTACCCCGGCGCCTGGTAGCCGGGAGCGGATCCGCCCTGCGGGTAACCGGGGTATCCCTGTCCGTGGCCGGGCTGGTTGTGTCCGTTGGGCCCGTAACCGTTCTGGTTGTCGGGACCGTAGCCGTTCTGGCCGTACCCGTTCTGCCCCTGGCCGTTCGGGCCGTACCCGTTCGGACCGTACCCATTGGGGCCGTACCCGTTGGGACCGTATCCGTTCGGCTGACCGTTGGGGCCGTAGCCGTTCGGCTGACCGTTCTGGCCGTAGCCGTTGTGGCCGTCGGATCCGTACGGGTTCGGCTGGGCCGATCCCGCACCGACGGTCTCCTTCACCAGGCGCGGTGCCGGCTCGGGGGGCCACGGCTCGCCGCGCTCGATGGCCAGCTCACCCGGGGTCTTCACCGGGGGCTTGTCACTGGGCGTGCGGTCGCCGAACTCGTTGAACGTCGTGATGCGCGGACGCTTCTCCACGGTGGAGAAGATGACCTCGAGATCCTTGCGGGTCAGCGTCTCGCGTTCGAGCAGCTGGGTCGCGAGATCGTCGAGGGTGTCGCGGTACTCGTTGAGGATCGCCCACGCCTCGGTGTGCGCGGCCTCGATGAGACGACGGACCTCGTCGTCGATCTCGGCGGCGACCTCGGTGGAGTACGACGCCTGTGCGCCCATCGAGCGGCCCAGGAACGGATCGCCCTGCTCCTGGCCGTAGTGGACGGCGCCGAGCTTGGCGCTCATGCCGTACTCGGTGACCATCGCTCGGGCGATCTTGGTCGCCTGGTCGATGTCGGAGGACGCACCCGTGGTCGGCTCGTGGAACACGAGTTCCTCGGCGGCGCGCCCGCCCATCGCCATCACCAGACGGGCGATCATCTCCGAGCGCGTCATCAGGTCCTTGTCCTGCTCCGGCACGGCCAGGGCGTGTCCGCCGGTGCGGCCGCGGGCGAGGATGGTGACCTTGTAGATCGGGTCGAGATCGGGCATCGCCCACGCGGCGAGGGTGTGGCCACCCTCGTGGTAGGCCACGATCTTCTTCTCCTGCTCGCTGATGATGCGGCTCTTGCGACGCGGTCCGCCCACGACACGGTCCACCGACTCCTCGAGCAGTTCGGCGGTGATCGTCGTGCGGTTCTCGCGAGCGGCCAGCAGAGCGGACTCGTTGATGACGTTGGCCAGGTCGGCGCCGGACATGCCGGGGGTGCGCTTGGCCAGACCGTCGAGATCGGCGTCGGCGTCGATCGGCTTGCCCGCGGCGTGCACCTTCAGGATCGCCTTGCGGCCGGCGATGTCGGGGTTGCCCACCGGGATCTGCCGGTCGAAGCGACCGGGACGCAACAGCGCCGGGTCGAGGATGTCGGGACGGTTGGTCGCGGCGATCAGGATGACGCCGGAACGCTCGCCGAAGCCGTCCATCTCCACCAGCAGCTGGTTGAGCGTCTGCTCACGTTCGTCGTGTCCGCCGCCGAGACCGGCCCCGCGCTGGCGACCGACCGCGTCGATCTCGTCGACGAAGATGATGCAGGGGCTGTTGTTCTTGGCCTGTTCGAACAGGTCGCGCACGCGTGATGCACCGACACCGACGAACATCTCGACGAAGTCCGAGCCGGAGATGGTGAAGAACGGCACGCCCGCCTCGCCGGCGACGGCTCGCGCGAGCAGCGTCTTACCGGTTCCGGGAGGGCCGTAGAGCAGGACACCGCGCGGGATCTTGGCGCCGAGCGCCTGGTAGCGGGCGGGGTTCTGCAGGAAGTCCTTGATCTCGTAGAGCTCCTCGACCGCCTCGTCGGCACCGGCGACGTCGGCGAACGTGGTCTTCGGGTGGTCCTTGGAGAGCTGCTTGGCCTTGGACTTGCCGAAGCCCATGATCCCGCCCTTGCCACCACCCTGCATGCGGCTCATCACGAAGAAGAAGAGCCCGAACAGCAGGATCATCGGGATGATGAAGATCAGCATCTGCCACAGGACCGACTCCTGGGTGACGTTGGTCTGATACTTCGCGCCCGACTTGGTGACGCTGTCGAAGACGAACTCACTCGACCGCGCCGGGTACTTCGCGGTGATCTTCTTGGCCCCGTCGACCTCGTCCTTCAACGTGATGCGGATCGCCTGTTCGCGATCGTCGATCTGCACCTCGGAGGCGTTGCGGGTGTTCAGCTGGGTCAGCGCGACCGAGGTGTCGACACTCTTGTACTCGCGGTCACCGCCACGCAGAACGGTGAAACCCCAGATCGCGAGCACGATCACGGCAACAATGGCCAAATTGCGGAAAACAGTCTTTCGATTCATTGCACGTCCCAGCCGGCGCCGGCGCGTCCCTTCGAAGTCGGTACACCTGACATAACAGGCTACCTGTCAACGTCGGCGCGCGGCGTCGCGTTCCCGAGCTGCACCTGCGCAGGTGGCGGCGGGTGCCTGCGGTCCGGATCAGCGATCGCTTACCGTGATCGTCATGGCACGGACAATCGCGAAGAACACCACCGTCGACCGCGACGGACTGCTCGAGTTCATCAGGCCGCGGCACCAGCTGATCCTGGTGACCACGCGGTCCGACGGCAGCCCGCAGCTCTCCCCGGTCACCGGAGGTGTCGACGCCGACGGCCGGATCGTCATCTCGACCTATCCGGGTCGCGCCAAGACCCGCAACGCCCAGGACCGACCGGTGGTGTCGGTGCTGGTGCTCTCGGATGCGTTCAACGACGCGTGGGTGCAGGTCGACGGCACCGCCGAGGTGCTGCACCAGCCCGAGGCACTCGACGCGCTGGTCGACTACTTCCGGTCGATCTCCGGCGAACACCCCGACTGGGACGAGTACCGGGAGGCGATGGCCACACAGGACAAGTCGCTGATCCGCATCACACCCACTCGCTGGGGCCCGGTGGCCACCGGTGGTTTCCCGGCCGACGTCGCGGCGAAGCTCGACGGCTGAGATCTCCCACGGGTGCGGTGAGACGAGCCGTCCGGTGAGCGATCGCAGGTTCGCCGCACGAGACGTCCTCGGCGGCGCCTCCCCCGAACCGGCCCTGCGTCTCGGGATCGCGGTCCAGACCGTCGCGTTCGGTCTCATCGGGATCCTGGCGACGTTCAGCCCAGCGGGACCGCAGGGGACCGTGGCCACCACGCTCGTCTACCTGGTGTGCGCGACCACCGTTCCCGCGGCCGTGGTGATCAGCCGGGCCCGGTTCCTCGACGACTGGTGGGCGCGCACCTCACGGGTGAACAGCGGCTTCATCGTCTACGCCGAGATCGGCGTCACCACGGTGCTGCTCACCTTCGCCGACGCCTCGGTCGCGATCGTCGGGGCCGGACTCCTGGCTCTCGTCGGTGCGTGCGCCGCACACTTCTCGAACCCGCTTCTGCTGCGCTTCCATGTCGTGTGGAGCACGGCGACCGTCCTCGTCCTGATGACGCGTGCGCTCGTCGACGGGGCCGACGACCCGGTCGCGCTCGTCGCGCAGGCGGTGGTGATCATCCTGGTGGTCAACGGTGCGGTCTTCCTGCTCTCGGCGTTCTCCGCGGCCGTCCTGGCGTCCACCCGCCTCCACCTGTCCGACGCGGTCACCGATCCGCTGACCGGGCTGCTCAACCGTCGCGGCATCGAATCGCACGCCGCAGGCAGCATCGGTGTCGGGGACCCGGCCCCCTTCCTGGTGCTCATCGACATCGACGACTTCAAGCTCGTCAACGACACCCACGGGCACGCGGCGGGCGATGACGTGCTGCGCCTGGTCGCCATCCGGCTGACCGTCGCCGCCGGCGCCGGCGCGGTGGTCTCGCGTCACGGGGGCGACGAGTTCGTCGTGCTCGCCGACGACGCGTCGCCGGACCTGTTCGGTTACGCAGAGCGCCTGCGGACGAGTCTGACCCACGAGCACGACGCCGTCGTGATCACCGCCAGCGCCGGCGCGTGTGCGTCGCGTGCCGACCGGTCGGATCCGGCGGCGGCGTTCGCCGCGGCACTGGCCGCGGCCGACACCGCGATGTACCGCGCGAAGTCGTTGGGGCGAAACCGGACCGAACTGGCCTGAACGGTCACAGGCTGGACGCACCCACCGCCGACGACGCACCGAGGAGTACTGGGATGACCTTCTTCATCTGCACCACCTGCGCGGTCCAGTTCGACGATCGCGACCGCCCGCCGGAGTCGTGCCCGGTGTGCTCGGACCCCCGGCAGTACGTTCCCGCCGCCGGTCAGCGGTGGACGACGCTCGAGGAGATCCGGCGTGATCACACCACTGAGGTGGCACCGCAGGGCGACCTGATCGGCATCGGCCCGCGCGGCGGTCCCGGCATCGGACAGCGTGCGCTGCTGGTCCCGTGGGGCGAGACCAACCTGCTGTGGGACTGCGTGGCGCTGCTCGACGAACAGACCGCGGTCGAGATCGAGCGGCGCGGCGGGTTGGGCGGGATCGCGATCTCGCATCCGCACTTCTACTCGACCATGGTGGAGTGGGCGCATCGGTTCGACTGCCCGATCCATCTGCCGCGCACCGACGCCGAGTGGATCATGCGACCCGACCCGGCCATCCGACTGTGGGACGGCGATCGACTCGATCTCGGCCACGGCGTGAGTCTGCATCGGCTCGGTGGTCACTTCCCGGGCTCGTCGGTCCTGGTGCAGGAACACGGCAGCGACGGACGGGGCACTCTGCTCAGCGGCGACCTGCCGTTGCCCGCGCAGGACCGACGCTGGGTGTCGTTCATGTGGAGCTACCCGAACATGATCCCGCTCCCGGACCACGAGGTCCGGCGGATCGCCGACGTGCTGGCCGAGATCAGCTTCGAGACATTGCATTCCGCATTCTGGGGCGACCCCGTGACCGACGCGTCCGAGGTCGTGGCGAGATCGGCGCGACGGTATTGCGCCGCACTCGAACGCGTGGGTGCGGGCTGAGACCGCGACGGTCTGGCGGGCTCAGTGGTGACACACGGCCTCGACGTTGTGCCCGTTCGGATCCCGGAGGAACACCGCGTAGTAGCCGGGGTGGTACTCGGGCCATTCCCGCGGCGCGTGCAGGACCTGGGCACCGGCCGATTCCGCGGCCGCGTGCACGGCGTCGACCGTCGGCCGGTCCGGCGCGACGAACGCGAAGTGGTTCTCCCGAGCCCCCACCGCGGGGTCGGCGGGCGGGGCGAGCGGGCTCAGCCAGAACGCGGGTGGACCGTCGGTGGCGAACCCGATCACCGGGCCGTCGGGGGTCGGGATCCGCACGGCCTCGCTGAACCCGAGCGGGCCGAACACCTGCAGGTACCACGATGCCGAGGCCTCGACGTCGGCCGCCTGGACACCGAAATGATCGATCATGGGCGCGATGATGCCACCCGAATCGGACATCGTCAGGAGAAATCGTCCCACCGGTCGGTGCAGACGAGTTCCGACAACGGACGCTCGTGCGCCCAGCCGGTCTCGACCAGCATCGGCTGGGTGTAGAACTCCGGCACCGGCCCCAGACACAGCACGGCCACCGGTTCGGCGCCGGCGGGCATGCCGAGGAGATCGGCGAGCGCGAGGGGGTCGAACAGCGAGACCCACCCCATCCCGTAGCCCTCCGCACGCGCGGCCAGCCACAGGTTCTGGATCGCGCAGGAGACCGACGCCAGATCCATCTGCGGCATCGTGCGGCGTCCGAACACATGTCGGTCGCGATCGTCACCGAGGGCGACGACGAGCAACTCGGCGCATTCGAGAATGCCCTCGACCTTCAGGGCCATGAACTCGTCGGCGCGTTCGCCGAGGGCCTCGGCGGTGGCCCGACGCTCGGCGTCGACGAGATCGTGGATGCCGCCGCGCACGGCCGGGTCGACGATCCGCAGGAATCGCCACGGCTGCATGAGACCCACACTCGGCGCGTGGTGCGCGGCGCCGAGGAGACGGGCCAGCACGTCGTCGGGGACGCGGCCGCCTGCGAAGTGCCGCATGTCGCGACGTTGGGCGATCGCCCGGTAGACCGCGTCGCGGTCGGCGGGCGGGAAGGCCGCGGTGCTCACGCCTGCGTGGCGAAACCCGGGGCCACACGCGGCCACGGATGGGCGCTCTCGAGCTGGGCCGCGACGCCCAGGAGTACGGGCTCGCTGCCCGGGCGTCCCACGAGGTGCACGGCCATCGGGGTGCCGGAGGTCGGGTGCACCCCGAACGGCACCGACATCGCCGGCCATCCGAGGACGTTGAACAACCCCGCGAACGGGGCGTAGGAGACGTTGGCCAGCATGTTCGCGGCCCAGCCCTTCTCACTCCATCGCGCGGCGCGGATCGGCGGGCGGGCCAGCGTCGGTGTCATGATCAGCTCGGCGCCCACCGACTCGAGGTAGCGCTCGACCGAGGCGATCAGCGCCGTCTTCTGCGAGTCGCGCACGAGGCCGCGTCGGTTGACCTGGTGTCCGAGCGCGACGTGTCGCCGACTTCGCTTCTGCAGCAGTGAGATGTCGCCGCCCTGGGCGGCGATGTCGTCGGCATCGGCGGCTGCGCCACCGACCCACCGCAACAGCAACGGCGCCGGGTTCTTCGGATACGGCAACGGACTGGTGGTCACCTGATGACCGATCCCGGTCAGCACCTGCCCGGCCCGCGACAACGCCGCGGCCCAGTGCTGGTCGGTGGAACCGATCGCGAGCGGGAAATTGTCGGCGAGTGCGATGCGCACCGGCGTCTGGTCGGTGCCCGCGCCGGCCTCGGCGAGGGACATGTCGTCGGCCATGACGGCGAGCATCAGCGCGGCGTCGGCGACGGTGGTGGCCAGCGGCCCGTTCTCGGCCATTCCGTACCACCCGTTACCGCCGGGCTGCGGGGGAACGACGCCGGGTCCGGGCTTGATCCCGAACAGACCGCAGTCCGCCGCGGGGATTCGGATCGAGCCGAGTCCGTCGTTTCCGTGTGCGATGAGGACCTGTCCGCTGGCGACGGCGGCGGCCGAACCACCCGACGATCCGCCGGGGGTCAGGTCGCGGTTCCAGGGGTTGCGGGTGATGGTGTCCGGGGAATCGGTCGCACCGAACAGGCAGAGTTCGGGAACAGCGGTGAGGCCGACGACGATCGCGCCGCCCGCCCGGAGCCGCGCGACGAGGACGTGGTCGGCGGCCTGGGGCGAATCGGGGGTGGCACGCGATCCGATCCGCATGGGTTCGCCGCTCACCGCGACGTTGTCCTTGATGGCGATCGGGACCCCGGCCAGCGGCAGGCTCGCCAGGTCGGGACGCGTCGCGAGTTCTGCGGCCTCGGAGCGGGCACGCCGGGCCCGGACGGTGACGAACGCGCCGACCCGCGAGTCACGCTCGACGATGCGATCGATGGCGGCGTCGACCGTCTGCTGCGGGGTGATGCGTCCCGCCGCGACGTCGGCGGCGAGCTCGATCGCGGTGCTCATCCCGTGTACACCTGCGGGTCCAGACGACCGATGTACGGCAGGTCGCGATAACGCTCGGCGTAATCGAGTCCATACCCGACGACGAATTCGTTCGGGATGTCGAACCCGATGTCGGCGACCTCGACCTGGGTGCGCACGGCGTCGGGTTTACGCAGCAATGTGCACACCGCGATGGATTTCGGTTGACGCGAGCTGAGGTTCTTCATCAGCCACGACAGGGTCAACCCGGAGTCGATGATGTCCTCGACGATCAACACGTCGCGGCCCGCGATGTCACGGTCGAGATCCTTCAGGATCCGGACGACGCCCGACGACGATGTCGCCGAGCCATACGAACTGACCGCCATGAACTCGAGCTGGGTGGGAATCGGCAGCGCACGGGCGAAATCGGTCATGAACATGACCGCACCCTTCAGCACGCCGATGAGGATCAGGTCCTCGTCGATGCCCGCGTACCGCGCCCCGACTGTCTGCGCTAGTTCGTGTGTGCGCTGCTTGATCTGCGCTTCGGTGACGACGACCGCTTCGATGTCGTCGCCGTAGGGATGCGCTCGGAGTAGATCACCGTTGTCGGTCACCCGTGAAGCCCTTTCGCGAATGGACAAGCCTCGCGCCCGCCGGTGTGTTACGAGCTTGCCATGCGATGCCCCGCCCGCGAAGAGCGGGCATCGGGCCGAGAGCACACCGCTGTGCGGCGGCGGGGGTCCGCGGACGTGCGGACGGGGCCGCGCGGCGGCCGTGAGGCGCCCGACCAGCGGATTACGGATACATCACAAAACAATCACGGGAATTTGTAGGGATCACCATCGTCGCCCCATTTCATGACGCTAATATCGCCTTGCCCCTACTACCCGGACGAATGCACGAGATGGTTCTCATTGCAACGAACAGGGAATTCGTTGCCGATAGACACAATGTGTCGATCGAACAGATGACCGTCACGGGGGGTGCGCTGATTCCGGATAGCTCTACGAATTGAACGGAATCTCCCCTATGAACGTACGCAAAGC
>NZ_JAEMTF010000004.1:2191-22138 GCF_016462415.1 Williamsia sp. | reverse complement strand
GTCGGCGTGAGCAACAGCTCCTCGAGGGCGAGGATCAGGCGTTCGGTCGGCTCGGTGGCCCCGTTCGCGATCACCCACCGCCGCACCACCCGTCGACGGATCGGCGACGCCGTGTCCGCGAGCGCGTCCGCCGCGAGCCGGTCGCCGCGAGCGGCCACGCCGAAGGTCCGCGCTGCGAGGTCGTCCAGGAGATCGGAGTCGGCGCGCAGTTGCGTCGCGGTGCGGGCCAGCGCCGACGCCACCCCGCCCTGCAGGACGTCCTCGAGCAGCGGCAACACCTCGGTGCGCAGCCGGGAACGGGTGAACCGTGGGTCACTGTTGTGCGGGTCGACGTGCGGTGTGACACCGAGTTCGGCGCACGCGGCCACCGTCGTCGACCGCCGCAGCTCGAGCAGCGGGCGACCCCAGGGCGCCGCCCAGCCGACCATGCCCGCGATCGAGCGTGGACCCGAACCACGGGCGAGGCCGAGCAACACGGTCTCGGCCTGGTCGTCGAGGGTGTGGGCGAGCAGAACCGGTCGACCGGAACGCATGGAGTCCAGGGCGTCGTAGCGCGCCCGGCGCGCGGCCCCCTCCGGTCCCCCGCCGGCACCGACCTCGACCCGCACCACCGTCGCGGACGCACCGAGCGCCCGTGCGTGAGCCGCCGCGGTACGAGCCACCGCCTCTGAGCCCGCCTGCAGGTCGTGATCGACGACGAGCGCGGTCACCGACAACCCGGCGTGAACCGCACCGGCGGTCAGGGCGAGGGAGTCGGCGCCGCCGGACAACCCGACGCAGACCTCCGGGCCGTCGAGGTGACCATCGGCGAACGTGCGCACCGCACGGGCGATCTCGGCGGTTCGGTCGCCGAGAAGCCCCGAGCCGGTCATGACTAGAGGACGCGGTCGATCCATCGGCGCGGCTCGTCGATCTCCTCGGGTCGCGGCATCGTGTCGGGCCCGGACCAGATGGCGTTGAAACGGGTCATGCCCACGGTGGCGACCACCTCGTCGGTGAACGCCTTGCCCCGGATGTACTGCGCGAGTTTGGCATCCATCCCGATCAGCGACCGGATGATGCGTTGCACCGGGTTCTGCGGACGTGTACGGCGGGCGTCGAACGCTGCCCGGATCGTCTCGACGGTCGGGACCTGCGCGGGTCCCACCGCGTCCATCACGTGGTCGGCGTGTCCCTCGAGCAGGGTGCCGAGCATCATCAGACGTGTGAACGCCTCGTACTGCTCGGGCGTCTGCAGCAGCTGCATCGCGCCCATGACGCCCTTCTCACGGGGCTTGCCGGATCGCAGCGCCGACGAGATCCGGTTCACCAGTTCGGCTCCCGATTCGCCGGTGTCCTCGCTGAGCTGCGCGATGTTGTCGAGCATGTAGCCGCGCAACCAGGGGTTGGCGGAGAACTGGACGCGATGGGTGACCTCGTGCAGGCAGACCCACAGCCGGAAGTCCGACGGCACCACCTTCAGCGACCGCTCGACCGCGATGATGTTGGGCGTCACCAACATCAGCACCCCGTCGGCGCCGGTCTGCGGATCCGCGGTGAACGGGTCGTACTGACCGAGGATCGCGCCGGACATGAAGGCGAGCAGACCGCCGGCCTGTATGCCGCTGATCCGGCCCGCGATGCCGGGCTTGCCCACCGGCTCGCCGCCGCCGAGCATCGCCGACATCGACTGCGCCGCGGCGCCGATCCATTCGCCGCGATCGAGGACGGTGGCCGCGGGTACGGGCAGTCCGTCGGCGAGACCGGTGACGGCACGGACCGGGGCCTCGGCCGCGGCGGCCGAGGCCGCCAGCTCCGCCCGCGCGGCGTCGAGGGTGTACGAGGTGGTGATCGGGCCCGGCCGGGCGACCCGGCGACCCACCGACGCCGCCAGAGACCAGTCGATCCGGGCGCCCGGGGGTGTGGGGCCGTCGGTGCTCATCGGCACCCGCAGCCGCGCAGCGCGGTCACCAGTGCGTCGAGTGCCGGTCGGGCGGCGTTCGGGTCGGTGCCGTTCGACATCATCGCGAATGTGAGCACGCGGTTCTCCTTCGTCTGCACGATCCCCGCCAGGGTGTTGACGCCGGTGAGCGTCCCGGTCTTGGCGCGGATCCACCCGGCCCCCGACACCCCGCCGGAACCCGCGGTGGCGAAGCGGTCGGCCAGGGTGCCCGTCGCTCCGGAGATGGGCAGCATCTCCAGCAACGGCCTCAGCTTCGCGTCGCCCGTGCCCGCCGCGGCCCGCAGGATGCCATCGAGTGTCGACGCCGGGATGCGGTCGTCGACCGAGAGTCCGTTGGTGTCCTTGAGCGCGACCCCGTTCATGCTCGCGCCGGCCGACGCCAGGACCGAGGTGACCGCGGCGACGCCACCGTCGAGGCTGGACTGGCCGCCGGTGGCCTGCGCGACCTCGATGGCCATCGTCTCGGCCAGCACGTCGTCGCTGTCGCCGAGCATGTCGCGCAGTCGGGTCTCCAGCGGCGCCGATCGCACGGAGGCCAGCACGCGGGCGTTCGGGGTGGCGGTCCCGGTCGAGACCGTGTCGGCGGGCACCCCGAGGTCGACCGCGAGCGCGGTCGCCGCGGCCATCGCCGGTGTCGGGGTGCGCGGCGAGTACAGCTCGGAGGGATTGATGCGGCCGGAATCGGTCATCACCGACTGGATCGGCGCGATGCTGCCGCCGGCGATGTCGGCGACCTCCCAGCTCGGCGCGAGTGCGGCGCCGGTGTACAGCGAGGTGTCCACGGCCACCGAGGTGACGGTGGTGCCGCTGCGTTTGATCTGGTCGGCGAGGTCGGAGATGCGCGCGGCGTCGGTGAAGAAGGTGTCGGTGCCCGACGGCTGCGACGACAGCGTGGGGTCGCCCGCTCCGACCAGCACGACCTGACCGTTCTCACCGGCGACGACGTTCGTGGTGATGCGTTTGTCCAGCGGCAGCGTCAGCAGGGCCGCGGCGCCGGTGAGGACCTTGGTGGTCGACGCCGGGACCATCGCGCGGTCGGGCGAACGTGACCAGAGGGTCTGCCCGGTGATGGCGTCGGAGATCTCCCCGGTCAGCTCACCGAGCGCCGGGTTGCGCAGGGCCGAGGCGATCTGCGCGGTGATCCCGCCCGCGGTCGGCTCGGGGGCGTCGGCGGCGACCGCCCGGACCGCCGGATCGGCCGAGACCAACGGGGGTCGGACCGGGGCGTTCGACGCGGTCGTCGAACCGCCGGTGTCCACGGCCAGGGCCACCACCACGAGGACGGCGGCGACCACCACGATCGCCAGCACGGGGACAACGGTCCACCACACGCTCACGCGTCTGACCCGTCGTGCGTTCACGCGGCTCCCCTTCGAACTTCACTCGTCGTCTCGTATCGCACCGCCCGCGGTCGGCGCACCGTCAACCAACAGTATCGTTGACTCGTTTCGAGAACCTGGTGGCCGAGCGATCGGCCGCTTCCCCACCAGCTAGGAGGACGCGTCGTGGAGTTCGACGTCACCATCGAGATCCCCAAGGGCCAGCGCAACAAGTACGAGGTCGATCACGAGACCGGCAAGGTCTATCTGGACCGCTACCTCTACACCGCGTTCGGCTACCCGGCCGATTACGGGTTCATCGACAACACCCTCGGTGAGGACGGCGACCCGCTGGACGCGATGGTGCTGCTGCCCGAGTCGGTGTTCCCCGGGGTCATCGTGCGCGGACGCATCGTCGGCATGTTCCGGATGACCGACGAGGCCGGCGGCGACGACAAGCTGCTCTGCGTGCCCGCGAAGGACGTCCGCTGGGACCACATCCAGGACATCGGCGACGTCTCGACGTTCGAGCTCGACGCGATCGCCCACTTCTTCGAGCACTACAAGGACCTCGAGCCTGGCAAGGACGTCACCGCCGGCGGCTGGACCGGCAAGGCCGAGGCCGAGAAGGTCGCCGAGGAGGCCATCGCGCGCCTCAAGGAGCACCCGGACGAGGTCGCCGAGCCCGCTCGCGGCTGACGCCTTCCCCACCTGACGACTCGACCCCGACGGTTGCGCACCGTCGGGGTCGAGTCGTTCGTGGGTGACCCGTGGTCAGGCCTCGTGCCGTCCCGGGTTCTCCTCGGAACCGCCGAGCGGTGGCACGTTCTCGGCGCCGGGCGCCCGTCCCACCTCGTGGCGGCCCGGGCCCGCGGTGTCCTCGTGGCGACCGTGATCGGGAGCAGGCGCCGCGTCGGCGACCGATTCGGCAACGGACACGTTCCCCTGCGAGACGCTGCCGGCGTTCGCGTCGTTCAGCGCCTTCTCATCGGCGAGGTCCTGTGCCGCGGCCTGTGATCCGGAGCTGCCGCGCAACGGCACCTCTTTCCAGGTGAAGACCGCGACCAGCGCGATGATCGACATGATCGACACCGACAGGAACACCAGGTCCATCGAGTCGGCGAACCCGATCTTGATGGGCTGGGCGATCGCGTCGGGCAGCTTGTTGATCACCGAGGTGTCGTTGAGCACCGAACCCGAGGCGCCCGCGTTGCCGGATCCGAGTCCCTGTCCGAACTGAGCGACCGTCGGATCGCTGCTCGCGGCCGCCTGCTGCACACCCTGGCGGAATTCTGCTGAGGGCGCGGCCTTCTCGATCTGATCGGCGATGTTCGGGCCCATGGCCGAGAACAGGACCGAGAAGAACACGGCCACACCGAGTGTGCCACCGATCTGACGGAAGAAGGTGGCCGACGAGGTCGAGATGCCCATGTCCTTGGCGGGCAACACGTTCTGCATCGCCAGCGTCAGCGGCTGCATCAGGTTGCCCAGACCGAAGCCGAGGAAGAACGCCATCAGCATGACCAGGTAGATCGAGGTGTCGACGCTGACGTAGTGCATCAGGAACGTGACCACCGTGATCAGCACGACGCCGATCATCGGGAAGATCTTGTAGCGCCCGGTCCGCGAGATCATCTGACCCGACAGGATCGACGCGCTCATCAGACCGACGACCATCGGCAGCAACTGCAGTCCGGCGACGGTCGGGCTCGACCCGCGGATCACCTGGAAGTACTGCGGGAGAATGGAGATCGCGCCGAACATGACCGCGCCGATGACCACCGAGATCACGATGCCCTGGGCGAACACCCTGTTCTTGAAGATGCGCAGCGGGATGATGGCCGCCTCACCCATGATGTGTTCGACCCAGACGAAGGCCGCGACGCCGGCGACACCGACCACGTAACAGATGACGGTCTTGGTGTCGCCCCAACCCCACTCACGGCCCTGTTCGGCGGCGACCAGCAAGGGGACCACGCCGATCGCGAGAGCCGCTGCGCCCCACCAGTCGAGGCGACGCTTGATCCCCTTGATCTGGTTGTAGTCGAGCACCTTGAACACGACGACCAGCGCGATGAGACCGATCGGCACGTTGACCAGGAACACCCAGCGCCATCCGGTGACCCAGAGGATCGACGACTGGCCCGCGAACAGGCCACCGAGCACCGGGCCCAGCACGCTCGAGGTACCGAACACGGCCAGGAAGTAGCCCTGGTACTTGGCGCGCTCTCGCGGCGGGACGATGTCGCCGATGATGGTGAGCGCCAACGAGAACAGACCACCGGCACCGAGACCCTGCAGGGCGCGGTAGCCGGCCAGTTCGTACATCGATGTCGCCGTGGAACACAGCAGCGAACCGATGATGAACAGCGTGATGGCAGTCATGAAGAACGGCTTGCGGCCGTACATGTCGGAGAGCTTGCCGTAGAGCGGCGTGACGATCGTCGAGGTGATGAGGTACGCGGTGGTGACCCACGCCTGCAGCGAGTAGCCGTTCAGATCGTCGGCGATGGTGCGGATGGCGGTGGAGACGATCGTCTGGTCGAGGGCGGCGAGGAACATGCCGATCATCAACCCGCCCATGATCGTCAGGATCTGACGATGGGTCAGGCCGCCCGGATCCTTGTCCGACGCGACCGCGGCCGCGGCCCCTCTCGACACTGCTGCGTCCTGACTCATCGTGTTGCCTCTTCGTGTCGTGGTTGATCTGGTGTGACGGTGTCGTCGACCCGGTTCGCGAGCACCTCGGCAGCGTCGACGAATCGGGACATCAAGTGGGTGAGGTTGTCGATCTCGTCGTCGGAGAACTCGTCGAGCATGGCCTCGAGCGCGTGCAACCGGTGCTTGCGTACGGCCTCGACCTGACGGTTGCCCGTGTCGGTGAGGACCAGGATCGTCGCGCGGCCGTCGCGGGGGTCGGCTTCACGTCGGACGTAGCCGAGGTCGACGAGGTGGGCGATGTGCCTGCTGACGGTGGAGGGGTCGGCGAAGATCTGCTCGGCCAACTCACCCGAACGCAGGGGTGCGATCGCGAGCCGGAACATACACTGATAGGCCGCGGTCTCGACGATCCCTTCCGGGGTCTTGAGCTTGGTGACGGCGAGCCGTTCCTTGATCCGCCCGTACCGCGAGAGCACCGCGATGAGTTCGTCGACATGCGAGAGACGCGACATTGATTCTCACCTCGAATGAGTTTCCGGTTACAACTACTTGAACCGTGCAAGTATGCGCCCGTCGTCGTGGCGAGTGCAAACAGGACATTCGCGACGCGGGCATGTGCCGTCACGGTGCTCCGCACGCGCCTCAGTAACCTTGTGCGTCGTGACCACCTCTGCCGCAGCCTCGCCCACCCCGTCCTCGCGACCGGACTTCACCGCGATGCCCGACCTCGCGCTGCGCACCCTCGGCGGGGCCGCGGTGTGGACCAACGACGACCTGTTCGCCGAGGTCGAGAACCTCATCACCGCGGCACCGGCCGAGTACCGCCCGTCGACGTTCGGCCACCGCGGCCAGATCTACGACGGCTGGGAGACCCGACGTCGGCGGCCGCCGGCCGGCAGCGGACCGGGCGCCCCGACCGGTGTGGATCAGGCCATCGTGCGGTTGGGCGTCCCCGGGATCATCCACGGCGTCGTCGTGGACACCTCGTGGTTCGTCGGCAACTATCCGCCGTACATCTCGGTCGAGGCCGCGACCGTCGAGGGGCACCCCAGCGCCGACGAGGTCGCCCAGACGGCGCAGTGGCAGACCATCGTCGAGCGCAGCGAGGTCGGCGGTGACCGGGCGAATCCGTTCGCGGTCGAGTCGAAGGACCTCTTCACCCACGTCCGGTTGTCGATCTATCCCGACGGCGGTGTCGCCCGGCTCCGCGTGCACGGGCGCGGCGTCCCGGACCCGGCCCTGTTGGGGCACGGCAGTTTCGACCTGGCCGCACTCGAGAACGGCGGCATGATCACCGACTGTTCCAACATGTTCTACGGCTCACCGAACAACCTGCTGATGCCCGGACGCGCACGGTCGATGGGTGAGGGATGGGAGACCTCGAGGCGCCGCGACGACGGCAACGACTGGGTGCAGGTGCGTCTGGCCGACGAGGGCGTGCCCGGCCTCGTCGAGCTCGACACCAGTTACTTCCTCGGCAACGCCCCCGGCGCGGCGCGCGTGCAGGGGCGCAACGGCGACGGCGAGTGGTTCGACGTGCTCGAACACAGTGTGCTGCAGCCCGACACACGGCACCGCTTCGTCGTCGACGGCGTCGGCCCGATGACCGAGGCCCGGGTGGACATCTACCCCGACGGGGGCATGGCGCGCTTCCGACTCTTCGGTGCGCTCACCGACGCCGGGCGGGCGGAGGTCGACCGACGCTGGTCATCGGGCGACAACTGACCTGCTGCGCCGGGAGTCGATCAGGCGGCGCGACGAGCCGAGGACTCGCGCAGGCGCGGCAGCACCTGATCGGCCACGAGCACGGCCGTGGCCAGGCCGTCGATCGGTGTGATGATCACCGCGTCGGCGACCTCGGCGACGTAGAGGTCCTCGATCAGCGTGCGCAGACCGTTGGGCGTTCCGACGTAGCGCAGGGTGTCCGACGTGAGGGTCTCGCCACGGCGCAGTAGCTCCGCACGCGCGGTGGACGCCTCGGGCGCGATGAGCGCCTCCACCTCGAGGGCGACCACGAGATCGGCCGGGTCGTCGACGGCGTCGGCACGCAGGCGGGCCCGTTCACGGATCGACTCGCTCAGCGTCGAACGACGGATGCGCACGACACGTGCGGGGTGGGCGTCGGCCGGCCGCGGACCGCTCCACGCGATGGGGTGGTCCTCACCGTCGATCGCGACGGTGAGTTCGGGGCGGAGCCGGGCGGTGGTGGTCATCTGGAGCCTTCCGATGCTGTCGCGGTGAGTTCCCGCAGTGCGTAGAGGAGTCGGTCGATGTCGTCGGCGCCGGTTCCCAGTCCGAAGCTGACGCGGACCGCCCCCTCGGGGTGACCCAGATGGTTCAACAACGGATGGGCGCAGAACCGTCCATCGCGGACGCCGATGCCGTGGGAGTCGTTGAGGAACTCGGCCACCGCACGGGGGGTCCGTCCGGCGACGGTGAACGCGGCGATGCCCACGCGGTCGGAGGCGTCGGACCAGATCGAGAGCGGCTCGACCCCGGAGATCGAGTCGAGGCCGGCGTCGAGGCGGCAGCGCAGCGCGTGCTCGTGCAGGCCGATGCGCTCGTGGCCGAGGTCGGTGATCGCGTCGCAGGCCGCGGCGATCGCGACCGCTCCGAGCACGTTCGGAGTGCCCGCCTCGTGGCGCGCCGGACCGGAGGCCCACTGCACGCCGGTGTCGGAGCCGTCGTCGTCCGCCGCGTCGACACCGCGGACGTCCAGGGTCGCTCCCCCGCCCGCGAGGTAGGGCACCGATGCGTCGAGCCAGTCGCCGCGTCCGGCCAGTACGCCGCAGCCGAAGGGGGCGTAGAGCTTGTGACCGGAGAACACGAGGTAGTCGATGCCGTGGCTGACCATGTTCAGCGCGCGGTGCGGGGCAAGCTGGGCAGCGTCGACCAGGATGCGGGCACCGGCGCTGTGCGCCATGTCGGCGAGGGTGTGCAGCGGCAGGACCTCGCCGGTGACGTTGGATGCGCCGGTCACGGCCAGCAGTGCCGCGGGCGAACGCTGCAGTTCCTCGGAGAGTGCGGTGATCGTCTCGGCGAGCGTGGGTCGGCAAGCGACCACGCGGGCCCCGGAGCGCTTCCACGGCAACAGGTTCGCGTGGTGCTCGATGTCGAGGACGACGGTGTCGCCGGGGGTCGCACCGGCGAGCAGGTTGATCGCATCGGTGGTGTTGCGGGTGAAGATCACGTGGTCGTCGGCGCGGGCCCGGATGAACCTGCGCACCGAGACCCGCGCCTTCTCGTACCGATCGGTGGTCAGCTGCGACAGGTACCCGGCGCCGCGGTGGACACTGGCGTACTGCGGCAGCGCCTGGGCGATCTCTGCGGCCACGGCCGACAGGGCCGGCGCGCTGGCCGCGTAGTCGAGATTGACGTAGCGCACCGAGCGACCGCTGCCGTCGAGTGCGGTGGTGATGTCGGCACCCACCAGATCGGCGATCGGGCCGGGGCCGGCCGGCGCGGTCCGCCGCACACGAACGGGTTCGAAGAACGCGTCGGCACGCGGGAACGTGATGGGGGTGGGGGCTACAGCTGTCATCGGGCAGTCCTCTCGAGTCTTCGGACCCTCGAGGAGTCCGCGCTTGCACACGCCGGTCTCGTACGTGTGCCTGGTCGTCACCCGGAGCACCCCACCGCGGTTGGAGGGTTGCCGATCAGCAAGCCGGGGCTGTGCGCTGATACTCATGACCTGGGAGAAGGATGATCGCCGACCAGGGGTGGTGTCAATCGAGGTGTGGCGCGCGCCACATCTCCCGGGCCGAGGCGGTGCGCCGTCGTGGGCGGAATTGCGGTCACGGTGATCGCAAAGCCCCCGGGTAGCGTTGCCGGTGTGTCCTTCCACCTGTCCCGACCGCACGGATCGGTCCGCGCGGGCGCGCCCGTGGCGCAGTTCTCCTCGGCCGCCGACGCCGTCGCCGCGATCGCGGCGGGGCGAGCGACGAGGCATCGGATCGCGGTGGTCGGTGCGTTGTCGTTCGATGCGGCCGCTCCCGATGCACTCGTCGCGGTCGCCGGCCTCGAGCACGGTGACCCGTCATCGGCCGACGCCGAACCGCTGTCGGTGCCGATGACCCTGACCGCCTCGGTCCCCACCCCCGAGGTCCATCGCGAGCGGGTCGCGGCCGTCATCGACCGCATCGTCGCCGGCGACGCCGACAAGGTGGTGCTCGCTCGCTCGATCGAGATGCACGCGGCGGCCGACGTCGCCATCGACGACGTGGTCGCCGCGTTGGCCGCGGGCAACCACGAGCGCAACGGTTTTCGCGTCGATCTCACCCCGGCCGGCGCGGGCTTCGTCGGACACACCCT
Organism: Williamsia sp.; assembly: GCF_016462415.1. Taxonomy (GTDB): domain Bacteria; phylum Actinomycetota; class Actinomycetes; order Mycobacteriales; family Mycobacteriaceae; genus Williamsia_A. The sequence goes on along the minus strand of NZ_JAEMTF010000004.1, from coordinate 11,905 downwards.
GGTGGGCGCGAGCCCGGAGTCATTGGTGCGCAAGACCGGTGACCGCGTCACGTGCCGGCCCTACGCCGGATCGGCGCCCCGCTCGGCCGATCCCGACGTCGACTCGGCGCGGGCGGCGGCGCTGCTGGCGTCGGCAAAGGACCACTACGAACACCAGATCGTGGTCGCCTATCTGACGTCGGTACTCGCCCCGCTGTGCACGACGTTGTCGGTGCCCGACGAGCCGATCCTGCTGAGCACCGGCGAGATGTGGCATCTCGCAACACCGATCGAGGGGGTGCTGCGCGATCCGGAGGCGACGTCGCTCGACCTGGCGATGCAGCTGCACCCGACCCCGGCGATCTGCGGCACCCCCACCGAGGCCGCGCGCACGATGATCCTCGAGACCGAGGAACCTCGCGGCTTCTATGCCGGGGCGATCGGGTGGTGCGACACCGACGGTGACGGCGAGTGGATGGTCAGCATCCGGTGCGCTGAGGTGTCACCGGACCGGCGAACGATCCGCGCCTGGTCCGGCGGTGGCATCGTCGCACAGTCCGATCCTGCGGAGGAGCTGGCCGAGACGTCGGCGAAGTTCGCCACGGTGCTCCGGGCCCTGGGCTGTCCCGACCTGCTCACCTGACCCGTCCGTGCCCAACTGGCGCGTTTAAATGCCCAACTGGCGGGGTTGCCTGCCCACCCGGCGGGGTGTCAGACGATCTCGTCGACCGGGACGGCGCCCTGGCGACGACGCTCGCGCCACCATGCGACCGCGAAGTAGGCCAGGACCAGCACGCCGACGATCAGGCCGCCGTAGAGCAACAACCGCGCACCGACCGCGGCACCGACGAGGTAGCCGAGCATCCCGACCGCGATGACCCACACCAGCCCGCCGATGACGTTGGCGGTGAGATAGAGCTTCACCGGCATCCGCGACATCCCCGCGACGAACGGCGTCAATGTGCGGACGTACCCGATCCATCGCGCCGCGATGACCGCGGGGATGCCCCGGTGTTTGACCGCCTGCGACACCTTGTCCCACCGTTGCGCACCGATCCTCCGACCGAAGCGGGAGTTGACCACCCGCGGCCCGAAGTGTCGACCCAACGTGAAACCCGTTGCGTCACCGGCGATCGCGGCGACACAGGCACCCGCGATGAGCCACCCGATGTTGGTCGATCCGATCGCGGCGGCGACGCCACCGGTCAGCAGGGCGGTCTCGCCGGGCAGCACCAGCCCGAGCAACGCGGCCGACTCGGTGTAGACCAACGTCCACACCAGCAGGTACACCACCCACGGCGGAGTCGTCTCGATGACGCTGATCAGCCAATCGATCACCGACTGCATCGCCGAGACCTCCTGGCTACAGGGCCTGGTTCAGGTCGCCGACGAGATCCTCGACGCCCTCCAGGCCCACCGAGAGTCGGACGACGCTGTCCGAGAGTCCGATCGCGGCGCGCCCGTCGGGCCCCATCGCCCGGTGCGTGGTGGTCGCAGGATGGGTGATCAGCGACTTCGAGTCACCCAGGTTGTTGGAGATGTCGACGATCGCGAGCTTGTCGAGCACCTCGAAGGCGCGCAGCTTGCCGGTGACGTCGTCGCGGTCGTTGAGTTCGAACGTGACCACGGTGCCGCCACCGGTCATCTGGGACGTCGCCAGCTCGTATTGCGGGTGTGATTGCAGGAACGGGTATTTCACCCATTTGACCCGTGGGTCGTCCTCGAGGAACTGCGCGATCCGCAACGCCGAGGCGGTCGACGCGTCGACCCGCAGGCGCAGGGTCTCGAGCCCCTTGAGCAGCGTCCACGCGTTGAACGGGCTCATGGCCGGACCGGTGTGCCGCATCAGCGTCTGCACGGGGCCGTCGATGTACTCCTTCGACCCGAGTACCGCGCCGCCCATCACCCGGCCCTGGCCGTCGATGTGCTTGGTGCCGGAATAGACCACGACATCGGCTCCGAGTTCGAAGCCGCGCTGCAGCAGCGGCGTCGCGAACACGTTGTCCAACACCACCTGCGCGCCGGCCGCGTGCGCGAGCTCCGACACCTTCGCGACGTCGACGAGCGACTGCATCGGGTTCGACGGCGTCTCGAAGAACACCGCCGTGGTCGGCACCGACAACGCCTCCTCCCACTGCGCGAGGTCCTCGCCGTCGACGAAGACGGTCTCGACACCCCAGCGCGGGAGGATCTCGTTGCACACCACGAAGCACGACCCGAACAGGCTGCGGGCGGCGACCAACCGGTCACCCGCCTTCAGCAGCGCACCCAACGAGACGAACACCGCGGCCATCCCGCTGGCCGTCGCGAAACACGCCTCGGCGCCGTCGAGCAGTCGCAGACGTTCCTGGAACATCGCGACCGTGGGGTTGCCGTACCGGCTGTAGACGAAGCGCTCGTCCTCTCCGGTGAACGCCCGTTCGGCCGCGGCGGCCGAGGAGTAGACGTAGCCCGAGTTGAGGAACATCGCCTCGGAGGTCTCGTCGAATCCCGATCGCATGAGACCGCCACGGACCCCGATCGTCTCCGGGGACACACCGGGTGGCAGGTCACGACCCTGCCCGATCACGACTGACGCCAGGGCAGTCCCTGTGCCTTCCAACCGACGACACCGCGATGCCCGTTCGCATCGGTCGCGCCCTCGAAGCCCTCGCTGATGTTGTAGGCCTTCGCGACACCGTCGGCGGTGGCGGTCTGGGCCGCACCGACCGAGCGCTGACCGGACCGACAGAGGAACAACACCTGGTTGTCGTCGGTGACGCCCGCGTCGCGCAGCTGCTCGACGAAGTACTGGTTGCGTTGCCCGTCGGGGAAGCTCACCCACTCGATGAGGATCACTTCCTTGCCGAGCTCGGACAGCTCGGGAACTCCGACGTAGGACCATTCGGCGCGGGTACGGACGTCGACGAGAACCGCGTTCGGGTCCTCGGCGAGGATGTCCCACGCCTGCTGGGGTGTCAGATCGCCTGCGTAACTCACCCCAAAAGAGTGGCACAGACCCGGCGCGCCCCGCACATCAGATTCTCACGGACCCTTCGGTCCGCAGACTTTCCAGTCGTCACCCTGTTTCACCAGCGCCAACGGGAGGATCTGGTTCGACGGGTTCTTGTTGTAGTTCCAGTGCATGTTCGCCGTCGCGGTCGAACCGGTGACCGCCGTCTCGGTGATGTCGGTGACGACGATGTTGCCGTGCTCGTCCCGGGAGCGCTGGGCGGCGTCGCGGAAGGTCGCGGCCGACGGGAACGTCGCCGACTTCTGATCGGTCGCGCAGCTCGCGTCGCGGAACTTGTCGTAGGTGATCGAGTTCTTGGCCGTGTAGTAGTCGTTGATCGCGTGGGTGATCTTGGCGGTGTCGGTGAGCCGCTCGGATGCCGGCCGGACGACGTGGAACAGGCCGATCGCACCGAGGGCGAGGACCACGATCACGACGGCGACGAGAAACGGCCAGGCGGCCTTCCACCCCGGGTCGTCCGGTGCATCCGGTCCGGACGGGTTCACAGAGGAGTCGGTCGTTGCCATGGGCGCGATTCTATCGAGCGGGGCGGCCCGTCCGATTTGCCCCGATCCGAGCGGCGATGTCAGGGTAGAAGTGAGTGCAGCCTTGCCTTAGCTGCACCGCGAACGAAGGAGTACCGATGCACCGTCGCCTGAGCGTCGCCGTCACCGCCCTCGCGGCGAGCCTCGTGCTGGGGGTGAGCGCCGCGTGTTCGGCTCCCGCGGAGGACACCGCCACCGGGAGCTCGGCGTCGGCCGAACCGGGCGCGCTGCCGGTCACCATCGACCACCGCTACGGCTCGACGACGATCGACACCACGGCCGCACGCATCGCGACGCTCGGCCCCGGCGACGCCGACACCCTGCTGGCGCTGGGCATCACGCCCACCACGATGGTGCCGTTCTCCGATCCCACGGAGAAGACCGTCGTGACGCCGTGGAACAAAGACCTGCTCGGCGACAACCGTCCGGTGATCCTCGCGGGCGCCTCGCAGGACCTCGCGAGTGCGGTGACCAAGGCGATCGCCACGAACCCGCAGCTCATCGTCGCGGTGAACAACGCGGTGACGCAGAACGTCTACGACAACCTCGCGAAGGTCACCGACACCATCGTCCGACCGGCGCAGTACGGGGACTGGCAGGTCCCGTGGACCGCCTCGACCACCGAGATCGGCACGGCCGTCGGCAAACCCGAGGAGACGAAGAAGCTCGTCGCCGACACCCAGCAGAAGTTCGCCGACGCGAAGTCGGCCAACCCGCAGTTGGTGGGTCGCACGGGTGCCGTCGTTCTCGGCTCCCCCGGCGGCGGCGTGAGCATCTACAGCCCCGGCGACGGTCGCGGACAGATCCTGGCCAACCTCGGGATGACGTTCCCGGCGTCGCTGAACAGCTCGATCACCAACGGCTTCTACGGATCGATCTCGGATGAGAACCTGAACCTCCTCAACGGTCTCGACAAGCTCGTGGTGACCGATTACGCGGGCTCGACCGAGAAGCTCAAGGCCAACCCGGCGTTCGCCAACCTCGACATCGTCAAGCGCGGCGACGTGGTCTACGTCGACGCCGAGACCGGCAGCGCGATGTCGGTGCCGACGGTGCTCACGATCCCGTGGGTGCTGCAGAAGTTGGTGCCGCAGCTCGCGAGCTGAGCGGCCTCGCCCCGACGTGGGCAAATCCACTCCACCGCGGTTGGCATAGGGTGCATCCCGACGCCTACCGTGGTAGGAGGCCTGCGCGAGCAGTCACCCGTCCCGACAGAAAGTAAGTCTGAGCACATGAGCGCTGAGAACCGTCCGCTGCGAGTCGCCATCGTCGGTGCCGGCCCCGCCGGCATCTATGCCGCGGACGCGCTGATGAAGTCGGACACCGCCAAGGAGCGCGGGGTGAGCATCGACCTGTTCGAGCGGATGCCCGCGCCGTTCGGGTTGATCCGGTACGGCGTCGCGCCGGACCATCCGCGGATCAAGGGCATCATCACCGCCCTGCACAAGGTGCTCGACAAGCCACAGGTCCGTCTGTTGGGCAACGTCGACTACGGCACCGACATCACCCTCGAGGACATGAAGACGTTCTACGACGCGGTGATCTTCTCCACCGGCGCGACCGACGACCGCGCGATGGACATCCCCGGCATCGACCTCGACGGCTCCTACGGTGCCGCGCAGTTCGTCGCCTGGTACGACGGCCACCCCGACTTCCCGCGCACGTGGCCGCTGGAAGCGGAGAAGGTCGCCGTCATCGGCGTCGGCAACGTCGCCCTCGACGTCGCGCGGGTGCTGGCCAAGACCGGTGAGGAACTCCTGCCGACGGAGATCCCGCCGAACGTCTACGAGGGCCTGAAGAACAACAAGGCGATCGAGGTGCACGTCTTCGGACGTCGTGGCCCCGCCCAGGCCAAGTTCACCCCGCTCGAGCTCAAGGAGCTCGACCACTCCCCGACCATCGAGGTCATCGTCGACCCCGAGGACATCGACTACGACGAGGGCTCCGCGGTCGCGCGACGCGGGTCGAAGATCACCGATCAGGTCGCCACGATCATCGAGAACTACGCCATCCGCGAGCCCGGCGATCGCCCGCACAAGCTGTTCCTGCACTTCTTCGAGTCACCCGTGGAGATCCTCGGCGACGACGGCAAGGTCGTCGGACTGCGCACCGAGCGCACCCAGCTCGACGGCACCGGCAACGTCAAGCCGACCGGGAAGATGACCGACTGGGACCTCGGCGCGATCTACCGCGCCGTCGGATACCTGTCGGACAACCTCCCGCAGATCCCGTTCGACGAGCAGGCCGGGGTCATCCCCAACGAAGCCGGACGCATCTTCGACGACGGCAAGCACCTCGTCGGGCTCTACACCACCGGCTGGGTCAAGCGTGGCCCCATCGGTCTGATCGGGCACACCAAGGGCGACGCGAACGAGACCGTCGAGTGCATCCTCGACGACATGCGTTCGGAGAACCTCAACGTGCCCGGATCGCCCGAGGAGTCCGCGGTCGTCGAGCTGCTGGAGTCGCGCAGCATCCCGTTCACCACCTGGGACGGCTGGTACCGCCTCGACGAGCACGAGCGCGCACTCGGTGAGGCCGAGGGCCGCGAGCGCGTCAAGGTCGTCGAGCGCGACGAGATGCTCGCCGCCGCCGAGCCCGACAAGGTCACCAAGGCCTGACCTCCCCCCGCACACGACAGCGGCGGCGACCCCCTCTCGGGGATCGCCGCCGTTGGTGTCTGGCCGTGTCCGGGCCGAGGAGCGTCAGTTGCGGTAGTAGCCGATGTTGTCGAACACGTTCTCGCGGATGTCGGAGATCGTGTAGCCGCTGATCGACGACGGGAAGCAGCCGCGCTGCTTGGTGGTGATGTTGAGCCTCTCGCCGGGCTTGAGCGCGGCGGAGAAGCGGCGCTGACCGTTGAACTCCTGCAGCGTGGTGTTGCGCATCGTCACACCGCCGACGTTGGTGGCGGTCATCGAGCGGACCAGCGTGCCCACGAACTCGGTGCGGTCGCAGTAGACGACACCGGTCAGGCGCAGCTCCGGCGGGGCCACGGCGTTGGCCGGGGCCGCGCCGATGATGCCGGCGGTACCGACCGCGGCCGTCGCCAGGGTCGCAGCCGCGACTCGCTTGAGGTTGTGCACATTCATCTTCATGGGTGTCCCACCTTCGTCATTCAGCCGTCGTTGGTCGAATCAGCCGCCCGTCTCGACGTCACGGCCGATCCGCTACGTCTCAAGTGCAATGCACGGCTACCGGTTGCATCGGCAAATAGATCAAATCGGTTACCAATGATCGCCGAATTGTTACTTAGGGTACCCTTGCTGAGACTCCGAACGGGGCGTGAAAGCGAGCAGTCGATTGTCCTCAGCGGTCCCCCGCCGACGCGTCACCGGTGTCGTCGTACTCGTGGTCGTGCTGCTCGCACTCGTGGTCGCCTCCGTCGCGATCGGGTCGCGTGCACTGGGCCTGGGCGAGGTGTGGGACGCGTTGTTCGCCCCGCAGGACGCCGCCGACGACATCGTCGGCATCGTGCGTGACCTCCGTATCCCGCGGACCGCGTTGGGCGTGGCCGTCGGTCTGGCCATTGGCGCCGCGGGAGCCCTCACACAAGCCCACACCCGCAACCCGCTGGCCGACCCCGGACTGCTCGGGGTGAACGCAGGCGCGGCCTGCGCGGTGGTCACCGGCGTCTACCTGCTCGGCATCAGCACCCCCATCGAGTACATGGGCTTCGGGTTGCTCGGGGCGGTGGTGGCCGCCGGTCTGGTCTTCGGCGCCGCGGCGCTGACCCGCGGAGCATCCCCGATCACGCTGGTCCTCGCGGGCACCGGGCTGTCGGCGATGTTGCTGGCCATCACCTCGGCCATCGTCCTCACCGACACCGCGTCGTTGGACGCCTGGCGGTTCTGGAACGTGGGGTCGGTGACCGGGCGCGGCACCGACGTCCTCTACGCGGCTGCCCCCTTCATCGCGATCGGTCTGGTGCTCGCCCTCGGCAGCGGCTTCTTCCTCAATGTGCTCAGCCTGGGCGACGACATGAGCCGCTCGCTCGGATCGCGGATCGCGGTGGTGCGCATCGTCGGCATCGCCGCGATCACCCTGCTGGCCGGGGCAGCCACCGCGGCATGCGGGCCGATCGTGTTCCTCGGTCTCGTCGTGCCGCACCTCGCGCGGTTCATCGTCGGGCCCGACTACCGCTGGGTGGTCCCGTACTCGGCCCTGCTCGGCGCGATCATGCTGCTCGTCTCCGACGTCATCGGCCGGGTCATCGCGCGTCCCGGCGAGATCCAGGCGGGTGTGGTGTTGGCCGTGCTGGGGGCGCCGTTCCTGATCAAGCTCGTCCGGGCCCGACGTCTGGTGGCGGTGTGAGCGCGACCGCGGCCGACCGCACGGCGACCACACCCCCGGTCGACGAGGTACGGCCGACCCTGCGTCGCCACGTCCTGCGTGTCGGGCCGGCGTCGTTCCTCGTGCGACCGCGGGTCGTCGTGGTCGGTGTCGTGACCACGGTCGTCGCACTGGTGTTGTTCGCGCTCAGTGTCGGAACCGGCGACTACCCGCTCGGTCCCCTCGACGTGGGACGCATCCTGCTCGGCGGCGGCACCCGGGTGGAGAACGTCGTCGTCTTCGACGTCGCCCTGCCGCGCGCGCTGATCTCCGTCCTCGTGGGAATCGGGTTCGGCGCCTCGGGCGCGCTGACACAGACCATCGCCCGCAACCCGTTGGCCACGCCGGACGTCCTCGGCATCACCGCGGGCGCCAGCACCGCGGCCGTCGCCGCCATCGCGTTCGGGTCGAGCTGGGGGTCGTGGTTCGCCGACATCGGCATCCCGGCGGCCGCCCTCGTCGGCGGTGCGCTGGCCGCGGCGCTGATGTACCTGCTGGCCTGGCGCGGCGGGATCGACGCCTTCCGGCTCGTGCTCATCGGTGTCGCCCTGACCTGGGTGTTCCAGGCACTGACCGGTTATGCGCTGACACGCGCCGACATCAACGACGTCGGACGTGCCCAGCGGTGGCTGGTCGGGTCGGTGTCGGACGCGTCGTGGTCGTCGGTGGTGCCGGTGGCGATCACGCTCGCTGTTTCCGCGGTCGTGTTGGCGTTCGTCAACCGCGCGATGTCCACGCTGAGCCTGGGTCGCGACATGGCCCAGGGACTCGGCGTGCGCGCCGACCCCGTCTCGGCGCTGGGTCTCGTCGTCGCGGTGGCCATGGCGGCGAACTGCGTCTCGGCCGCCGGCCCCATCGCGTTCGTCGCCCTGCTCGCCCCGCAGATCGCGCTGCGCATCGCCCGGGTCGCCACGCCGCCGCCGCTGGTGAGCGGGCTCATCGGCGCGGTCCTCGTCGTCGGTGGTGATCTGCTGTGTCGGCACTGGCTGCCCGACGGCATCCCCGTGGGTGTCGTGACCGCGGGCGTGGGCGGGCCGTTCCTGATCTACCTGATGATCGCCGTATCCCGAAAGGCCTCCGCATGAGCACCGTCGACACGCACGCCACGTCGGCACCGGCCGACCGTCTCTCCGCTACGGGACTGACGGTGGGCTACGCCGCCGACCCGGTGATCACCGACCTCGACGTCACCATCCCGACCGGTCAGGTCACCACGGTCATCGGGCCGAACGGCTGCGGCAAGTCGACACTGTTGCGCACCCTGGGCCGGCTGCTCACCCCACGCGCGGGGACGGTCATCCTCGACGGCGCCGACATCGCGTCGCGCAAGTCCAAGGACGTCGCGCGCACCCTGGGACTGCTCCCGCAGAATCCCGTTGCGCCGCAAGGGCTCACGGTCATCGACCTCGTCTCCCGCGGACGCCATCCGCATCAGTCCTGGTACCGCCAGTGGTCGCGCGACGACGAGAAGGCGGTCGCACACGCCCTGGATCTGACGTCGACGACCGAGTTGGCCGACCGCGCGGTCGACTCGCTGTCGGGCGGTCAGCGTCAGCGCGTGTGGATCGCGTTGACGCTGGCCCAGGAAACCGATCTGGTGATGCTCGACGAGCCGACGACGTTCCTCGACCTGGCCCACGCCGTCGACGTGCTCGACCTCGTCCACGACCTCAGCGCCGAGCACGGCAAGACGGTCGTGATGGTGCTGCACGACCTCAATCTGGCTGCCCGGTACAGCGATTCGCTGGTCGTGATGCGCGACGGCGCGATCATCCGCGAGGGTGCCCCGAGCGACGTCATCACATCCGAGCTGCTCGAGGCCGCGTTCGGCCTGCAGTCGATGGTCCTCACCGACCCGGTGTCGGG
>NZ_JAEMTF010000004.1:0-2091 GCF_016462415.1 Williamsia sp. | reverse complement strand
GGGTCAGATGGCGATGGCGCCGGTGAGCCACCCGGCGGCGGCGAACAGCGACGCCGTGAGCTCGATCAGGATGGCCACACCCGCGGCCCGCAGCGCCGCGACCGCACCCCGCCAGCCGGCTCGCACGTCCTGATCGCGTGCCCACTCGGCGACGAACGCCCCCGCGAGGAACCCGATCGGCAGACCGATCACCGGAATGACGAAGAAACCGACGATGCCGGCCAACCCACCGATGAGCACAGTGCGGTTCGAGATACCGGACCGCTTCATCGACCGTCCGGCGACGAGGTACTTCAGCACGGCGGCCCCGACGATGAGCACCGCGGCGCCCACGACAACGGACCACGCCCACCCACCGACGAAGATCGCCCAGATGACGATGGCGGCCAACACCAGCGACGGCCCCGGCAGCATCGGGACGATGGTCCCCACCAGTCCGATCAGGATCACCAGGGCGATCAGCAGCTCACCGACCGCCGACACCGGTCACTTCTCCACGCTGATGCGACCCGACGGGATGTCGTCGTCGGTGTCGGTCGGTTCGGTCGAGGTGTCCGCGTCGTCGTCCCACCGCGGCAGTTCGGAACGCTGGGTGGGCTGATCGGCCCGGTCGGCGGGACGGTCGTCCCGCTCGGCGGGCACAGCGGCCTCGTCGGACGAGTCCTCCGGGGGATCGACACGCGGCGGTTCGCCGGCCTGCGCTCGACGCGCGATCATCTCGACCGAGATCCGGTCGGTGGCCGGGGTCGGCTGCACCGGGGGCTGCGCCGGAGGCGGCCGGTGCGTGGCGGTGGTCGTCGCCGTCGTCGACGCAGCGGGCGGAGTCGGCGCGGACGGACGCACACCGCTGATCGGGCGCACCAGCGCGGCCGCCTCAGTGGCCCGCCGTCGGGCACCGCTGACGTCGTCGGCGGTGGCCACGACCACGCCCATGCGACGACGCCGGTAGCTCTCCGGCTTGCCGAACAGTCGGATGTCGGTCTCCGGGATCGTCAGCGCCGCAGCGACGTTCTCGAACGCGATGCCCTGCTCGTCACGACCGCCGTAGATGACCGCGGACGCACCCGGGCTGGCCAGGGTGACGTCGACCGGCAGGCCGAGAATGGCACGCGCGTGCATCTCGAACTCGGAGAGTCGCTGCGTCGCCAGGGTGACCAGGCCGGTGTCGTGCGGACGCGGGCTGACCTCGGAGAAGTACACGTCGTCGCCCTTGACGAACATCTCGACACCGAACACACCGCGGCCGCCGAGCTTTCCGTCTCCCAACGCGGTCGCGATCCGGGCTGCGATCGACATCGCCGCGCCGTGGGCGGCGGCGCTCATCGCCTGCGGCTGCCAACTCTCGACGTAGTCGCCACGTTCCTGGCGGTGACCGATGGGTGCGCAGAAGTGCGTCGTGAGCCGGCCCGTCGCAGGATCGACCGCGCGCACGGTCAGAAGTGTTATCTCGTAGTCGAAGTCGACGAATCCCTCGACGATGACCCGCCCGCCGGACACCCGGGCACCGGACGCGGCGGTCTGCCACGCCGCGTCGAGATCCTCGGGGCCGCGCAGCATCGACTGCCCCTTGCCCGACGACGACATCGTCGGCTTGACCAGACACGGGTAGCCCACCCGCTCGGCGGCCGCGGCCAGCTGCTCGGGTGAATCGGCGAACGCGTACGCCGAGGTCGGCAGCCCGAGCTGCTCGTCGGCCAGACGGCGGATGCCCTCGCGGTTCATCGTCAACGATGTCGCCCGCGCGGTGGGGATGACCTCGGTGATGCCGCGGCGCTCGGCCTCGACCAGCGCACTGGTGGCGATCGCCTCGATCTCCGGGACCACGTAGTCGGGGCGCTCGTGCTCGATGAGTCCGAGCAGCGCGTCGGGGTCGGTCATGTCCATGACGAAGCCGTGATGGGCGACCTGATGGCCGGGCGCGTTGTGATACCGATCGACGGCGATCACCTCGACGCCCAGGCGCTGGAAGGCGATCACCACCTCCTTGCCGAGCTCCCCGGCACCGAGCAGCATCACGCGCGTCGCCGACGGCGACAGCGGCGTACCGATTCGCGGCGAGATCCCGCTCGGGATCGGGCCGGGCGGGGGCCC